>CAYROJ010000176.1:0-1712 GCA_964425865.1 uncultured Oscillospiraceae bacterium | reverse complement strand
GAACTCAATCGCCTTTTTCTATTCTTTTAGTCTCACATCAATTGTAACGCTACATTTTCCGAAAAAACCTGAAAACATACAGTTTACTTTTTGGGAAAAATTCGTTATAATTGATAGAATGAAGAACTGTCCCCATTGGCTGGGATGGACATCCCTTATTTTGAGGTATCAGATATGACCGATCTTTCTAAAATCAGAAATTTTTCCATCATTGCCCATATTGACCATGGTAAGTCCACATTGGCAGACCGTCTGCTGGAGGAGTGCAACGCCATTGACCAGCGAATTCGTGCCGAGCAAATGCTTGACTCCATGGAACTGGAAAAGGAGCGTGGCATTACCATCAAAGCTACCGCTGCTACCCTTACTTACAAAGCAGACGACGGCGAAACCTACGCCCTGAACCTGATCGATACCCCCGGCCATGTGGACTTTAACTATGAAGTTTCTCGCAGCCTTGCGGCCTGCGAGGGCGCCATTTTGGTGGTGGATGCTTCCCAGGGCGTGGAAGCCCAGACCCTGGCCAACACCTATCTTGCCATCGATGCAGGACTGGAGGTGCTGCCGGTCATCAATAAGATCGACCTGCCCTCTGCCAGACCTGCGGAAGTGAAGGCGGAAGTGGAGGACATCATCGGCATCCCGGCAGAGGATTCCCCGGAAATCTCTGCCAAAAACGGCATCAATATTCATGCCGTTCTGGAGATGATCGTGCAGGGCGTTCCTGCGCCCACCGGAGACAGAAATGCCCCCTTGCAGGCGCTGATCTTTGACAGCCAGTACGACTCTTATCGGGGTGTTATCGTCTATACCCGGATAAAAGCCGGTACCATCCGTCCCGGTCAGGACATCAAATTGATGGCCACCGGCGCTACCTACAAGGTGGTGGAAGTGGGTATTATGAACCCCATGGGTCTGATCCCCAAGGATTGCCTGGGTGCAGGCGAGGTGGGCTATATCACCGCCTCCATCAAGACCGTGGCGGACACCCAGGTGGGTGATACCATCACCACCGTGGAGAACGGCGCAGCGGAGCCTTTGCCTGGCTATCGTCCGGTGCAGCCCATGGTCTATTCCGGTGTGTACCCGGCAGACGGTGCAAAATATCAGGATCTGCGGGAGGCACTGGAAAAGCTGAAGCTGAACGATGCATCCTTTGCCTATGAGCTGGAAAGCTCCATTGCGCTGGGCTTTGGATTCCGTTGCGGCTTCTTGGGGCTGCTGCACATGGAGATCATTCAGGAGCGGCTGGAACGGGAGTATAACCTGGACCTCATTACCACCGCCCCCAATGTTGTCTACCGTGTGACCAAGAACACCGGAGAGGTCATTATGGTAGCCAATCCCCTGGACTATCCCGACCCCATGGAGATACAGCTGGCAGAAGAGCCTTTTGTAAAGCTGAATTTGATCGCTCCCCAGGAATATGTGGGTAATATGATGGATCTGGCTCAGCAGCGACGGGGCGAGTTTAAGGATATGGTGTATCTGGATGCCACGAGAGTGGAGCTGCACTACGAAATGCCCCTGAACGAGATCATTTATGATTTCTTCGATGCCCTCAAGTCCCGTACCCGTGGCTACGGCAGCCTGGACTATGAGCTCATCGGCTACCGGCCCAGCCGACTGGTGAAGCTGGATATTCTGCTCAACGGCGACATTGTGGATGCGCTGAGCTTCATCCTCTTTGCGGACAATGCCTACCCCAGAGC
>CAYROJ010000175.1:0-1726 GCA_964425865.1 uncultured Oscillospiraceae bacterium | reverse complement strand
GGATGGGGTGCTTATAAACAAAGAAGGCACGGTGGTTGACGAACCCATCCGCAAGGCTGTGGCAAAAATTGTGGAAGAAAACACAGATGTGGATCTGGCGATTTTGAAATCCAGGAGTCCCACCTGCGGCGTTCATCAGGTTTACGACGGCACTTTCTCCGGTCGCCTGATCGATGGCATGGGCACATTGGCGCAGGCGTTAAAAGAAAGGGGCATCCGGGTGCTGGATGCGGAAGATGTTTAAAAAGGAAGGGCGTGCGAAGGCACGCCCTATTGTTATTCATATTTTGGGAGCCGGACGATGGTGGGGGGATGCTTGAGCGCCGGAATGAGGATGTTTTGCACATCGTCAGTACGCAGCCGCAGGGAAGATGTGTTGATGCAGGGGTGGCAGCCGATGAATTCGTCCTTTAAAACATCTTCGTCGATCAAAAGCTGTACCCTGTTTTCCTGGTCGTTCATCAGCCCCAGAATGCTCAGTGAGCCGGGGGTGATATCCAAAAACTGCTCCATATAGCTGCCGTCGGCAAAGCTTAAGCGGGAAGATCCGATCTGGGCGGACAGGTCTTTGGTTTTAAACACCTTATCGCCGGGCATCAGCAGCAGATAAAAGCTGGTGCACTGCCGGTTGCATAGCAGTAGATTTTTACAGATCGGGCCGCCCAAAACGGCATCGATGGCGGCGCAGATCTCCATGGTGTCGGCTTTTTCATGGTCTACCCGTTCATAGGATAGCCCCAGACTGTCCAGCAGGTCATAGCATCGAATTTCTTTTTCTAAGCGACCGGCACAATCGGCAGGCCGTCCGTGTTGCAGTTGCATAGGTACTCCTTATCTTGCGCGTAGTTCCCAGAAGGCCACGGCACTGGCAGCAGCCACATTCAGGGAGTCTACATCGTGGTACATGGGGATCTTAACGGTGAAATCACAGGAGGCGATGGAGTCACTGGTCAGACCGTCTCCTTCGCTGCCCATTAAGATGGCCAGTTTCTCTTCCTGCCGCAGTCGGGGATCGTCCACGGCGTAGGAATCGTTGCGCAGAGCCATGGAAACGGTTTTAAAGCCAAGTTCACGCAACCTTTCCATACCGGGATGAGGCCACTGGCTGATATCATCTCCAATAAATGTCCATGGAATTTGGAACACCGTACCCATGCTGACACGGGCAGAACGACGGTACAGAGGGTCGGAGCAGCCGGGGGTCAGCAGCACTGCATCCATGCCCAGTGCCGCAGCGGAACGGAAAATTGCCCCCACATTGGTGGGATTTTGCACACTTTCCAGCACCACCACCCGACGAGCACCTCGGCAGACTTCTTCCACAGTGGGTAGGGGAGGGCGGCGCATGGCGCACAGAACCCCACGGGTCAAATGGTATCCTGTCAGATTGCACAAAAGATCCTCGTCGGCGGTAAAGACCGGGGTATTCGGACACCGGGCAATGATTTCTGCCGCAGAGCCGTCAATATCCTTGCGTTCCATCAAAAGGGACACAGGCGTATAGCCTGCATCCAGTGCCCGATGGATGACCTTGGGGCTTTCGGCAATGAACATTGCGTTGGCAGGATCAAAGCGGTTTAAAAGCTGGGCTTCCGTCAGCCGGGCGTAGACATCCAGCTCCGGAGCGGTAAAATCGGTGATTTCAATAATAGTGGACATGGTGATACCTTTCCTTCTGTCAGTAAAATTATTCTACCAAATATTGGGCGAATTGTCTATTGCATTT
>CAYROJ010000174.1:0-1775 GCA_964425865.1 uncultured Oscillospiraceae bacterium | reverse complement strand
ACCTACGGCGAAATGCTGACGGAAAAGCAGCGGGAATATCTGGATATGCGTTACAATCAGGATATGTCCCTGGGCGAGATCGCCCAAGAGCAGGGCGTCAGCCGCCAGGCGGTGTTCGACAATTTAAGTCGGACGGAGGCGCTGCTGCATAAAATGGAAGAAAATATTGGCTGTGTTCGGCGTGATCGGGCGGCAAGTGCTGCTGTTTCCCGCTTGGAGCAAGCCATTGCGGCACTGGAAGGGGAGCGATCCTCGAAAATCGCAGAAGCCGTCTGCGAAATAAAAGCCGCTCTGGATCTACTAAAGGAGTAAACCGATGGCATTTGAAGGCTTAACCGAAAAAATTTCCGCAACCTTCAAAAAGCTCCGTGGCAAAGGCCGTTTGAAAGAGTCTGATGTCAAGGAGGCTATGCGTGAGATCCGCATGGCACTGCTGGAAGCGGATGTCAGCTATAAGGTATGTAAGGATTTTACCAAATCCGTCACTGAGCGCTGTGTGGGTGCGGATGTTTTGGAATCCCTGACCCCGGCGCAAATGATCGTTAAGATCGTTGATGAGGAGCTTACAAAACTCATGGGCTCCGATGCAAAGCATATCACCATCAACCCCAATGGCCCTACGGTTGTAATGCTGGTGGGCTTGCAGGGTGCCGGTAAGACCACCAACGGTTCCAAATTGGCAGGTCTGATGAAACGGCAGGGCAAGAATCCCTTGCTGGTGGCTTGCGATATTTATCGTCCCGCTGCGATCCAGCAGCTGAAGGTTTGCGGCGAAAAGCTGGGGATCCCCGTGTTTGAACGGGGCACACAAAATCCTGTGGAAACAGCAAAGGAAGCTGTGCTCTACGCCCGTCAGCGTGGCTACGACATGGTGTTCCTGGATACAGCCGGTCGTCTTCATGTGGACGAGGCGCTGATGCAGGAACTTCAGAATATTAAGCAAACCGTCCACCCGGATGAAATTATGCTGGTGGTGGATGCCATGACCGGCCAGGATGCGGTCAATGCAGCTGAGAGCTTTAACAGTTGGCTGGATATTGACTCTGTCATGCTGTCCAAGCTGGACGGCGATGCAAGAGGCGGTGCAGCCCTGTCTGTTCGTGCCATTACCGGAAAGCCGGTGAAATTCGTTGGCATGGGCGAAAAGCTGGAAGACATTGAGCCCTTCCATCCCGACCGGATGGCCAGCCGAATTTTGGGCATGGGCGATGTGCTGAGTCTGATCGAGAAGGCTGAAAAGGCATATGATGCTAAGAAAGCTGCTGAGATGGAGGAAAAGCTCCGCTCCAATCGCTTTACTTTGCAGGATTTCTACGACCAGATGGTGCAGATGAAGTCTATGGGTTCTGTGCAGGATATTCTGGCGCAGCTGCCCGGCGGCGGTGCCATGAAGAATATCCAGCTGGATGAAAAAGCCATGGCACATACCGAGGCTATCATCCTGTCCATGACACCCAAGGAACGGGAAAACCCCAGCATCATCGGCGGCAGCCGCAAAAAGCGGATCGCAGCCGGTGCAGGTCTGAAAGTGGAGGATGTGAATAAGCTGCTGAAATCTTTCGAGCAGATGCAGAAGTTGATGAAGCAGTTCTCCGGCCCCGGCGCAGGCAAGAAGATGAAGCGCATGAAGGGCTTCGGCGGCTTGGGTGGATTCCCGGGCCTGTAAAATGGTTCGTCTAAGCAAATTGCTTTGCGATATAGAAAATTTATTTTTGAAATTTTTATGGAGGTGAATCTCAATGGTTAAGATCAGACTGAGAAGAATGGGTGCAAAG
>CAYROJ010000173.1:0-1793 GCA_964425865.1 uncultured Oscillospiraceae bacterium | reverse complement strand
AAGAAGGATGTGGACTGCATGACCCACATGAGCAACGCCGGTGTGTTTGAAGGCCTGAACGATCTGGGCTTCGCTCCCTGTACGCCTGCTGCCTGCATGGAAATTCTGGACTTCTACGGCATCGACTGCAAGGGTAAGTCCGCTGCCGTCATCGGCCGCTCTCTGGTGGTGGGCAAGCCTGCTGCCATGATGCTCATGGGCAAGAACGCCACCGTCACCGTCTGCCACACCAAGACCACCAACACCGCCGAGATCTGCCGCAATGCTGATATCATTGTGTCTGCTGCTGGCGTGCTGAACAGTCTGACTGCCGAGTATGTCCGTCCCGGTCAGGTGGTCATCGATGTGTCCATCAACTGGGATGCCAACAAGCTCAATGCCAAGGGTGGCCTGGGCGGTATCGCTGGCGATGCCAAGTTCGACGAAGTGGAGCCCATTGTCGAGGCCATTACCCCCGTTCCCGGCGGTGTTGGCTCTGTTACCACCAGCGTGCTGATGAAGCATGTGGTGGAAGCTGCCGAGCGCATCTAAAATACGAAGGATACAAAATGTCCTGTCCCAACGGGACAGGACATTTTATCTTTTAATTGAGGGAATAATTCAATGAAAAAGATCAAAAACCTGTCGGAAAGTAGCTTTTTAAAGCTGTTTTTTGGATTTGTTACTGCCTGCTTTTTGATCGCTGCCTTCTGTATGCCCGACCGGGATACTCTTTTTGAAGGCTGGATCAAAATTCTCACATCTACCTGCAAGGTCTCCACCAATTACTTTGACCTGGGCGGCTACGCCGCTACCTTTTTCAATATGGGTGTGGTAGGCCTGTTCTGTTTGCTGCTGTTCTGCCTGTTAAAGGCTACGGCCACCAATGTTTCCACCCTGGCCTTTTTACTGACGGTGGGCTTCGGCTCCTGGGGCATCAACCCCCTGAACATTCTGCCGACCATGCTGGGCGTGGTGCTCTACTGCGCTGTCAAGCGGGAGAAGCTCAGCGCCAATGTCAATGCCATGCTCTTCTCCACTGGTATTGCGCCTCTGATCTCCGATCTTCTGCTGCGCTATCCCTATTCCGAAGTGGTGGGCTTTCACTGGCTGGGTGCAGGACTGGCAATTTTTGTGGGTCTGATCATCGGCTTTTTCCTGCCGGCCGGTTTGACCCATTCGCCCAAGGTGCACAAAGGCTTTGACCTGTACAGTGCCGCACTGCCCATTGGTATGACAGCGTTTTTCCTGCAGGCTACCCTGTATAAGACCATCGGTATCGACCTGCCCGGTGCGACCAGCAACTTGACGGTGGCATCCCGAATGACGGTGAATATTTTCTGCTGTACAGTGTTCGGCCTGTGTATCCTGCTTGCATTTTTGCTGGGCTGCAAGCCGAAGGATTACTGGAACTTGCTGAAAGATCCTGCATTGGTCACCAATTTCTCCTCTGCTTACGGCAATCAGGTCTTCCTGATGAATGCAGGTGTGTACGGCTTGTTCATTCTGGGCTACTATAACCTGATCGGTGCTACCTTCAACGGCGTTACCTTTGGTGTGATCTTCTGTATGCTGGCCTGTTGTAATTCCGGTTCCCATCCGGCCAATGTCTGGCCGATCATGGTCGGCTATATTGCCGCAAGCTTCGGCTTTGGATGGCTTTCAAAGCTTCTGGGCGGCACTTTTACCGGAGCCATCAATGCACAAGCCATCGTGGTGGGATTGTGCTATGCCAACGGCCTGAGCCCCATTGCCGACAAGTACGGCTGGCGTTACGGCTTCCTGGCGGCGGTGATGCACTATCTGCTGGTCAC
>CAYROJ010000172.1:0-1882 GCA_964425865.1 uncultured Oscillospiraceae bacterium | reverse complement strand
GACTCCAACGAAATGGCCTTTAAGCTGGCCGCTATTCTGGCTTACAAGGAAGCAATGCCCAAGGCCAACCCCACCATTCTCGAGCCCATCGGTGCTCTGGCCGTCACCGTGCCGGAAGCTTATGTGGGCGATGTGATGGGCGATCTGAGCAAGCGCCGTGGCCGTCCTATGGGCATGAGCCCCAATGCTGACGGCGACACCGTCATCGAGGCCGAGGTTCCCATGGCTGAGATGGGCACCTACGCCATCGACCTGCGTGCAATGACCCAGGCTCGTGGCAGCTTCACGCTGGAATTCGTTCGCTACGAGGAAGTTCCCAAGGCCAACCAGGCCAAGATCATTGCCGACGCCAAGAACGACGAGGAATAACCTCATATCTCCTGAGCCTGCCCTACGGGGCAGGCTCTTTTCGTCCTCTGCCAAAATAATTTCACCAAAATCCCTTTCTCAAAAAACCAAGTTTTTCACATTTTTCACAAAAATTTCAAGGCTGAGGCCATTCATATTTGTTTTTTTAGAAAAAGTTGTAAATTTTGAATTTTTTCATTGATTTTCTGGGAGTTTTGTCTTACAATAGGTAAGCGACTGCCGGAGAAGTCCGGAGATAGGATGTGAAAAGATTTGCTGAATATTGTACTGGTTGAGCCGGAAATCCCTCAGAACTGCGGCAACATTGCCCGCACCTGCGCTGCCACCGGCTGCCGGCTGCATTTGATCCGCCCTCTTGGGTTCGACATTTCTGAGAAAGCCGTTCGCCGGGCAGGTCTGGACTACTGGAATCTGGTGGAAGTCCGGGATTATGAGAATTTGGAGGACTTTTTCTCCAAAAACGATGTGCGCCAGATGTGGTGTCTGTCCACCAAGGCCCCCCGAAGCTACACCCAGGCCAATTATGAAGATGAGTGCTATCTCTTCTTTGGCAAGGAGACCAAGGGACTGCCGGAAGATTTTCTGGAAGCGCACCGCTGCTCCTGCGTCAAGATCCCCATGCGGGCAGAGGCTCGCAGTCTGAATTTAAGCAATGCTGTGGCCATCACAGTGTTTGAAGCCCTGCGGCAGCTGGATTTTCCCGGCCTGCAGGACTACGGTAAAATGAAAGTTTAATAAATACGGAGGATACATAGTATGAACTACAACAAGAAGTCTATTGAGGACATCAATGTTGAAGGCAAGCGTGTTCTGTGCCGCTGCGACTTCAATGTGCCCACCAAGGAAGGTAAGATCACTTCCGACAAGCGGATCGTGGCTGCCCTGCCCACCATCAAGTATCTCATCGAGCACAACGCCAAGGTCATTCTCTGCTCCCACATGGGTAAGCCCAAGGGCGAGTGGAAGCCCGAGCTGTCCCTGAAGATCGTGGCTGACCGTCTGAGCCAGCTGCTGGGTCAGGAAGTCATCATGGCCGCTGATGTGGCCGGCGACGATGCCAAGGCCAAGGCTGCTGCCCTGAAAGAGGGTCAGGTCATGCTGCTGGAGAACACCCGCTACATCAAGGGCGAGACCAAGAACGATCCCGAACTGAGCAAAGAGCTGGCTTCCATGGCTGATATTTTTGTCAACGATGCCTTCGGCACCGCTCACCGTGCCCACTCCTCCACCGCTGGCGTGGCTGATTACCTGCCCGCTGTTTCCGGCTATCTGGTGCAGAAGGAAGTTTCCATCATGGGCAAGGCTCTGGCCAACCCCGAGCGTCCCTTCGTTGCCATTCTGGGCGGCGCAAAGGTTTCCGACAAGCTGAATGTGATCAACAACCTCATCGAAAAGGTTGACACCCTGATCATCGGCGGCGGCATGGCTTTCACCTTCCTGGCTGCACAGGGCTACGCCGTGGGCAAGAGCCTGGTGGACAACGAGAAGCTGGACTACTGCAAGGAAATGCTGG
>CAYROJ010000171.1:0-1926 GCA_964425865.1 uncultured Oscillospiraceae bacterium | reverse complement strand
GACTCAATCGCCTTTTTCTATTCTTTTAGTCTCACATCAATTGTAACGCTACAAAATTAGTGTGACAAGAACGAAACAAACGCTTGCATTTTATCGTACCCTGTGATAAAATATAAAACTAAATCTAGAAAGGGAAAAGGTGATTAAAATGCAAGATATTGGTATGCAATTTCATATTCGGTGCAAAGAAGGCGATGTAGGCCGCTATGTGTTCCTGCCTGGTGATCCCGGCCGTTGTGAGGCCATCGCTCAGCATTTTGATAACCCTGTTCATGTGGGCATGAATCGGGAATATAACATTTACACCGGCGAACTGCTTGGCCAGAAGGTGAGCGTATGCTCTACCGGTATTGGTGGCCCTTCTGCCGCCATTGCCATGGAAGAACTGGCAGCCATCGGCGCTGATACATTCATCCGTGTGGGTACCTGTGGCGGTATTGCCATGGATGTACTGCCCGGTGATGTGATCGTGGCAACCGGTTCTGTTCGTTTTGAGCATACATCCATGGAGTACGCCCCCATTGAATTCCCAGCAGTAGCTGACTTTGATGTTGCCGCCGCGCTGAAGCTTGCCGGTGAAGAATTGGGCTATCGGGTACATACAGGTGTCGTCCAGTGTAAAGATGCCTTCTACGGCCAGCACAGCCCGGAGAAGAGCCCTGTGTATTATGAACTGCTGCAAAAGTGGGAAAGCTGGAAGCGTTTGGGCGTGAAAGCCAGCGAAATGGAGTCTTCTGCTCTGTTCGTGGTGGCAGCAGCGCTGGGTGTTCGCTGTGGCAGCTGCTTCCATGTGATTTGGAATCAGGAGCGGGAGAAGGCTGGCCTGGAAATGCCCATGACCGAGGATACTTCTTCTGCCATTAAGGTGGGCATTGAGGCTATGAAGCGCTTGATTGCCGCCGATCTGGCAAAAAATCGGTAATATCAAAAATGCACCTGTATTACAGGTGCATTTTTGCTGGGGTATGAATCGTGCTGAGTTAGAGCAGAGTCCTTAGTTGCTCCACAGTCCCTTGTATAGCCTTTCCCAGTGGCAATCGGCAGCTGCCGCAGTCAAAGCCAATCAATTCCATGGCTGCTTTTACCGGGATGGGATTGACTTCCCGGAACAGGGCATCGATCAGCGGCAGCATTTGGCATTGCAGATCCGATGCGGTGTCAAAGTCTCCGGCAAGGGCAGCGCTCGCCATGGCCTGGGTCTCCACAGGCAGCACATTCGACAGCACCGAAATCACGCCCTTTGCCCCCAGTGCCATAGCCGCCACCGCCTGGTCATCGTTTCCGGACCAAATGGAAAAATCCGGGCCACAGGCGTTGCGGATCCGGGCAATTTTTACAATATCAGAGCTTGCCTCCTTGACCCCAGCGATGTTTGGCATGTGGCTAAGCCTGCGGTACACATCTACAGAAATATCCACCCCTGTCCGGCTGGGCACATTGTAGAGGATGACTGGGATCTTCACGGCTTGGGCAATGGCTATGTAGTGGGCCAGTTGTCCTTCTGCATTTCCTTTGTTGTAATAGGGTGCTACCACCAGCACGCCGTCAGCACCAACTTCCTGGGCCGCGATGCTCAGCTCTGCGGCATGGCGTGTGTCGTTAGAACCGGTGCCGCAGATGATCTTCATTCGATCGCCGATAAAGGCTTTTCCACGGCGAAAGATCTCCAGTTTTTCCTTGTCGGATAATGTGGGAGATTCACCTGTGGTGCCGCAGAGAACGACGGCTGAAATTCCGGCTTCCATCTGCCGCTGTAAAAGCCGTTCCAACATGGGATAATTGACCTGTCCGCCGATAAATGGCGTGACCAGCGCTGTACAAGCGCCTGTAAAAAATTCATTTTTCATAAGCTGATACCTCCATGCCAATTTATGCGCCGAAAAAGAATTGAGTGCAGTATTGCAATTGTGGCAGTTTTAGAGTATA
>CAYROJ010000170.1:0-1993 GCA_964425865.1 uncultured Oscillospiraceae bacterium | reverse complement strand
TCGTTGTTCACGGCCATGACCCCTCTTTGTCCGAAATGATCGTTCACTACGCCAATGATCCCGAAATGATCGCCTATGCCAAGAGCCTGGGTGCTAAGGGCATCACCGTTTCCGGCGTTTGCTGTACTTCCAACGAAGTGACCATGCGTCACGGCATCCCCATGGCCGGTAACTTCCTGAACCAGGAAAATGTGGTTCTGACCGGCGCCTGCGAAGCCATCGTTGTTGACGTGCAGTGTATCTTCCCCGCACTGGGACCCCTGTCCAAGTGTTTCCACACCAAGTTTATCACCACTTCTCCCATTGCTCGTATTCCTGACTCCGAGTTCATTCAGTTCCATGCTGAGACTGCTGATGTCAGCGCAAAGGCAATCGTGAAGATGGCTATCGAGAACTTCCCCAACCGTAACAAGGAACTGGTCAACATCCCCAACCAGAAGCAGAAGGCAAGAGTCGGTTACTCCGTCGAAGCCATCAAGAAGCAGCTGGATACCGTTGCCAACTCCCAGTTGGACGAGTTCGGCACCACCAAGCCCCTGATCGAGTGTGTACACTCCGGCGTTCTGCGTGGCGCTGTGGCTATGGTCGGCTGTAACAACCCCAAGGTTCGTCCCGACACCGCTCACATCGAGCTGATGAAGAAGATGCTGGAGAACGATATCATCGTTATCACCACCGGCTGTTCCGCTCAGGCTGCTGCCAAGGCTGGTCTGATGGATCCCGAGCAGGCTAAGGAATACTGCGGCGCAGGTCTGAAGCGTGTTTGCGAGCTGGCAAACATTCCTCCTGTTCTGCACATGGGCTCCTGCGTGGATATTTCCCGTATGATGGTTCTGGCTTCTGACATCGCCAAGGACTGGGGCATCAACATTTCCCAGGTTCCCGTGGTGGGCTGCGCTCCCGAATGGATGTCTGAGAAGGCTGTTTCCATCGGTAACTATGTTGTGGCCACCGGTATCGAGACCTTCCTGGGCGTTGATCCCTACTCCAAGGGTTCCGAGGAAGTCACCCGTCTGCTGCAGGGCGAGGACGGCGTGAAGCAGTGGGTCGAGGCAAAGTATGTTGTTGAGACCGACATCGAAAAGCTGGGCGACAAGATGATCGAGTGCATCGAAGCCAAGCGTGCCGCTCTGGGCATCTAATATTACTTAATTTCGAGGTCTTTTTCTAATGAAAGTAGCGATTACCGGCAAGGGCGGTGTGGGCAAAACCACCCTGTCCTCCACACTGGCTCGTCTTTATGCCGACGAGGGGCGCACAGTCCTGGCCGTGGATGTGGATCCGGATGCAAATCTGGGTCTGGCACTGGGTCTTTCTCAGGAAGAGGTGGACAAGATCGTCCCCATTTCCAAAATGCGCACTCTGGTAGAAGAGCGTACCGGTGCCAACGATGCCAATAAATTCTTTAAGCTCAACCCCTATGTGGCCGACATTCCCGAAAAGTATTCCAAGGACATCAACGGTGTCAAGCTTTTGGTCATGGGTACAGTGGATGTGGGCGGCAGCGGCTGTGTTTGTCCCGAGCATGTGATGATCAAGTCTGTGCTTGCCAACCTGACCTATCGGAAAAATGATGTGGTCATCATGGATATGGAAGCAGGTCTGGAGCATCTGGGTCGCGGCACGGCCATGAACATGGATCAGTTCATCGTGGTCATCGAACCCGGCGCACGGAGCGTGCAGACCTACCGCAATGTCAAGCGGCTGGCCGCAGATCTGGGCGTGAAGCAGGTCCGTGTGGTTGCCAATAAGGTGCGGGACGAGCAGGATGAAGCCTTTATCCGCAACGCCATTCCCACAGAGGATCTGCTTGGCATCATGCATTACAACCCGGAAGTCATCGATGCTGACCGGCAGGGAAAATCGCCTTACGATTTCAGCCCCAAGGCCATTGAGGAAATTCAGAAGATCAAGACCGTTCTCGATCGTGAATAAAACATAATAGGAGGAAATACCGTGACACTTTTTGATAGAGTTTTTGGTGGTAACGACT
>CAYROJ010000169.1:0-2030 GCA_964425865.1 uncultured Oscillospiraceae bacterium | reverse complement strand
TACCTTGCGGCACAGCCTGCTGTTTTACTTGGGACTTTTTTTACAGCCCCTTTTTGCATATTAAAACAAACCTGTCAACCAATAAATGAAGCCATACACCACTCCGGCAGCAAGGCCGTAGACGATGACCGGCCCTGCAATGGTAAACAGCTTTGCCCCCACCCCAAGCACGAAGCCTTCCGTTTTAAATTCCACCGCAGGGGCAGCGATGGCATTGGCAAAGCCGGTGATCGGCACCAGCGTTCCTGCCCCGGCGTGCTTGGCAATATCGTCATAGATGCTCAGGCCTGTCAGCAACGCCGACAGTGCCACCAGAGTCATGGACACCGCCGTGGATGCATCTTCTTTTTCGAGGCCTAACGCCATGTAGCCATTCATAATCAACTGCCCCAGCACACAAATCAATCCACCGATCCAAAAAGCGTTGAAGCAATCCTTGACAACAGGTGATCTCGGTGCCAGATTTTCCGCCAGTTTTTGGTATTCCTTTTCTGTCATGCATATCCCTCCCGATCTATTTTGCCCCAAAAAAGGAGAAATATAAAGGCGAATGTTTCCGGCAGCATTGGGATCGGCCCAAATTAAATCCATAAAATAAAGAAAGAAAATACTTGTTTTTTGTCTGATGATATGATATAGTGGAGAAACTTTGTGTGAGGGAGTAGCGTGCGCAGATCACTGCGTAGCAAGTCAACACCCTGGTCTTTGACCTGGCTTGTTTTAATTCGCCAGACTCATGTAAGCGGAAGAGCTGTACATGGAGTCTGTCTTTTGCATTGACCCTGAGTACGGCATTTTGCCACACTCAGTTTTTCATTTTTTGGAGGTTTTTATGCTTGTTCAACTTCTTCTGCTGGCTCTCGGTTTCGTGATGCTGGTCAAAGGTGCAGACTGGTTTGTGGACGGTGCGTCTAACATTGCCGCAAAGTTCAAAATCCCCCAGCTGGTCATCGGCCTGACCATTGTGGCCATGGGCACCAGCGCCCCGGAGGCTGCCGTCAGCATTACCGCCGCCCTGCAGGGCAGTGCTGATATTACCATCGGCAATATTCTCGGCAGTAATATTCTAAATGTGCTGATCATTCTGGGCTTGTCTGCGGTCATCGTCCCCATCGTCATTGCCAAGTCCACCATTAAAATCGAAACCCCTTTTCTTATCGGCGTTACGGTGGTATTACTGCTGCTGGGACTGGACGGAACCATTTCTCTGGTGGATGGACTGATTTTAATCGCCCTGTTTATCATGTACCTGCTGTATCTGCTGCGCATGGCCAAAAATAACCCGGAAGAAATCGAGGAAACCAAGCCGCTGAAGCTGTGGCAGGCCATAGCCGCCACCATTATTGGCCTGGTTCTTATCGTTCTGGGCAGCGATTTTTCTGTGGACGCAGCCACAGAGATCGCCCGAATGCTGGGTCTGAGCGAACGGTTCATCGGTTTGACCATCGTTGCGCTGGGCACCTCCCTGCCGGAGCTGTTCACCTCCGTCACCGCCGCCCGGAAAGGCAATGCCGACATTGCCATCGGCAACATCGTAGGCAGCAATGTTTTCAACATTCTCTTCGTGGTTGGTCTGTCCAGTCTGGTCACGCCAGTGCCCTTTGCTTCCAACTTCATTGTAGACACCATCGTCGCTACTGTGGCAGTGGTATTTCTGCTGCTGGCGACCATCCAGAAAAGAAAGCTGGTTCGCTGGCATGGCATCGTCATGCTGCTGGGCTATGTGGCTTACTTTATCTATTTGCTGTGATTTTTCCCGGTTTCTCCATTGGAGAAACCGGGCTTTTTTCATCCATTGGGGTGCTTGACAAACGAGGAAAAAGTATTATAATTCTATTGTAATATTTGGGCTTGTAGCGCAGTTGGGAGCGCATCACATTCGCATTGTGGGGGTCGAGGGTTCGAATCCCTTCAAGTCCACCAAAAATCACCGCCAACCGGCGGTGATTTTTCTGTTTTGTCTTTTCTTTTCTTGCAATCTGTGCTATAATATTTGCCGAGAAAAACGAAAAGGAGCGTTCCCCTATGCC
>CAYROJ010000168.1:0-2056 GCA_964425865.1 uncultured Oscillospiraceae bacterium | reverse complement strand
GCTCTACCAACTGAGCTATACCGGCGGCTCAAACAGAACACGCTTATTATAGCGACCGAAGCCCCATTTGTCAAGTACTTTTTTCACCAATTTTCATTTTTCAGTTCTATTCCCTTTTCACCACTGCTGCAGCCTGTTTTCTTTTTATTTTCCACGGGCAAAAGTCCACATGGCAATTCCAGCGTCGGGTTTTTTCTATATTTTTGAGGAAAAGAAATGATTTTGGTACTAGCTTATCGAAATCAGATGTGCTATACTAAGTTGTGTAAATTGTAGATTTATGCCCTTTTGCGCCCTTTGGGGAAAAAGGCGTGCAAATTTCGGGGCATAGATCCAGTAAATCAATTTCATAAGGAAGGTGCGAAATTGGAAAACTATACCAAGTTTCAGTTGAAGCCTGCGGAAGAACTTGTAAACGTCCTGAAGGATGTCAACAATATCTTCGTGCTGGCTTGCAACAAGTGTTTCAAAGAATTTGAAACGCTGGAAGAACCGGAATGCGCCGAATTTGTCCGTCTGGCCACTGAACAGGGCAAGACTGTCACCGGCTCCGGCAACATCGATTTTCTGTGCAACAAAACTCTGACGGCGCAGAAGCTGGAAACCATGATCCCCGAAGGCACCGAGTGCGTCTTCGTCATTTCCTGTGGTCTGGGCATTCAGACCGTTGCTTCCCTGCTGAACATCCCTGTTTACGCAGCCAGCAACTCTCTGAACTACACCGGTCACCACGGCATGGCCCTGACCAAGAAGGCCTGTGATGCCTGCGCCCAGTGCTATCTGAATATCACCGGCGGCATCTGCCCCATCGTTGACTGCTCCAAGAGCCTGGTCAACGGTCAGTGCGGCGGTGCAAAGAACGGCAAGTGTGAAGTCGATCCCAACAAGGACTGCGCTTGGGCAAAGATCCAGGCTCGTCTGGAAGAGCAGGGTCGTCTGGAAGAGTTCAAGCGCCAGCCCATTCATATCCGTGATTACTCCAAGGTCAATGTAAAGGCCGTCCGGGAATATGTGGATGCCATCCGGGACAGCCGCTTCGCCGGTTACTACGGCGGCGTTCACCCCGTCGAGGGTAAGGAGCTGACCGAGCACCTGGGTCTGGTGCGTTTCCCTGCTCCCAAGGTCGCTGTGTTCCCCCTGTCCATGCACCTGGGCGCTCCTGCCACCGCCATCGTGGAAGTAGGCGACAAGATCAAAGTCGGTCAGAAGATCGCAGAAGCTTCCGGCTTTATTTCCGCCCCTGTACATAGTAGCATCAGCGGCACGGTGATTGCCATTGAAGATCGCCCCCACGCCAACCGTGGTATGTGCCCCTCCATTGTTATTGAAAACGATTTTCTGGACACTCCTCACGAGTCCGTCCAGCCCGCCAAGCCTCTGGAAGAGCTGACCCCCGCCGAGATCATCAACATCGTTAAGAATGCCGGTATCGTGGGCATGGGCGGCGCAGGCTTCCCCACCTATGTGAAGCTGAACCCCGGCAAGCCCATTGATGCCGTTCTGGTCAACGCCTGCGAGTGTGAACCCATGCTGACCGCTGACCACCATGTGCTTTTAGAGTATGCCGACGACATCATCTACGGTCTGAAGGCTGAGATGAAGGCCGTGGACACCAAGCGTGGTGTTATCGTCATCGAGGATAATAAGCCCGATGCCATCGAGCTGATGCAGAAGAAGGTGGAGAACGAGGAAGGCATCGAAGTCTGCGTTGCCCGTACCAAGTACCCCCAGGGCGGCGAAAAAATGCTCATCAAGCGTGTGCTGGGCCGCATGGTCCCCAGCGGCAAGCTGCCTGCTGATGTGGGCGCTGTGGTGTCCAATGTCAGCACCGTTAAGGCCATTGCCGATGTGCTGAAAACCGGTATGCCCTTGGTGGAGCGTGTCACCACCGTCACCGGCCCCTATATCCCCAACCCCGGCAACTTCATCGTCCGTATCGGCACCAGCGCAGCAGAGCTGGTCGACTACTGCGGCGGCATCACGGAAGGCGATGTGACCATTAAGGCCGGCGGCCCCATGATGGGCTTCCCCCAGAAGGAAGTCAACTTCCCCATTA
>CAYROJ010000167.1:0-2081 GCA_964425865.1 uncultured Oscillospiraceae bacterium | reverse complement strand
AGATCACTACCTCCAGCGAGAAGATTTACAAGGCATTTATCTATGTGGTGCTGGCGACTCTGGCTATTACCATTATCGTTCCTGTGGCCTGGGTTTTTATGGCCTCCATCAAGGAAAATTCCGAGTTTTACTCCAATCCCTGGAACTTGCCCAAGGGCTTCTACTTCCAGAACTTTATTGATGCCTGGACAAAGGCCAGCATGGGTGAGTATCTGCTCAACTCTGTCATCGTGACCGCTTTGTCTCTGGTGATTTTGCTGGTCGTTGCCCTGCCTGCAGCCTACTGCCTGTCCCGTTTCAAATTCAAAGGCGGCAAGTTCCTGAATACCGCCTTTATGGCCGGTCTGTTCGTCAATGTGAACTACATTGTTGTCCCCATCTTCCTGATGCTCCGTGACGGCGACCAGTGGCTGAAAAAAGTATTTGGTGAAGGCTTCCTGCTCAATAACATCGTTGTGCTGGCGATCGTTTATGCCGCCACCGCCCTGCCCTTCACCATTTACCTGTTGTCCGGTTATTTCGCAACGCTGGCACACGACTATGAGGAAGCTGCGTATATCGACGGTGCCGGCTATTTCCGCACCATGGTGCAGGTCATCTTCCCCATGGCCAAGCCCTCTATCATCACGGTGATCCTGTTCAACTTCCTGTCCTTCTGGAATGAGTACATCATCTCCATGACTCTGATGTCCTCTGTGGGCGGCACGAAGACACTGCCCGTTGGCCTTTTAAACTTGATGCAGGCACAGCAATCCAAGGCCGAATACGGCTCTTTGTATGCCGGTCTTGTGCTGGTAATGCTGCCGACGCTGATTTTGTACTGCTGTGTGCAGAAGAATTTGACCAAGGGCATGACTGTCGGCGGTCTGAAAGGTTAAGGTGACCTATGAACTTTCTGAAAGATCACAGCAAGCTGCGTGTTATTCTCATCGCTCTGTTTTTCATTCTGGGCATTATTCTGACCATCGTAGGATGGAAAATGACCGGTCAGTTGTTGGGCTTGGGCATTATGGTCGTCGGCATCATCTTCTTGCTGACTTCCCTGCTGGTATACAACGCCGGCTATAAAAAATAAACACACAGGGGAGCCTCCCGGCTCCCCTGAAAAACGAATTTCATTCTTCCTCAAGGAGGTCTTTTATGAATACCAAGAACTTTGGCCGTGTAACCATTCCCACCGACCTGGATGTGGTGCCCCAGACCCTGGAGATCTTGAAAAAATGGGGTGCTGATGCCATCCGTGACTGCGACGGTACCGACTTCCCTGCCGAACTGCAAAACCAGGACGCTAAAATCTACTCCACCTACTACACCACCCGTAAGGATAACGCCTGGGCAAAGGCCAATCCCGATGAAGTGCAGCAGTGCTATATCATGACCGGCTTCCATACCGCCACAGGCGGCGCACTGGCCATCAATCTGATGCAGGGCATTTCCCCGGAGCTGATGCAGGTCAACACCAGAGATGACATTACCCGCTGGTGGGAGGTCATGGATCGTACCACCGGTCAGCCTCTGCCCACCGATGCCTGGCACTATGATGAGCAGTCCGGCTGCGTGGTGATCCCTCAGCCCGAAAGCTACCATGAGTACACCGTGGCTTTCCTGGCCTATATTATCTGGGACCCGGTACATATGTACAATGCCGTCACCAACGACTGGAAGGACTTCGAGCACCAGATCACCTTCGATGTCCGCCAGCCCAAGACTCATAAATTCACCATGGAGCGTCTGCGCAAGTTTATTGCAGACCACCCCTATGTCAATGTGATCCGCTACACCACCTTCTTCCACCAGTTCACCCTGGTCTTTGACGAGCTGAAGCGGGAAAAGTTTGTGGATTGGTACGGCTACTCCGCCTCCGTCTCTCCTTATATCCTCGACCAGTTTGAGAAGGAAGTGGGCTATAAGTTCCGCCCCGAATACATCGTCGATCAGGGCTACCACAACAACCAGTACCGTATCCCCTCCAAGGAATTTAAGGACTTCCAGGCCTTCCAGCGCCGGGAAGTGGCTAAGCTGTGCAAGGAAATGGTGGACATCACCCATGAGCTGGGCAAGGAAGCCATGATGTTCCTGGG
>CAYROJ010000166.1:0-2099 GCA_964425865.1 uncultured Oscillospiraceae bacterium | reverse complement strand
GGGGCTGCATAGCTGCCAGCCTGGGGTGCAGGAGCAGCGTAGCCGTTCTGTCCGGCAGGAGCGCCGTAACCGCCGCCGTTGCCGGATGCTGCATTATTGTTCTTACTTCCGCAGAAGTATGCATTGGATACATTGAACTCGGCGCTTACTCGGTTGTTGCCTTCCTTATCCTTCCAGTGACGGGGTTCAAAGCGTGCAACAACAGCGATGGGGCTGCCTTTCTTGAAATTACGGGCAATGAACTCGCCGGTCTGCCGCCAGGCGACCAAATCAACGAAGTCGGCTGCTCTTTCGCCGGATTCTCCCGTAAAGTCACGATCAACGGCGATGGTAAAGCTGGTGACGGCAACGCCATTTTGGGTGCGGCGCAGTTCGGGATCTCTGGTCAGTCTGCCCATAAAGTTACATACATTCATCATAATTTAAGTCCTCCATATAATATAAATTTTAATTTTTCTTTTTTGTGTTTACTGAGCGTGCTCAATCAGATTGGATGCCAGCATATCAGCGATATGCAGGTTCAGAGCCAGGATATTCTCGGAGTAGAGCTGCATCATCTCAGGCTCACCCATGTGACCGTCAACGGCTGCGTACAGCTCGTAGCTGATCTCCGGGAAGAAGCCCTGCAACAGATATGCAGATTTCCGGCCATGACCGAAGGGCATACTGTCCTTGAACTCATAGTAGGTTTCCTGACCCCAGTAGAACGCTCCACCGTTGTCTTCTTTGACGGTAACACCGGCAGGGACATCCATACCTTCTGTGATGTAGAACTTCTTGTTTTTGCTGTTGCCCTTATATACACCGATCTTACACAGATCATGTCCCAGAGCCGCCAGCACGCAACCACCCAACTGCTGTTTGGTTGCAGGAAGGGTCAGCCACAGAAGCTGCATCATCACATTGATGGAATGAGCAGTCAGGCCGCCGGGGACACTCATGTGATATTTGGTAGAACAGGGAGCAGAGAAGAAGTCCGATTTCTTCAGGTAAGCAAGGAAGGTTTCGACTTCTTCCTTGGCATTCTTGGAACCGGCAGCTTCCAGATAGGAAATTGCGAAGTTCTCCAGATAGTAGCGGATCACATCTTCCGTGGTCTCCAGATTGGCGTTGACCTCGATGGTCTTCAATGCCTCCTCATTACCGGGCAGAGAATTGCTCAGGCCCAGCAGGGAACGGCACAGGGTCGTCAACCGGGAACAGTAGATCGCCACAGCTACGGTATTGCCATCCATCAGATCGTTTTTGGATCTGTTGGTGCTCCAGGTGCCTTCCTGTGCCAAGAATGCGGCGATCAGGGGGCGGGGGAGCTTGATACCGGCTCTACGCATATCGAACAGAAGGCGGCTTCCGTAGGAGCCACGGGGGTTCATTTTTGCGTAGTAGCTTTCTTCTAAGGCGACCAGATGAGCGCACTGGAAGATCTGATTTGTCAGAGTCAGATCCGTTTTGCCATCTTCCTTCTTCTCGTTGACCAGCTTATCCGCTGTGACGAACAAACACATAGCGTAGTAGCTTGCATTATGTTCGCCTCCGTAGACATCCAGAACCGTTCCTTCATCCAGATGTTTTTCAGCAAACTTCAGGATGCTGTTCGATGTCTGGTCCAAGCAAGATGCTGGTGCATCTGGTGCCTCGGAAGGAAGTAGTGCCTTCCAAAAGCTGGAACCGGTGCTTCGTTCGTTTTTCAGGGTGTTGTTTTCCATAAGTTTATCCTCCAAATAATATTTTTTGATTTTTCTAAGATAGAATGACTATGCCATCTCTACAACAGAAGTAATCTTATAGTAGGAGCCATCTGCACATACAGGTGCATAGTGGGTTCTTGCGATGCGAGTTGCTTCCATTCGATCTCTGGCATAAACAACTGCATTTGAGGTTGCCTTTGTTGCAGGGTGCATGATCGTGACATTCCAGGTTTTCATTTTGTATTTCCTCCATAAATTTGATTTTTATAATATGCCGGAGTTGGTTTTCTTTTTTGTTTTTCACCTTCTTTAAAAATATTAGGCCGTGGTTGCGGAAAAATTCGTTGTGTCTGCCCACGATGCAAACACAGCTTAATATGAAAAAAGACACTGCCTCCCGGAGCAAACAAA
>CAYROJ010000165.1:0-2110 GCA_964425865.1 uncultured Oscillospiraceae bacterium | reverse complement strand
GAGGTGCGCCGTACTTCTTGCCCAGCACCACGTTGCGACCCTTGGGGCCCAGAGTCACTTTAACGGTATCGGCCAACTGGTCGATGCCGGATTGCAGCTTCTTGCGAGCGTCCTCACCATAAACGATCATCTTTGCCATGATTGATTCCTCCTTATTCGCCTACGACAGCCAGAATATCTTCCAGCTTCACAAATTTGTAATCCACGCCGTCCAGCTTGATCTCGCTGCCGACGAACTTGCCGACCACCACCAGATCACCGGTTTTCAGATCAGCTGCATCAGGGCCGGCGGCTACCACTTCATAGATAGCAGGCTTTTCCTTATTGGTGGTTGCCAGAATGATGCCGGAAGCGGTGGTCTCCTGGGCTTCTTTCTGCTTGAGCAGCACATTGTCTGCCATAATGCGTTTGAATGTCATGTGTATGCCTCCAAAATCATATAATCGGCGCAGGTTTGGAATGTCCCCCTGCTCTGTTTACGGTTTTAGCACTCTTTTCATTTGAGTGCTAACTTAGTATAGCCCATTCTTTTCCAAATTGCAAGAGGGAATTTGTCGAATTGCGTGAATATTTTGTAAATCCTTCCTTTTTATCAAAAGACAGCCCTCCCAAAAGGAGGGCTGTCTTTATAGCCGTTTTCCCAGTGGCTCAGCATTTTCCTGCGCCAGCAGCAGGTCGGACAAAATGGAATTGGACACCAGAAAGCCCTCCTCCGTCAGCCGGTAACCCCCATGGCCGTTGCAAAGGGCATGGTTTCGCTTGCAGGCACTGTCCAGCACCTGCGCCAGAGGCGCAAAGTCCAGCAAATAGTTCTTCTCATATTCCTCCCGGCTGATACCGGCAGTGGTGCGCAGCCGCAGCATCAGATACTCCCCTGCCCGTTCCCGGTGAGAGATCTCTTCGCATTCCCGCAGGATCTGGCCGCCCTTTGTCACGCCTTTGATATAGGAACGAATGTCACGAATATTGGAAAACCGCTTGCCTGCAAAGTCGGAGCTGGCATCCGGGCCAAATCCCAGATATTCGCCACCCGTCCAGTATTTGAGATTGTGTTTGGATGCCATATCCCGTTTGGCGAAATTGGAAATTTCGTACTGACGGTAGCCTTTTAAGCGCAGATACTCCACTGCTGCCAAATACATATCCGCCTGGGTGTCATCATCCGCCAGATCACATTCTGCCTGCCGCTCATATAAAGGCGTTCCCTCTTCCAGCTTCAATCCGTAACAGCTGATGTGCTCCGGTTCCAGCTTCACCACATTTTGTAAGGTGTCCTTCCAGCCTTCCAGACTCTGCCCCGGCAGGCCGTACATCAGATCCACCGACAGATTTTTATACCCCGCCCGGCGAATTTTCTGTACCGCTTCCACCGCCTGACGATAGGTATGAGGGCGGCCGATGTCCTTCAATATCACATTATCATCCGTCTGAATGCCCAGGCTGACCCGGTTAAATCCCTCCGCTCTCAGCCGCCGCAGAAGTCTTGGGGTAACAGAGTCGGGGTTTGCCTCAAAGGTGATCTCAGCGTTGGAATCCACATCAAAGTTTTTTCGGATGGTGTTCATAATCGTGGCTAAACCGTTTGCTCCAAAATAGCTTGGCGTACCGCCACCAAAATAGATGGTATCCACTCGATAGCCGGGAGCCAAAGGGCCTGCTTCCCGAATATGGGTGCAGATGGCACGCAGGTACTCGTCCATCAGCTTTTCATTTTTCTGGGGCAGCGAATAAAAGTCGCAGTACTGGCACTTGCTGCGGCAAAAGGGAATGTGAATATAAAGTCCCAGAGGGATCTTGTCATTGCGAACGAACAGAGCCATGGAAGCCTCCAAAATCGATATTTTCCTTATTATAGCACGGAAAAGCCCATGGTGCAACGAAAAAGTGCGCCGCAGAAGCGGCGCACTTCATCTTTACTTTGCAACTTTTAATTCTCTGCGCTCCTGCTTGGTGTGGAACAGCCGTTCCAGCTGGGGCACCAAAATCAAACAGATCAATGCGGCGGTAAAGCCGCCGTTATACAGGCAGTAGCCGCCGTGTAGGCTCGGCACGGAAGTGACCAGCAGATAGTGCATCACCGCCGCCAGGAAGCCGTAACGCCAGCCGTACT
>CAYROJ010000164.1:0-2167 GCA_964425865.1 uncultured Oscillospiraceae bacterium | reverse complement strand
CACGCATGGAAGTAAAGGCAGCGTGGCCGGGGGTATCCAGGAAGGTGATCATCTGACCGTTGATGTCAACGGTGTAAGCGCCGATGTGCTGAGTAATGCCGCCGGCTTCGCCGGTGGTCACATTGGTCTTGCGGATGGCGTCCAGCGTGGAGGTCTTACCGTGGTCAACATGGCCCATGACCACCACCACGGGGGCGCGGGTCTGGAGCTCTTCTGCGGTGTCCTCATGCTCTTCAATCAGCCGCTCCTCGATGGTGACGGTGATCTCCTTTTCCACCTTGCAGCCCATTTCGGTGGCCACATATTCGGCGGTGTCGAAGTCGATGGTCTGGTTGATGGCGGCAATGACGCCGTTCTTCATCAGGCATTTGATGACTTCGGCAGCGGTCTTTTTCATCCGGGAAGCCAGTTCGCCAACGGTGATCTCATCGGGGATCTTGACCACAGTGGGGGCCTTGCGAGCCACTTCCATCTGAAGGCGGCGCATTTTCTCCTGCTCTTCGTTGCGGCTCTTGTTGCCTTTAAAATTATTTTTCTGCTGCTTCTGCTGCTGACCCTTCTTGCCACCGATGCGCTGCTTGCCGCCCTGGTAGTTCTGCACCTTTTCAGAGACCAGGTTGTCCACATCCGCAAAGCGGTTGCTGTTGACCTGAACGGCGGAGGTATCCACCACCCGGCGCTCTCTCTTGCGCTCGGGCTCGGCAGGCTTTTGGGGCTTGGGCTCTGCCTTGGGCGTTTCGGCCTTGGGCTGCTGGGGCTTGGTGCTGGGCTGGGAAGCCTTCTTGGGCTCCTCCTTCACCGGCTCTGCCTTGGGGGTAGGCTGTGCCTTGGGCTTCACATCAAAGACCTGTGCAATGTCCTTGATCTGGTTGTTGCGGGTAATATGGTCGAACACAGCGTTCAGCTCCTCCGGGGTCAAGACCTGGGAGGGGGACTTGGGCTTTTCGTAATACTTTCCGACGATTTCGGAAATGTCCTTGGGGGCGACGCCAAAATCGGCGGCTACATCTTTGACACGATACTTCGGTTGAATACTCATCTATAAACGCACCTCCAAAATGCTGGGAATTCAAACAATTGAAAATTAACAATGGACAATTGACAATGCTCCATTGTCAATTATTTTTTGCCCTTGCGGACATTTTTTGCATGGGCCTTGGCCTCGGCCTTCCGTTTCTTTGCCTTTTGGGCTTTTGCGCTGAGCACCTCCACGGCGGTAGCCGGGGGCTGGGGCAGGGAGGAAACCAGCGCCAGCGCCAGCGCCACATCGGTGATGGCGGCTACGGCCAGAGAAGTGCGGCCGATGGCAAGTCCCATTTCATCTTTGGTATAGGGCAGGCGGATGCACTGCTGCTCCGTACCGGCGGCGAAGCTGAGACTTCTGCGCCAGGTGTGGTCGGAGGCATCTTTGGCGACCAAGATCACATAGGCCTTGCCTGCCCGGGCGGCACCGCCTACCGGCTCTTCGCCCAGTTCGGCGATGCCGGCCTTCCGAGCCAAGGCCAAATAGTTCAGAGCTTTATCCATGCTGCACCTCGATTTCTTTTTCCAGCCGGTCATAAACCTCTTGAGGGATGGTCACTTCTAGGCTGCGATCGAGGGCCTTGGACTTCTGTGCCTTTTTCAGACACTCTGCTTTGGGGCAGATGTAAGCGCCCCGTCCGGCGGCCTTGCCGGAAAAGTCCAGGCTGACATTGCCGTCGGTGCCGCGCACCACTCGGATCAGCGCTTTCTTGTCCATCCGCTCCCGGCAGCCCATGCACTGCCGCTGGGGGATCTTCTTTTGCATTAGACTACCTCCAAACAATAATTAAGAATTACAAACAATAAATGACAGATCTAAAAATCCGGAAGATCGCAGCAATTCATAATTTGTAATTATGAATTGAAAATTATTCTTCCTCTGCCTGAGAAGCAGGCTTGATGTCGATCTTATAGCCGGTTAGACGGGCAGCCAGACGAGCGTTCTGGCCTTCCTTGCCGATGGCCAGGGACAGCTGGTCGTCGGGCACCACAACACGGCAGGCCTTCTGGCCGGGGATGGCTTCCACGCTGATGACATCGGCAGGGCTGAGGGCAGCCTTGACATACTGGCAGGGGTCTTCCGACCAGACCACGATGTCGATCTTCTCGCCGCGCAGCTCTTCCACCACGGCACCCACACGGC
>CAYROJ010000163.1:0-2188 GCA_964425865.1 uncultured Oscillospiraceae bacterium | reverse complement strand
ACCATCAGGCCCAGCGGCTCTATGCCGCCGCCATCGAGCTGGCGGACATTACAAAGGAGGATTTGGTGCTGGATCTGTACTGCGGTGTGGGCACCATCACTTTGGCTATGGCAAAATCCGCCGGAAAGGTCATCGGCGTGGAAGTGATCCCCCAAGCCGTGGAAGATGCCCGGGACAATGCCCGGCGCAACGGCATCGAAAATGCGGAATTTTTCTGCGGCGATGCAGGCCAAGCGGCGCTGGAACTGGAAAAAAATGGCATTATTCCCGATGTGGTGGTGGTAGACCCACCCCGAAAGGGCTTGAATGCCGACACCATCGAAGCCCTGCACCGATTCTCTCCCTGGCGGATCGTCTATGTGTCCTGCGACCCGGCAACCTTGGCACGGGATGTGGGCTTGCTGAAAGAAAAGGGCTACTGCCTGAAAAAAACCATGGCCGCCGACCTGTTCCCCCGATGCAGCCATGTGGAGAGCATCGTTTTGCTGGAAAAATAAGCAAAGCCTTCCCCATTGGGGAAGGCTTTGCACAGGGGGTAGAAAATCAATTCTGTGCCATTTCTTTCTTCAGCTTGCGGAAGAAGGACAGGGTCAGCACCAGAATGACCACCGCTGCCACCAGATCAGACAGGGGAGCGGCGTACAGGATGCCATCGATGCCGGTGCCCGGCTCGTTTTTCTCCAGAAGCATGGGCAAACCTAATGCCAGCGGAATGAAGCAGACCAGATCCCGCACCAGCGACGATACCACTGCACCCACGGATCTTCCGATGGACTGGAAGAACAGGGCGGTCATTTTGATCAGACAGGTGACCGTGACCAGCGATAGGTAAATGCGGAAGGTTTTCACCGCAAATTCCTGATACAGCGCATCGCCTGCACCGAAGATGCCCACCACCGCTTCCGGCCACAGCTGGAAGATGAGGGTGGCAATGGCGCAGGTGATCAAGGTGGCACGCAGGACGATCATATAAGCGTGGTGCACCCGATCCAGCCGCTTGGCACCGTAGTTATAGCCGAAAATGGGCTGACCGCCCAGAGCGATGCCGGTGACGATGTTCAGCACGATGGTAAAGACCTTGGTCTGGATGCTGAACACGGAAATGGGAATGTCCTGACCGTATTTGGACAGGGCACCATAGTGGGCCAAAGTGATGTTGCACACCAGTGTCACCGCCACGATGGAGATTTGCGTGATGAAGGTGGCGGCACCCAGCCCCACCATTTTCCGCAAAATGGGCAGATCCGGGATAAAGCTTTTCTTGGTCAGCTTGAAGCTCTTGGGCTTGCGGAAATACACAGCGCAAAGCAGGAAGGATGCCACCTGACCGATAATAGTGGCCCAGGCTGCGCCTGCAATGCCCCACTTCAGACCAAAGATAAACACCGGGTCTAAGATGATGTTGGTGATGGCACCGGTCAGCATGGCAACCATGGCGTATGTGGGGCTGCCGTCGGCACGGATCATGCTGTTCATCACATTCAGCAGCAAATAGAAGGGGAAGAAGGCGGCGATGATCTCAAAATAAGTAACGGCCAGCTCCTGGGTCTGATCCGATGCGCCGAACAGTCGCATCAGCGGCTCTGCCGCAAATACGCAGACCACTGCCAGAATGATGCTGATGAGCAGCGATACCGTAATGCCGGTGCCTACGCATTTGTGAGCGCTGTCGGTGTCCTTCCGTCCGGCGCAGATGCTCAGATAGGATGCCGCACCGTCGCCGACACACCAGGCAAAGGCGTTGGCAATGCAGATCACCGGGAAAGAAACGCCGGTGGCGGCGTTGCCCAGATAGCCCAGCTCACTGTTGCCGATGAAGATCTGGTCAACAATATTATATAGTGCACTGATCAAAAGACCCATGACGCAGGGAACGGAAAATTTCAGTAACAGTTTCGGGATTTTTTCCGTTTCCAAAACTCTGCTTTCCTTAGAAGCTTCCATGTTTCCTCCTTAAAATAAAAATACCATAATCGTTTTGCAAGTTTCAAAACTTATAGCAAAACTATTACGGTAGTTTGTAGAGACATTCACCCAATTGTGAACTTATATAAGTCAATATGTAATTGCCACGGGGGATTATAGCACAGTGTATTCTGTTTTGCAACAGGAAAATTGCAAAATTCCCCGAAAATATTGTAGCGTTACAATTGATGTGAGACTAAAAGAATAGAAAAAGGCGATTGAG
>CAYROJ010000162.1:0-2194 GCA_964425865.1 uncultured Oscillospiraceae bacterium | reverse complement strand
CCACCGGTACCTGCGCCGCTCACCAGCGTGACCTGACCACCGCCATCAAGCGTGCTCGTCAGATCGCTCTGCTGCCCTACGTGGCTGAATAATTGCAAATCATCGCCCCGGAATTTTCCGGGGCGATTTTTTATACCCTTTCCTCTTGCATTTTCCCCTGCTATTTGTTACCATAGTGGCAGAAAGAAGGGATTTTTATGAAGAAGCAACCTCAAGGTTATATGACCAAATTCTCTGAACGGGTCAGTTACTGGACTTACTTCATCGGTCAAAACATCTACTATAACATCACCGCCGCCTTTATTTCCACCTACCTTGCCATGCAGGGCGTGAGCCTTGCAAAAGTGGCTGTGGTGCTGCTGATCGTGAAAATCTGGGATGCTGTCAACGATCCCATTTTCGGCTACATATTTGACAAAATAAAGTTTAAAAACGGGCAAAAGTGCCTGCCTTGGCTGCGGCTATCCACGACGCTGATCCCGGTGGTCACCATTTTTCTGTTCTCCATCCCCTCCGGCATGAGTGAGACCGGAAAACTCGTTTGGTTCGGTGTGGCCTATGTGCTGTGGGATACGGTATACACTCTGACGGATGTACCGGCCTATGCCATGCTCAACACCATGACCGACAATTTGCAGGAGCGAAATATTCTGCTGTCTGTCAACCGTGTCTTCTCCGGTGCCGGTGTACTGATTTACGGTGTGGTTCTGCCTATCCTTATCAGTGAAAATGTGGGTATGAGCGCATCCTGGGCCATCGCAGTGCTGTCTATTTTCAGCGCTCTGACCATGGTGCCCCTGTCTCTCAAATGCAAAGAGCGGAACTACAAGCCCGAAGAAGAGGACGAAAGCTTCTCTCCCCGGCAGATGTTTAAATACTTAGGCACAAATAAGTATCTTCTGCGCTACTACGGCGGCTACATGGCTACCGATGCTCTGAAAACTTCCGCCGCCGTGCTGATGTTTGTATCCTTCTACCTGTTCAATAACTCTCTATATTCAGTAGTACTGAACATTTTGAACATGGTACCCGGCGTTTTTGCCGCCATGTTAATGCCTGCCATTCTGAAAAAGCTGGACAAATTCAAGACCCTGTTCTGGTGCAATATCGTCAACATCGTCTTAGGTCTGGCGATTTACTTTGCCGGCTACGAAAACCAGACACTGTTCTTGGTTCTGACCTGCATCCGCACCATCCCCCTCAGTATTGTGGGCATTCTGGCCTTTATGTTCACCCCGGACTGTGCCGAATATGGCCAGTACAAATCCGGCATCAGTGCCAAGGGAATCACCTACGCCATTCAGACCTTCTCCGTGAAGATCACAGGCGCTGTCTCCTCCTCCCTTGCTCTGGCACTGCTGGGACTGTTCCATTGGGTCAGCGTGGAAGCAGACAGCTTTGAAGCACTGGCTGCCATGGGCATCCAGCAAAGTGCCACTGCGCTGAACGGCCTGTGGATCGTCTATGCGCTGGTTCCTGTTATTGGCATGATCATCTCCACCTTCTTCTATCTGGGCTATCACCTGAACGATAAAGATGTGCAGATCATGGCAAAATGCAACGCCGGCGAGATCACAAAAGAGGAAGCAGAAAAATTGCTGTCCCGTAAGTACTAAGCTAAATCCCCACCCGCAAGGGTGGGGAGTTTATTTGTCCCCTTCCAGTTCCTTGCGCAGCTTTTGCAGTGCTCTCTTTTCAATACGGGAGACATAGCTGCGGCTGATGCCTGTGACCTGGGCCACCTCCCGCTGGCGCATGGGCTGTTTTCCGCTTAGTCCATATCGAAGCTGCACCACCAGTTTTTCCTGATCGGTCAGGCATTTATCCACTGCTTTGCGCAGGGCACGCACCGACTCCCGGTCACTGATGGTCTCCAAAAGGTCGTCGTCCTCTGCCACCACATCCATCAGTGACAGCGCCGCCCCATCAGAGCCGGTATCAATATAGTCAGACAAGGATACATCCTGACTGCTCTTTTTCTGGCTGCGAAAATACATCAATATCTCATTTTCCACGCAGCGTGCCGCATAGGTAGCCAGTCGTACCCCCTTGGATGCATCAAAAGTAGAAATTCCCTTTATAAGCCCAATGGTGCCAATGGAGATCAGATCCTCATGGTCAGAAGTTTGGGTGTAATATTTTTTGCAGGGTTGAAGCTTGCGACGGGCAAAATTGCACTAAATTTTGTCCCTAA
>CAYROJ010000161.1:0-2201 GCA_964425865.1 uncultured Oscillospiraceae bacterium | reverse complement strand
TATCATATCTTTTTCTTTTCACCAATTTGGGTCACATCTATTTACACCGCAGAGGTATTGAAAGTTTAATTTTGGGTAGGCTCTTGCCAAAAGGAGCGTCTTCTGTTACACTAGGTACCAGAAACAAGGGGAGGAATGTATATGACACGCTTTTTTGTGGACTCGCAGGTGCTTCAAAATGATCGGTTAACTTTGTCCGGGGAGAATGCACAGCATGCAAAAGTTCTGCGTTTAAAACCCGGGGAGGAGGTTCTGATCTGTGATGGACAGGGAAGGGAATGTCTGTGCCGGGTGGAGGATGCCAGGGAGCTGGTTTTTTCCGTTATAGAGCATCGAGACAGCACAACGGAAGCTAATGTGCAGGTCAGCATTTATATGGCGCTACCCAAGGCGGATAAGCTGGAGCATGTGATCCAGAAGGCCACAGAATTGGGTGCTTACGAAATCGTCACCTTTCCTTCCGCTCGGTGCGTATCCAAACCGGACGAAAAAAGCCTTGCCAAGAAGCTGGAGCGTTGGCAGAAAATTGCCGTATCTGCTGCGGAACAGTCCGGTAGGGGAAGAATTCCACAGGTGATCGTTCTTCCATCCTATCAGGCAGCGGTTGATCGGGCTGCGCAGGCTGATCTGGGGTTGCTGTTCTATGAAAATGAGCATGCTCTGACCTTGCAGGCCAGCCTTAATAGCAAGCCTTACAAAACGGTCAGTCTGCTGACAGGCCCTGAGGGCGGCTTGGAGGAGACAGAAGTGAAGCAGGCAAGAAGTGCAGGGATGCAGATCTGCACGCTGGGAAAGCGTATCCTGCGCTGTGAGACTGCACCTCTTTGCGCACTGTCAGCGGTGATGTTTCATGCAGGGGAATTCTAAGGGAGGTGCCTGATGCAAGAGCATACATCAAAGCGTACAGCCCTTCGGCGGATATTACTTCCGATCATTGCGGCAGAGTGCTGTGTTTTATTGCTGTTGATGGCCTGGGCAATTCGTTCCGGTACAACGCACAGTGATCCCTCTGCCGATCCACTGCCATCCCAAACCACAGAAGGGACGACCACGGAGAATACCATCGGCTCCACAGTGACTACGGCACCGCCGGAGAATACGGTGGGAACGGCGTATACCCGTGCAGAGCTGGAAGCTTTGGAGAGCAAGTCCAAAACCTATGGCCCCGGAACAGCTTCAGGCGGCAAGCGTCCTGCTTATGCAGATGATCTGCAAAAAAAGTATGGACAATATGGTGCAAATTTCATTGCACCGGAAAGCAATACGATTTACCTTACTTTTGATTGCGGCTATGAGTACAGTTATCAAGATGAGAGCGGAAAAACCGTCCGTGTCACAGAGTGGATCCTCGATACCTTAAAGGAAAAGAATGTGAAGGCTGTGTTTTTTGTGACCATGCCTTACTGCAAAAGTCAACCGGATCTGGTTCAGCGGATGATTGACGAAGGCCATGCTGTGGGAAACCACAGCAACAATCACCCAAGCTCTATGGCGAACCTGACCATTGATGAAATGATTTACGAAGTGATGAGCCTCCATGATTATGTGAAAGAGCATTTTGACTATGAAATGCATCTTTTCCGTCCGCCTACCGGCGCATTTTCAACCCAGTCTCTGGCAGTGGTGCATAGCCTTGGCTACAAAACAGTCCACTGGAGCTTTGCTCATAATGATTGGAGTCCTGATAACCAGCCGGATGTGACCAAGGCCTATAATACCATTACCGGCAGGCATCACGGCGGCGCTATTTATTTGCTGCACGCAGTGTCTGTTACCAATGCAACAGTATTGGGCGATGCGATCGATTTTTTCCACGATCAAGGCTATGAACTGAAACTTTTTCAATAAAAACAGGGGCTCTTTTAAAAGAGTCCCTGTTTTGTGCATTATTCAATTTTTAAAGCACCACAGATCTGACATTCATAAATGGTGGACTGTGGGTTTTCATCTTGGGGCGCATTTAAAGGCGTACGGATGGCCCAGAGGTGACTGCAACTGCTGCTAAAAAGTGCATATCCGATTTTTACATGGCCTGAAACAGTGTCCACATCCAAATCGCAGGTGCCCAGAACGCCGGTGCAGATATAGTGTTCGCCTTTCTTTTCATATTTCATATCGGTTTCCAGTTCCTTTTTCAGACCGTCCAGTGTAAATGTCAATGAAATTTTTTACCACTGACACTGAAAAAGTTTACCAGCGTT
>CAYROJ010000160.1:0-2253 GCA_964425865.1 uncultured Oscillospiraceae bacterium | reverse complement strand
TTGCTTTTGTGCGCCCTTTTTCGGAATAGTGCTCAAATTACAATATTTCAACCTTGTTCTCCTTTGCATTTCTGACCTTAGTATATGCAAAGAAAAACATCTTTTCCGTGATTTCGTCACCAAACAAAAAATTTTATCCGATCAGAGTAAAGTGGCGGCGTTCTACCTGAATGAAGCCGTCCTTGCGCAGCTGGCTGATAACAGTGGACATGGCACTGCGCTCGACACCCAGATAGTCCGCCAGTTCCTGGCGGTCGTAGGGAATGGTGAAATCATTGCTACCGTGGAGCTTGGCTTCCGATAGAAGATAGGCCATCACCTTTTCCCGGGTGGTGCGCTTGGAGAGAATTTCGATTTTCTGGTTGAGCCGCAGATTGCTCTGGGCCACGCTGATGAGCAGATTTCGGATCATTTGATTATGGAAGGGGCAGGCATTGTGGCACATGGTCATAATATGGCTGCAATCGATGAGCATGATTTGACTGTCCACCGTAGCAATGATACTCACCGGCAGACTATCGACTCCGGCGCAGGCAAAGCCCTCGCCAAACAGCTCTCCCGGCCCTGCCATGGATAGAATGGAGCGGTTGCCCAAGTAGTCGTCCTGCACCGCTTGAATAGAACCGGTCAGCACGATGCCTACCCGGTCGGCGCTTTGCCCTTCACAAAAGACGGCGGCATTTTTCTTCACGCTGACCACTCTTGCGCCAAAGCAGCGGAGCATTTTGTCGTAATTGCTGCGGCCTACCTGCTGGAAGAGGGGACAGGTGTCTAAAATATCAAAATATTTATCCATATCGTACCACCTTTTGTTTGATTTCCAACATACTTCCTGACATCAGTATATTATAATACAGTTACAAAGTCAAGAACCCCAGAAATGAAAAGGAGAAAAAACCATGTTTATTACCGAAGATATTAAGTATGTAGGCGTGAATGACCACGAGGTTGACCTGTTTGAAGGCCAGTATGTGGTGCCCAATGGAATGGCTTACAATTCCTATGTGATCATGGACGAGAAGATCGCTGTCATGGATACGGTGGATGCCCACTTTACCCATCAGTGGCTGGACAATATCCAGAATGTTCTGGGCGGAAAGAAACCCAGCTACCTGGTCATTCAGCACATGGAAATGGATCACGCAGCCAATATTGCAAACTTCATGAAGGTCTATCCCGAAACCACCGTTGTTTCTTCGGCCAAGGCCTTCAATATGATGACCAATTTCTTCGGTACGGCCTTTGAAGAGAATCGACTGGTGGTAGGCGAGGGGGACACCCTGAGCCTTGGAAAGCATACTCTGGCTTTTGTCAATGCGCCCATGGTGCACTGGCCGGAAGTCATTGTGACCTACGATGTATATGACAAGGTGCTCTTCGCCGCTGACGGCTTCGGTAAGTTCGGTGCGCTGGATGCGGAGGAGCCTTGGGATGATGAAGCTCGCCGCTATTTCATCGGCATCGTGGGCAAGTATGGCGTGCAGGTGCAGAATTTGCTGAAAAAGGCAGCCACGCTGGATATTCAGAAGATCTGCCCCCTCCATGGCCCGGTGCTGACGGAAGATCTGGGTCACTATCTGAGCCTGTACAACACCTGGTCTTCCTATGATGTGGAGACTGACGGCATTGTGGTGGCTTACACCAGCGTTTACGGCAACACCAAGAAGGCGGTGGAGCTGTTTGCCGAGAAGCTCAGAAGCAAGGGCTGCCCCAATGTGGTGGTTCACGACCTGGCTCGCTGCGATATGGCTACCGCCATCAGCGATGCTTTCCGCTATGGCAAACTGGTGCTGGCAACTACCACTTACAACGCAGATGTGTTCCCGGCTATGCACACCTTCCTCCACGGCCTGACCGAGCGGAACTTCCAGAACCGCACCATCGGTTTGATCGAAAACGGTTCCTGGGCACCCCAGGCCGCCAAGGTCATGCGTGATACCTTTGCCAAGTCTAAAAACATCAAGTTTACCGATACCACTGTGCGCATTATGTCTGCCCTCAATGAAACCAGCAGCGCACAGCTGGAGGAACTGGCCAACGAGCTGTGCCGGGGCTATATTGCCCACAACGCCGATATGGCCAATAAGAACGATATGACGGCCCTGTTTAATATCGGCTATGGTCTGTATGTGGTGACCTCCAACGACGGTAAGCGGGACAATGGCCTCATTGTCAATACCGTCACCCAGGTGACCAATACCCCCAACCGGATCGCTGTGTGCATCAATAAGCAGAATTATTCCCACCATGTGA
>CAYROJ010000159.1:0-2382 GCA_964425865.1 uncultured Oscillospiraceae bacterium | reverse complement strand
TCCACTGTACGCCTAAAATCCTTATTTTTTAGGGACAGGATGCCACAAAATACCACCAAATGCTGCTAAATGCCACCACTTGCTATTTCACCCCCTTGTTTCGGGTCCAAGAGGCCTCGGGTTCGAATCCCGACACTCCGACCAGAAAAAGCACTTGCTTACGCAAGTGCTTTTTCAATGATATTTCCCTGTAGCAAATGATGTTCACTGCGTGAATGAAATAAACAACAAACGGCAACTGCTTTGGCAGTTGCCGTTTGTTGTTACTTCAACTCTCTCAGCTTTGCCCGAATGGACAGAAGATCATCAAAGGTTTCCGGCCGTTTGGTCACATCTCGCAGCAGCGCTGATGGATGGTAAATAGCTGTCATCCAAAGGCCATCCTTTTGTATCCAGGTACCGTGTTCTTTGGTGATACGAAAATCCTCCCGAATCAGTGCATTGGCTGCAATACGCCCCAGGCATACAATGATCTTCGGCTGAATCAGTTCAATTTGCCGCTGTAAATAACCAATACAGGCTTTCTGCTCCGTTTCCAGTGGATCCCGATTACGAGGTGGACGGCATTTGACGATGTTGGCAATATAGCAGTTGGTGCGGTCAATATCAATGATAGACAGCATATCATCCAAAAGCTGTCCGGCTGCACCCACGAAGGGGATCCCCTGTAAGTCCTCCTGTTCTCCGGGGCCTTCTCCGATAAACATAATATCTGCCTGACGATTTCCCACGCCAAACACCACATGGTTTCTCGTTTCACACAGGCCACAGCGTGTGCAGTCACTGCAAGTATTTTCCAATACATTCCAATCCATCATACACCCTCCTGTTCCGGATGCCTGCGCCGGCCTTTCCTTTTCTGATACCGGGCTTTATTGATCTGACGCAGAGTCAGAATCCCCACTGCGGCTACCGCCACCAGACATACCACAACAATACCAATCCACTTTAAGATCAGCATCAATCCACCGCTGCCGCTGGTCACAGCAACAGGCTGAATGGTCGTTCCCTTTTTTGCAACATCATGGCAGGCCAGCAAATCTGCCTCAGCGACTATGATCGAACCGTAGGAGACCTGCAGCGTTCCCACAACTGATCCTTTTTTTACAGGGGCAGTCAGGCTTTGCAGATTTTTCACGTCCTGAAATTTCAGCAATGTATGATCAAATTCCACCGGCAGCAGTGCATAAACCTCCCGGTCGGGGGTAACCACCACACTATTTTCACCATTGGATACTTCATACATTCCAAAAGGCTGTCCGCTTCCCAGAACCTGCTGCACAGCATAGCCATTTAAGCCCATATCGAATAACGTCTTTGCCTCTTTAAAAGTGCCGGAATAGTCGCTCTTTTTATCGCTGACAGAAATAAGTACGCACAGATAGCGCCCCTTCTCTGTCTGTGCAACCGATATAACGCTGCGGTCGCTGCCACTGGCTGCCGAAGGCTTTCCGCCGGTAATACGCTGATCATATTGCTTGCTGTTGGGATTCATGGGGTTATGGGTGGTAGTCAACATTCGATTTTCGCAGGATACCGTGGTTGGCAACTGATAGTTGACAGCACCAAACAATTCCACAAACTGCTCATTTTTCAATGCCTCCTCCACAATGATCGCCATTTCTCTGGCTGTGGAGCTTTGATCGTTATCATTTAATCCGTTGACATCCGAAAAATGGGTGCTTGTGCAACCCAGAGTTGCGGCTTTTTCGTTCATCTTGTTGACAAATGCGGACTGAGATCCTGCCACATGATCGGCAACCACTGCCGCCGCATCATTGGCGGAAACCACCATCACGCAGTACAGAAGGTCACGAACCGACAGTTGGTCATTGGCTTTCAATCCCAGCTTTTTTGCGCCGCCGGAAAGCGCATTCAGGGTAGACTGCTTGACGGTAACCACCTCATCCAGATTCCCCTCTTCCAGAACGATCAGCGCGGTCATCAATTTCACAAGACCCGTAGGATTGATGGCTTTGTCCGGATCATGGGCAAACACAAGTGTTTTTGTATTCAGCTCATACAAAACGGCAGCCTTCGCCGTGCCTGTATAGTCCTGATCTTCTCCCAGAGCATGGCGTGCCCGAAGGGTACTACAGCCGTTTGAAATGCTCCCATCCCCTGTGGCTCCCGCTGTCAAAGGACAGCAGTGGAACAGGCACAGGACCAGCATCAAAAAAACCACAATTTTTCTCATAATTTCGCCTCATTTATCCTTCGTCGGACTTGTCCGACAAGAAAATATCGTGTATAATAAAAACAGATCAAGTAAATTATACCAGTTTTTCCCGATATAGTCAATGAAGGAGGTTCCTTCCGATCATGAAAAATTGTAGCGTTACAATTGATGTGAGACTAAAAGAATAGAAAAAGGCGATTGAG
>CAYROJ010000158.1:0-2406 GCA_964425865.1 uncultured Oscillospiraceae bacterium | reverse complement strand
GCACCCACATTCAGCACCGGGTACTGGCCGTTTTCAGCCACATAGGCTTCGGGGCTGGCAGCATCCACTTCCAGAAATTCTTTTACAGCGTGCTTTTCACCGCCGCAGGGGTTGATATATTCGATCAGCAATTCGTAGTTGTGCATAGAATTTCTCCTTTATCATGGATTTTATACCATTATAGCGGAAAAGGCCGGATATTTCAAATGGAAAATTTAGAGATAGAGCACCCTTGCCTCATAAGGCAGCAGAGTGTTGCCCCGGTTTTCGTAATTGGAGAGCAGCACCCCGGCTGCTTCAAACTCTGCCGGAATGGGGAAGGAAACTTCCTCGGCGGTGAAATTGCAGACGATGAGCATCTTGTTATCGCCCAGCTGCCGAGTATATGCAAAAATCTTTTCATTTTCGGCATCCAGCAGGGTGAAGTCGCCGTCCCGGAAAATGGGATATTCTTTGCGCAGGGCAATCAGCTTCTGATAGTAATAGAAGGTGGAATTTGGGTCAGCCAGGGCACTTTCTGCATTGATGGCAGGGTAGTTGGGGTTTAAGGGCATCCAGGGAGTACCGTCTGTGAAACCGGCATTTTCGCCTGCGTTCCACTGCATGGGGGTTCTGGCATTGTCCCGGCCACGGCGGTAAATGGACTCCATGATGTCCTCGTGGGCGTAGCCCTTGGCACTGCGGTCCCGGTACAGGTTGTGGATCTCCACATCACGGTACTGCTCCAGAGTAAGGCGGCAGTTGGTCATGCCCAGCTCTTCGCCCTGATAGATGTAGGGCGTACCCTGCATACCGTGGAGCATGGTGGCCAGCATTTTGGCCGACTCCACCCGATATTCTTTGTCATTGCCCCAACGGGACACGATCCGGGGCAGGTCGTGATTGTTGAAGAACAGGCTGTTCCAGCCCCGACCGTGCAATTCTGTCTGCCAATGGGCAAGGCACTGCTTCAGCTTCGGCAGGGAAAGGGGAATGTAGTCCCATTTTTCCCCCTGCTGGTCAAGACCGATGTGCTGGAACTGGAACACCATGGAAAGCTCGCTGCCATCGGGGGCGCTGTACAGCTTGGCACGCTCTGTGTCGGCACCCCAAGCCTCGCCCACGGTGACGATGCCCTCTTCCCGGAAGGCCTCTTTGCTCAGCTCCCGGAGAAAATCGTGGAGCCGGGGGCCGTTGATGGTGATGAAATTGTCCGGCTCTTTGGCGATCTGGTCAATGACATCCAGCCGGAAGCCCTCTGCGCCCTTGTCCACCCAGAAGCGGATGGACCGGTACAGCTCCTGCCGCAGCTTGGGATTTTCCCAGTTCAGGTCAGGCTGCTGGGGGGCGAACTGGTGGAAATACCACTGGCCCAATTCGGGAACATAGGTCCATGCCGGGCCGCCGAACACACTGCCCATGTCGCTGGGCATTTTGTCGGGGCTGCCGTCACGCCAGATATAGTAGTCGTGATAGGGGTTGTCCTTACTCTTTTTTGCTTCCAGGAACCAGCGGTGCTGGTCGGAGCTGTGGTTGAGCACCAGATCGAGGATAATGGAAATGCCCCGCTTTTTTGCTTCGGCAAACAGTGTTTCCATATCCGAGATGGAACCAAACATGGGGTCAATGGCGCAGTAGTCGGAAATGTCGTAGCCGTTGTCCACCTGAGGGGAGGCAAACACCGGGGACAGCCAAATACCGTCAATGCCCAGCTTTTCCAGATAGTCCAACCGGGAAATAATGCCCTTCAGGTCGCCGATGCCGTCACCGTTGGTGTCCTGAAAGCTTTTGGGGTAGATCTGATAAAAAACAGCGGACTTCCACCAGCCGTGCTTGGTTTTGTCCAGAGAATTTCTTGTCATAATGGTTCTCCTTTCGGGGATGGTTGGCTCTAGTATAATGGATAGGAGATCGGTTTGCAAGAGGATTTTTGTAAACGCTTTCTCAGGAGCAGAGCATAGAAAAAGGGCAGCGCCGAAACGCTGTCCTTGAGTCATTTTTTGGAGATCTTCCTGACCAGAAGTGCAATGCCGGTCCCCACAAAGGCAGTCAGCGCCAGCATCAGCCAGAAATACGCCGGATGAGACCGAATTAGAAAAATCGCTGTTGGGCCATCTGCTCCACCGATGACACCTATGCCCATGTCAGTGCTGCGCTGGATAACGGATGCCACCATCCAAATCACGAGCAGTGCGAGCACGCCACCGAAAACGATAAACAATTTCTTCAAAATCGTCTGTTTCATAAGTGTTCGCTCCTTTCGTGCTACATGGTCAGTATAATATAAAAATGCGGTGGGGTCAAGCCCCACCGCAGGATGTTTTTACTTGAAATATCTTTCCAACAGACCCTTCAGAGCCTTGCCGTGGCGTGCTTCGTCACGAGCCATTTCGTGGACGGTGTCGTGGATGGCATCCAGGCCGTTCT
>CAYROJ010000157.1:0-2419 GCA_964425865.1 uncultured Oscillospiraceae bacterium | reverse complement strand
TTCCACGAACAGTATACATCACTTTTGCACATTTTGCAAGTACCTTTTGACATTTTATTGCAAAAACTTATGCTGTTTTTAGGTAATGTACCCATGTTTTTATTTCCGGCATGGTCAATTGGTCAAATTGACATTGGTAAAAACGCCCGATTTTACATTTGGTCCAGTGCCGCCATTTCTTCCTCTGTCAGTTCCCGTACCTGCCCACGCGGCAAGTCGCCCAGGGTCAACGCCCCCTCCTGCCGCCGCTCCAAATAGAGTACGGTCATATCCCGGGATGCCATCATTCGACGAACCTGGTGGTACTTTCCTTCCTGTACGGTGATCAGACTTTCTCCGACCCCCAGAGGCTCCAAAACCGCAGGCAGGCAATGCAGCCCGTCCCGCAGGATCAGTCCCTGGGCAAAGGCTTGTACATCCGCTTCAGTAGCCGTTCCTTCATGGCGTGCATAGTATATCTTCGGAACTTCCTTCTTGGGAGAGATCAGTCTGTGGAGCAGATCTCCGTCATTGGTAAACAGCAACAGCCCTTCGGTGGCCTTGTCCAGCCGACCTACCGGCTTCAGATCCAGGTGCCCATATTCCTTGGGCAGCAATTCCATCACGGTTCTTTCCTGCCTGTCTTCCGTGGCAGTGACAAACCCGGCAGGCTTATTGAGCATCAGCACCGTCCGCTTTTTACCGCCCAGCACCTGCCCACGCAGGCAAACCACGGCCTGATCCGGGTCAATTTTTACGCTGCCATCCTTCACCGGGGTGCCGTCTACTGTAACTGACCCGGATTTTAAGATGGCCTTCACCTGGCTTCGTGTGCCGATGCCACTGTCGCAAAGAAATTTGTCCAATCGTTCCATATTTTCTCCGTTCTATCCCCCCTCAACGGGGAATAAGGTGTAATGCAAAATTGATTTCATTGGAGGGATCATCATGTTGGTCATGACCGCAAAGGTGGATATAAAGAAAATCGCCATTATTGCCGGCGCAATCATCGCCGTAATCGCCACCATTGCACTGCTGCTGTCAGGCAGCTCCGTATCCACCGGCGGCAACGCCGCCGTCACCAGCAACGACGACCGGGTGCAATTTCTCACCAGTTTCGGCTGGGAGATCGTCACCTCCCCGGCTGAAACCGGTCAGGTGCGTATTCCGGCAGAAGCCAGCGATGTCTTCACACGCTACAACGCCCTGCAAAAGAGCCAGGGATATGACCTGAGCACCTATCAGGGCAAAACCGTCATGCGCTATGTGTACAAGGTCAAAAATTACCCCGGTGCCACCGAGCCGGTGTACGCCACCCTTTTGATCAGCAGCAATCAAATCATCGGCGGCGACATCACAGACACCTCTGCTGCCGGGGTCGTCCAAGGCTTCCAAAAGAACGCCGCTTGAGGGCTTTTCCAGAACAATCATAGCACAAAATCCCGGTCTTGACAAGCGTAGTTCCTTGTGCTACCATACTCTCAAGCGAATATGTTTTCAGGGCGGGGCGCAATTCCCCACCGGCGGTACAGCCCGCGAGCGCTCAGGCGCTGAATTGGTGAGATTCCAATGCCGACAGTATAGTCTGGATGAAAGAAAACGATTTTTTGTGCTATTTTCACGCCCTGGGTGTATACTCAGGGCGTTTTGTTTTGGAGGTCAATATGAAATTGCTGCAAGAAATGGGGCAAAATCTGTCCTTTATCGCCATCAGCGCTGCAATTGTGGCCGGACTGTGGCTGGTATCCAAGCTTTCCCAGCGGTGGCTGCCCAAAATGCACCATGTCAGTTCTGCCCGGCGGATCACCATTGTCGCCATCTGCGGTGCCATTGCCGCACTGCTGCATATGCTGGATTTTCCCATTCCCTTTCTCGCCCCCGGCTTTTACAAGCTGGACTTTTCGGAAGTGCCGGTCATGCTGTGCGGTTTCTATTTAGGGCCTGCGGCGGCGGTAGGCTGTGAAGCACTGAAGATCATTTTAAAGCTGCTGCTCAAGAGCACATCCACCGCATTCGTTGGAGATCTTGCAAACTTCGTGGTAGGCTGCTCCTTCGCCCTGCCTGCCACCATCGTCTACCATATTTTTAAAACAAAGCGTTCTGCCGTTGCAGGTCTCGCTGTGGGTACTGCCGTCATGACGGTTTTCGGTACAGCCTTCAATGCCATTTATCTGGTGCCGAAATTTGCCCAGCTTTACGGAATGCCGCTGGACACCATCATTGCTATGGGCAGCGCCATTTGGGGAAATGTGGAAAATTTAGCCACATTTGTTATTTTCTGCGTTGCTCCGCTGAATTTATTCAAGGGCATCGCCATTTCGGTGCTGACCATGCTGCTGTATAAGCGTGTGGCAAGTCCCCTGTTCGGCCTTCATAAATAAAATCAAGGGGCTGTAAAATAACAGTCGGAGGAAAACGGAGGATTCCAAGAATGGGATCC
>CAYROJ010000156.1:0-2421 GCA_964425865.1 uncultured Oscillospiraceae bacterium | reverse complement strand
GCTGCCGCAACATCATTATGATGAATGTCATCGGCTGCCCTGAGGGCGTGAAGGCTGTCCAGGAAGCACACCCGGATGTGGAAATGTATCTGGCTGCTGTGGATGAGAGATTGACGGAAAATGCTTACATCACCCCCGGCCTGGGCGATGCCGGCGACCGTATTTTCGGCACGAAATAATTTTTGATCCCAGAAAGAAAGGGGGCAGAACGCCGTGAGCCGGGAAAAAATAGTGGTATTTGACTCCGGTGTGGGCGGCGCAAGCGTTTTGCGGCATTTGCGGCGGATGCTGCCAAAGGAGCACTTTCTCTACTTTGGCGACGATGCCAACGCCCCTTATGGGATCCGCTCTACCGATGAGGTGCGGCGTTTGACCCTTGCAGCGGCAGAAAAGCTGCTGCTGGCATATCCTGTAAAGGCTCTGGTGGTGGCCTGCAATACGGCCACCTCTGCGGCTATTGCGGATCTGCGGAGCAAATACCCGGATCTGATCGTCATTGGCATTGAGCCGGCGCTGAAGCTGGCGGCGGATCGCTTTCCCGGCGGCCACATCGGCATTATGGCAACGGAGGTGACCCTCCGGGAGAAAAAACTCAATGATTTGATGGCCCGTTTTGCCGAAAAGTGCACCATCAGCTGCATCTCTGCCCCGGGACTGGTGGAGCTGGTGGAGCAGGGGCTGGGAAGCAGTGCTCAGACGGAGCAGCTTCTTTCCCCGATTTTGTCCCCCTATCGGGGAAAGCTGGATGCGTTGGTCTTAGGCTGCACCCACTATCCCTTTGCCCATATGCCCATTTCCAATATTTTGGGGGAGAAGACACTGCTTTTGGACGGCGGCGAAGGCACTGCCCGGCAGACCCGGCGGCGTCTTGCGGAAATGGGGCTGCTGTATCAAGGGGAAGAACCGGGGGATGTGACGATTTTGCACAGTGGACATGACCCCCGTTTTGTCCGGCAGATCCAAACCTTGATGGAATGAGGAGAGAAAGAAATGGATAAAACCTTAGTCATTGGCATTGCCGGCGGCACAGGCTCCGGTAAAACCACATTGGTCAAGCGTCTGGCGGAGCATTTCGGTGGGCGAGTGACCATGCTCAGCCACGACAACTACTATAAATGCCGGGATGATCTGGCTTTTGAGGAGCGTTGCAAGCTCAACTATGATGAGCCGGATGCCATGGATACCAGCCTGATGGTCTATCATCTGGAACAGCTGCGCCGGGGTCAGGCCATCGATTGCCCGGTCTATGATTTTACCCAGCACAACCGCAGTAAGGAAACCGTGTGCATTGAGCCCAAGCAGGTCATCATTGTGGAGGGTATTCTTATTTTTGAGAATGAGCAGCTGCGCAATTTGATGGATATGAAGATTTTTGTGGATGCGGATGCGGATGTTCGTCTGTGCCGCCGGATCAAACGAGATGTGACAAACCGTGGCAGAAGTTTGGAGTCGGTGCTGGAGCAGTATGAGACGACCGTGAAACCCATGCACGAAAAACATGTGGAACCCAGCAAAAAGTATGCTGATGTGGTGGTGCCCATTGGCGGCAAAAATCCGGTGGCTCTGGATATGATCATTGGCCACATTCAGCGGCATCTGGACGAGGAACTCCATGAAATTTGAAAGCCTGATTTTTGATATTGACGGCACCCTCTGGGACTCTCGGGCATTGGTAGCCGAGGGATATAATATTCAGCTGTGCAGTGAAGGTCTGGATCACCTGTGCGTGAACGCAGAAGATCTGCGGCCTTTGTTTGGCAAGGTAATGACGGAGATCGCCGACAGTATTTTGGCGGAAATTCCGGTGCCCCACCGCTATGATCTGATGGAGCGGTGCATGGAAACGGAAAACCGTTATCTTTATGAAAATGAATGCAACATCGGCTATGCCGGTGTGAAGGAAACCCTGGAAAAACTGGCTGAAAACCATCGTCTGTTCATCGTCAGCAATGCCCAGAAGGGCTACTGTGAGCTGTGCATGGAAAAACTGGGCATTGCCCACCTGTTTTCCGGGCATCTGTGCTTCGGTGATACAGGCACGGAAAAGGGCTTGACCATCCGAAAGCTAATGGCGGATCACAATATCACCTCTGCGGCCTACATTGGCGACACGCAGGGGGATCTGGACGCAACGGTGGTTGCGGGCATCCCTTTTATTTGGGCGGCCTACGGCTTTGGAAGCCCTGACAGCGCTGCGGGGCGAATCGATGACATTCGGCAGTTGCCCAAGGTGCTGGAAGATATGTGACAGGGCGTTTCTGCGGAAAGGCCGATAAGCCTTCCTGTTGAGAAAAGCCCTCTCCGACAAAAATCATAGATTTTTACCACCTCTCCCGGAGGGAGAGGCAAGAAATAACGCTCCCTGAGGATGCTGGGTGGTCGTAAAACAGTAAAATTAAAAAATGGCGAAAACCTATGGTT
>CAYROJ010000155.1:0-2442 GCA_964425865.1 uncultured Oscillospiraceae bacterium | reverse complement strand
ATCCCATTCTTGGAATCCTCCGTTTTCCTCTGACTGTTATTTTACAGCCCCTTTTTCTGTATTATCTCAGAAAAAAATGTACCAGCCTGTCGTAGAATTTCTGATAGGGCTGATAGCGCATAGGAAGATCGATCCAGTTCTTTTTATGAACGATGCTCTTATGGTGACTGAAAGTATCAAATCCCGTCTTACCGTGATAAGCACCCATGCCGCTCTCCCCCACGCCTCCGAAGCCCATATGCTCGGTGGCCAGGTGCATAATGGTATCGTTGATACAGCCGCCGCCATAGGGAATGTGGCGTGTCACGAAATCGATCGTTTTCCTGTCTGTGGAGAACAGGTACAGGGCCAGCGGCTTGGGACGATTTTTCAGCAGATCAAAAACCTGGCTCAAGCTCTCAAAACTCAGCACAGGCAGCACCGGCCCGAAAATTTCCTGCCCCATGACCGCATCCTCCCAGCTGACACCATCCATCACGGTGGGGGCGATCTGTAATGTTTCCGGATTGCAAACGCCGCCGCAGACCACCTTTTCATAGTCGATCAAATTCCAAACCCGTTCAAAATGCTTGACACTGACCATGTGGCCATAATTGGGGTTTTCCAAAGGGCGTTCTCCCAACTGTAGGCTTATCTGTTTTTTCAGCTCTGCGATCAGCTGTGCCTTCACCGATTTCTGGCAGAGAACATAGTCCGGGGCAACACAGGTCTGTCCGCAGTTGATGATCTTTCCGAAAATGATTCTCTTTGCCGCCAGCGCAATATTGGCCGTTTCATCCACGATCACCGGGCTCTTGCCCCCCAATTCCAGGACAGCCGGGGTCAGATGCTCTGCCGTATGCCGAAGCACCACCTTGCCCACCTCCTGACTGCCGGTGAAGAACACAAAATCAAATTTCTTTTCCAGCAGGTGGGAATTCTCCGCCCGTCCCCCTTGGACCACCGCCACATATTCTTCCGGGAAGCATTCTTCAACAACATCTGCAATCAGCCGGGAAGTAACCGGAGAATAGGCGCTGGGCTTTAAAATTGCCGTGTTGCCGGCGGCAATGGCATCGGCCAAGGGGCCAACGGTCAGCAGGAACGGATAATTCCAGGGAGACATGATCAGGGTATTTCCGTAGGGCGTGGCCAAAGTATAGCTTTGGGCGCAGAACTGAGCCAAAGGCGTATGCACCCGTTTTTTCCGTGCAAAAGAAGCCGTATGCCGGATCAGATACGAAAGTTCCGACAGCACCATGCCTGTTTCGCACATATAGCTTTCCTCTTTGCTTTTTCCCAGATCAGCACGCAGAGCAGCGGCAATATCCGCTTCACGGCTGCGGATGCAGCTTTTCAGCCTTTTCAGCTTTTCCACACGCCAGCGGACAGGGAGTGTCTGCCCGGTCTGAAAGAATTTTTTCTGTTTTTCAAATAAAGCATCGATTTCCATAGGCTGTTCCCTTTCCTTTTTCTTCTATTATAAACCAACTGTCAACTGCTTCACACAAATTTGCTTGCTTTTTTCGCTTTCTGCGGTTATAGTCATAAGTAAGAATCATTGAGGAGATCATTATGCGTTTTCGGAAAGTTTACATTGAAATATCCAACCTTTGCAACTTAAAATGCAGCTTTTGCCCCGGCACAAAGCGTCCGCCCCGGCGGATGGGGATAGCTGAATTTTCGGCCTTGATGCCCAAGCTCCGCCCTTATACGGATTTCATCTATTTTCATCTCATGGGCGAGCCGCTATGCCACCCGGAGTTAAAAACTTTTTTGGCGATTGCCCATGATTTTGGCTTTCGAGTCATCATCACCACCAATGGCACCCTTTTGCCCAAGACTCAGGAAATCCTGCTTTCTGCCCCGGCCCTCCATAAAATCAATATTTCCCTCCACGCCTTTGAAGCCAATGATCTGCCCATTACATTTGAGGAATATTTGGACAACTGTTTCCGGTTCGGGCAGGCTTCTGCCGGACAGAAGCTGGTGGTTTACCGGCTGTGGAATCAGGGAGGCAAGGACGCACTGAATGGCAATATTCTGGAGAAAATGCGGCAGTTCTTCCCGGAAAGCTGGGTCGTGGAGCGGCAAGGGACTCGCATTGCTCACAAAACTTATTTGGAATACGGCGACAAATTCGACTGGCCCGATCTGTCTGTGCCGGAGGAGGAAGCACCCAAATTCTGCTATGGCCTGCGTGACCAACTGGGGATATTGTGTGATGGTACCGTAGTTCCCTGCTGCCTGGATCACGAGGGGGACATTGCTTTGGGAAATCTTTTTACACAGGATTTACAAGAGATCCAGGAAAGCCCCCGTGCCCAAGCCATCTACAATGGCTTTACAAGTAAGGAAGCCATCGAGCCGCTGTGCCGCCGCTGCGGCTATGCCAAGCGATTTGGATAAAAAAGGGGCTGTAAAATAACAGTCGGAGGAAAACGGAGGATTCCAAGAATGGGA
>CAYROJ010000154.1:0-2456 GCA_964425865.1 uncultured Oscillospiraceae bacterium | reverse complement strand
GGAGCCGCCCAGATCATAGCGCTGCCAGTTCCGGGCACGGTTGGAGCCTTCGCCCCAGTATTCTTTCATATAAGAGCCGTTGACCAGCACCTTGGGGGTGGGGCTTTCGTCGAACCGGGCAAAATAACGACCCAGCATCATAAAGTCAGCGCCCATGGCCAGTGCCAGGGTCATGTGATAATCGTGAACGATGCCGCCGTCGGAACAGATGGGCACATAGATGCCGGTCTCTTTGAAGTATTCGTCCCGGGCAGCAGCCACTTCGATGAGGGCTGTGGCCTGACCGCGGCCGATGCCCTTGGTCTCTCGGGTGATGCAGATGGAGCCGCCGCCGATACCCACTTTCACAAAGTCAGCACCGGCCTTGGCCAGGAACAAAAAGCCGTCCCGATCCACCACATTGCCTGCGCCGATCTTCACATTTTCGCCGTAATTCTTCCGAACCCAGGCGATGGTCTTTTCCTGCCAGCAGGTGAAGCCTTCGGAAGAGTCGATACACAGAACATCTGCACCGGCATCCAGCAGGGCAGGCACACGGGTCTCATAGTCTCTGGTGTTGATACCGGCACCTACCATGAAGCGCTTCTCACTGTCCAGCAGTTCCTGGGGATTGGCCTTGTGGGAAGCATAGTCCTTGCGGAAGACGAAATACATCAGATGGCCGTTCTTGTCCACAATGGGCAGAGAATTGAGCTTGTGCTCCCAGATGATGTCGTTGGCCTCTTTCAGGGTGGTCTCCGCCGGGGCGGTGATGAGCTTTTCCAGAGGTGTCATAAAAGAAGAAATGGGGTCGGTGGGGCTCATGCGGCTGACCCGGTAGTCACGGCCGGTGACGATGCCCAGAAGCTTGCCGTTGGCGCTGCCATCGTCGGTGATGGCAATGGTGGAAAATCCGTTGTAGGCCTTCAGATCCAGCACATCGGCCAGAGTGTGCTGGGGAGTCAGGTTGGAGCCGGAGACCACAAAGCCTGCTTTGTAGTTCTTCACCCGGGCCACCATGGCTGCCTGCTTTTCAATGGGCTGAGAGCCGTAGATGAAGCTCAGGCCGCCTTCCTTTGCCAGAGCGATGGCCAGCGTGTCGTTGGACACGGACTGCATGATGGCAGAGGTCAGAGGGATATTCAGAGTGATGGGGCACTTCTCCTCCCCTTTCCGGTAGCGAACCAGAGGGGTTTGCAGGGTCACCCGATCGGGGATGCAGTCTTCGCTGGTATAGCCGGGGATCAGCAGGTACTCGCTAAAGGTGTGGCTGGGTTCTGTGTAATAGTAAGCCATGGGAAGTTACCTCCAACAGAATAAATTACAGATTATGAATGACGAACGATCGATTGCGGGTCGCAAAAAATGGGTCTGAGGAGAATTACTGGCCGGGGTCAAGGAGGGTGGTCTCTTCGTGGCCGTCCTTATCCAGCTGCTTGAAATTGCCAACCACCGAGCCGACTTGACTCATAACGGCGAAGGTATCAGGGAAAGAACGGACAATGGCGTTCATCGGGGCGATCTGGCTTTTGTTGATGACACAGATCAGCACGCTGACTTCCCTGTTCCGGTACATTCCCCTGCCGGGGATCAGGGTGACGCCGTGGTGGAGATTGTCTTTGATGGCGGCGTAAAGCTCGTTGGGATGATCGGTGACGATCTCAAAACGGATGGCGCTCTGGCCGGATTTGGTCAGCTTATCGGTGATGGTGCTGGAAGTGAAGGAATAGAGGATGCACAGCACCACAGGCTCGATTTTAAAATCGTAAACAAAGTAGGAGATCAGCGCCACGCATACATTCAGAGCAAAAATGATCCAGAACATATTGGTTTCCGGCTTTTTCTTGTGGATCAGGGCGGCGATAAAGTCGATGCCGCCGGTGGTGGCAGACACCCGCACCAGCATGGAATAGGCCGTGCCCAATATCACGCCAGCGACCAGAGGGCCTAAAATGGCACCAGTGCTGGTATTGTAGGCGAAGGCGGACAGATCGATGTGCTCAAAGGCGATCAGCGCAGCGGAAAAGGTCACCACATACACGCTGGAGCGCAGAGCCATGGGCCTGCTGACCAGGAAAAATACCAGCGCAGCCAGAGGAATGTTGATGAGCAGGCTCAGATAGCCCACGGAGATCCCGGTGATATGCTGGATCATGGTGCAGATACCGTTGAGCCCCGAAGGGGCGAATTTATTGGGAAAAATGAAGATGTGATAGCTTAAAGCGGTGATGAGAGCCGTACCGGCGATCATCAGGTAAGTGAAAAATTTTTTTGCTGTTTTCATAGGTGTATCAAGGGAAGAAAAGGAATCTGGGCAGGCTCTTCCAACACCATTTTGCCACAGATCTTTGCATTTTAATTACATTCAAATATAGCACAGCTTTCAGCCATGGTCAAGCGGATTTGAAGATTTTTTGTGGGCTTTTTGTAGCGTTACAATTGATGTGAGACTAAAAGAATAGAAAAAGGCGATTGAG
>CAYROJ010000153.1:0-2479 GCA_964425865.1 uncultured Oscillospiraceae bacterium | reverse complement strand
AAGCAAGGGCGATCACCACATCCCCGGAGCGCATCCGTTTATTATCGATGATCTTCTTTTTGTCCACAATGCCCACGGCAAAGCCTGCCAGATCGTAGTCCTCCACGGGCATCAGGCCGGGATGCTCGGCGGTCTCGCCGCCGATGAGGGCGCAGCCGGATTGGACGCAGCCCTCTGCCACACCGCCGACGATGGCGGCGATCTTCTCAGGCACATTTTTGCCGCAGGCGATATAGTCCAGGAAGAACAAAGGCTTTGCGCCGCAGCAGATGATGTCGTTGACGCACATGGCCACCGCATCAATGCCGATGGTGTCGTGCTTGTTCATTAAAATGGCCAGCTTCACCTTGGTGCCGCAGCCGTCGGTACCGGATACCAGAACCGGCTCTTCCATGCCAAGGGGCAGGGCAAAGCAGCCGCCGAAGCCGCCAATATCATCCACGCAGCCGTCATTTTTGGTGCGGGCGATGTGCTTTTTCATCAGCTCCACCGCCCGGTATCCGGCGGTGATGTCCACGCCAGCAGCGGCGTAGGCAGCGGAATGGGAGTCTTTGTGTTCCATAAGTCGCTCCTTGTAAATAATGATTGATTGGCCTTGCTCTCTGGGGAAGGCTTTTTATTCTTTTCCTGTCCAGCAGTAGGTGCAGATCTTTTCTTTGTCGATGCCGATGGCTTCCAGCACACCGTCTAAGGACTGGTAGCCCAGAGAATCAAAGCCCAGCTTTTTGCAGATGGTGTGCAGCAGGCACTGGCCACGCTCCGTGGAGCGGTCGGCATATTCTTCCAGATGGTTATGGCCTTCGTCACCTTCGATTTCCTGAACGGTACGCCGGGCCAGCAGATCCATATCAGAATTGTTGCGGGAGAAATTTAAATATTTGCAGCTGTACATTATGGGAGGGCAGGCCGAACGCATATGTACTTCCTTGGCACCGCTCTGGTAGAGAAAATCCACGGTTTCCTGCAACTGGGTGCCACGGACGATGCTGTCGTCCACGAACAGCAGCTTTTTTCCTTCGATCAGTTCCGGCACGGGGATCTGCTTCATTTCCGCTACCTGCTGGCGTACTTTCTGATTGGCCGGAGTGAAAGAACGGGACCAGGTGGGGGTGTATTTGACGAAGGGGCGTGCAAAGGGGGCAACGCTTTCGTTGGAATAGCCGATGGCGTGGGGAATGCCGGAATCGGGCACACCTGCCACATAGTCTACCTCCGGGTGGACACCGGCAGCGATTTCATCCCGTGCCATGATCTGGCCGTTGCGGTAGCGCATCAGCTCCACATTGACACCTTCGTAATTGGAGTTGGGATAGCCGTAGTAAGTCCACAAAAAGCCGCAGATCCGCATTTTGTCTCCGGCCGGGGCAAGAGGCTCAATGCCGTCGGCGCTGATGCGCACGATCTCCCCGGGGCCAAGCTCATAAGCGTCCTGATAGCCCAGTTTTTGATAGGCGAAGGACTCGAAGGCCACGCAGCAGCCCTCCACATTGCGGCCAATCAGTACCGGAAGCCGGCCCAGCTTGTCCCGGGCAGCGGTGATGCGGCCCTTTTCATCTAAAACCAGTAAGGTCATGGAGCCTTCCACCACTTCCTGCACATAGCGGATGCCGGAAACCAGATCGGGCTTTTGGTTGATGAGGGCGGCCACCAGCTCCGTGGGGTTGACGGTGCCGTTGCTCATGGTGGTCAGCTGGTGGCCGCCACCTTGAAAATAGTCAGCGATCAGCTGATCGGCATTGGTGATCAGACCCACTGTGGTGATGGCGTAAAGCCCCAAATGGGAGCGGACAGTCAAAGGCTGGGGGTCGTTGTCGGAAATGCAGCCCATACCGGCGTTGCCGTGAAATTCCGACAGATTGTTTTCAAATTTTGTGCGGAAAGGGGTATTTTCAATATTATGGATGGCTCGCTGAAAGCCTTCTTTTTCGTCCAGAATGACCATGCCGCCCCGGCGTGTGCCCAGATGGGAGTGATAGTCCACGCCGAAAAAGACCTCCATGGTCACATCGTGCCGGGATACGGCACCAAAAAAACCGCCCATGCGCTGCTCCTTAGGCGAAGAACAGCTTGTTCAGGGTCATGGGATCGACATATTCGCCGTCTTTGTAGACCCGCATATTGCCGGAGGCGATCTCGTCAATGAGCATGACCCGACCTTCGGCATCGTAGCCGAACTCAAACTTGATGTCGTACAGCTCCAGACCCTTTTCCTTCAGATCATCGGCAACGATCTTGGTAATGGCCTGGGTCATGGCCTTCAGATCGTCATACTGCCCGGCGGTCATCACGCCCAGATCCACGAGGCCGTCCTTGGTCACCAGCGGATCGCCCTTTTCGTCGTTTTTAAAGGTGGTCTCCACATAGGCAGGCAGCTGCTGTCCCAGGGTGCAGTAGTCCGAGTAGCGGCGGTAGAAGGAGCCGACGGCACGGTAGCGGCAGATCACTTCCAGACCCTTGCCGAAGACCTTGCCGGGCAGCA
>CAYROJ010000152.1:0-2511 GCA_964425865.1 uncultured Oscillospiraceae bacterium | reverse complement strand
GATGTAGGGGCTTGGAAATTTGACCTTATCCCCGAAGATGTTGACGGACTCCCAAAACTTGCTGAAGGCATCGCCGTAGATCTGCCCGAATTGGATCTGCTTGTCAAAAACGAAAAGACCTTTTTCGTGGAGCATTAGAATGCAGTTGGTCAGCTCCGACAGTACCCTCCCCTGGGAGATGGGATTTGGGAGCAGGAAGAAGTCGCCGGGGATCATGGAACGCAGCGTTGCCGGAGTCAGCTCAAGCAGGTCGTCATCCACCAGGGTGTTGGTTGTCTGGCGGCCCTCAATAAACCTTGCCATAGCGCAGTACCTCAAGTTCGTTTTTCTATGGGCTTATTGTACCACAGATCCAGTCGAAACTCAATAGCTTGGCAGGGCGAATGTCGCAGGTTTTTCTTTCTGGTTTTGCCCCTGGGTGGTTCTGTTCGGTACAGCTGCCAAGATGCTGAACCCGCCCTTGCCCAGATCGCGGCCATAGCGTTATAGCGTTTTGGAGTTATGGAGTCATGGCGTTATGACGCTATGGAGCTATAACGCTAAAGAGCCATACCACCATAGAGCCATAGCCCTAAAGCGTTATAGAGTAAAAGCATTACGCCGCCACGCCTCGGTTCAAAGAGACATGGCGGCGTTTTTTGTTTGTGCGGCAATGGTGCTTAGTATGTGCTGTCGTAAACACATTGGAGTTTCGCCAGCCGCCACATACCCGGCCTGCGTGGGATGTCCGTAAGGATGACCTGCGTAGGCCATTTTTTGTTGACTTTTTTACGGAACTGCTGAATCTCCTCCAGCGTGTAGACCTTGACTGCTTCCATGTCCGCCTCTTCTACCGGGCAGTAATACTTGAGCACATAGCTGAAGGTGAAGCTGGTCACAGGGTTCGGCAGGATGTCGTGGATCAGACGCTCCTCTTCTTTGGCAGCTTGTCGGTATTCCACACCGTAGTGCTTTGCTGTCTTGCGGTCAATGGGCGGACTGCAGATCTCCAACGCATCGAAGTAGCTTCTGAGGTTTCGCTTATTGTTCCCTGCGGCGTAGAGCAGTTCATCGAAGTATGCGGTCTCCCGGCGCATCAAAGACAGAAGCCGCTGGTCAAAGTCGAAGGTATCGAACTCTCGTTTTGACCGGGCGAAGAAAGCCTTCGATTGACCCGGGCGCAGCCGGAAGAAGGTGTACTGCTTATTCAGGGAAATCACTTCCTGGTATCTTTCGCTGATGCTTTTTATGTACTGCGTAAAGCGCAGTTTCCTATATTGCTCTAAAAGCCACATGGCAAATATGGCGAAGGCACAACTAGCAAGTATGCCCAGGAATATCTTCACCAGCATTTTGCGCTTCCCCCTCTCTCTCGACAGAGGGTGCGGTAGAGCCATTGCCCAATGTCGCAGATTTTTCTTTCTGTTTGGTCATGCGGAAAAGGATAAATGCCAGGACTGCACCTGCGGTCGTTGCGGAGATGATACAGCCCAGAGTAAAGGCTTTGTTGCGGTAACGGAACTCGATGGTATGACTGCCGGCTTCCAGATGCAGGCCGATCATGCAGTTGCCGATCAGGACAGGCTCGGCCTTTTTTCCGTCCACATAGGCTGTCCAGTTGCCATCCTGCGGGACGGAGGTGTACATCAGGCCGCCATTGCCGGAAATGGAGCCTGCAACATAGGTGCTGGAGAACTCGGAGATGGTCATAGCGGAATCTGCCAGGATCTCGTAGCCCTGCCGGAACAGGGTTTCGTCCAGAATGGCACCGGTGATCCGCACAAGCTGAGATACGGTGTCGTCCTCGTTCTGGCTGGGACACGGAATGTCTACCCGAATCAGGTCGCCTTCTTCTACGGAGCCGATGGTGACGGTCTGCTGCTGTTCGTTGACTTTATCCCGGAATAGCTTCTGGTCATTGCGGTAAACAGTATAGCCGATGTTAGCAGAAAAACTGGTGAAGTGGAATGACAGGACTCCGGTATGCTCGGCAATGTAGGAGCAGGACAGTGTTCCGCCTTCCTCGGTGTTGGCGCTCTTAGCAAAGACTTCACCGGGAATGTCCTTTGGCGTAATGGTCAGATCGTCGGTGCCGGAATAAGTCCAAGTTTTGGCGTCGATTTTTGTCCAGACCTTTTCATCCAGCCCAGTGGCGGCAGAGAACAGGTTATTCTGGAAATCGAAGGAGCTGCCGTTATCGGCTGCGAACAGAAGGTCGGTCACTGCTTCGCCTACCATGAAGCCCAAAGGCAGGTAGGCATTGTTCTTGGAGAGGGTCAGTTCACTTTCCTGGGCTACTGTGTCAAAGAATGGGTCATTGCCAGCTGCGCCGTTGGTGTCGATCAGATACTTGAGGTTCAAAAACAGGTTGGATACGGGGCTGCCGTGGCCGTAGTAGGTGCGGTTGTTCTTTACGGAGCAGTCGCCGCCCAAGGCCAGGATGAAGTTGGTGGTATTGGCGTTGATGGTACTGGAAAAGGCGGAAACACCGTTATAGCCGTACAGTGCCCCGTCGTTGAAAGTGGTCATGGG
>CAYROJ010000151.1:0-2551 GCA_964425865.1 uncultured Oscillospiraceae bacterium | reverse complement strand
AACTCAATCGCCTTTTTCTATTCTTTTAGTCTCACATCAATTGTAACGCTACACTCTTTTTTCGTTGTGGAAAAGATGTGGATTGATTTTCCGGACAAAATGAATTATAATAAGGCAAAATGGAGGTACTGTGTGTACATGGAACAGACTTGCGATCTACATACCCATTCCATCTTTTCGGATGGTACTTATACCCCGGCACAATTGCTGGAAGAAGCCGAAAGTCGAAACTTGTCGGCCATTGCCTTGACTGACCATAATACTGTTGCCGGCCTGCCGGATTTTTTGACTGCGGCGAAGGGAAAAACGGTGGAGGCAATTCCCGGTGTAGAGTTTTCTACTGATTATGAGGGAACGGAACTGCACATACTGGCTTTGTATTTAAAACAGGAGCATTTTTCACAGGTAACAGAGCTGATGGCTCAGTACCATCGCCGCAAGGAACAGAGCAATATTGACCTGGTGGAGAAGCTGAATCACGCAGGCTATCAGATCAGCTATGATGAAATCAAGTCCTCAACCCCGGAAGGCCAGGTCAACCGAGCTTTGATCGCAGCGGAATTGACGAAAAAAGGATATACCGGCTCGGTCAAAGAGGCGTTTGAGCAGCTACTTCGGCAAAAATGCGGCTATTATACGCCCCCTCAGCGGTTCACCCCCAAGGAAATGCTGGGTATCATCCGGGATTTGGGCGCAGTGTCGGTGCTGGCACATCCGTATCTGAATTTAAAGGAAGAGCAGCTGCACCACTTCTTGACGCAGGCAAAGTCCTGGGGGTTGCAGGGCATGGAGGTGCACTATTCCACCTATGACGCGGCAACGACCCGTGCAGCAACGGCTATGGCTGACAAATTTGACTTATTATATAGTGGCGGCAGTGATTTTCATGGCAGAAATAAGCCGGATATTCAGATGGCAGTGGGCAGGGGAGACCTGTTTGTTCCGTCAATCTGGGCGAAGAAAATTTGGGATAATTTACAAAAATGAAATTTATTCCAAAGTTCCTGTAATAAACGGTAGATTTTTGTTGAATAGTGTGTTATAATCAACCATACTGCCATCGGACTGTGGTGGCATTTTATCCCTGGAGGCGATTCCAATGAATATTGATTTACAAAGAGCCAGCCTGTTAAAACGCTTTTCAGCGTACATTGTGGACCTGATGGCTCTTGTTTGCATGGTCACCTTGCTGGCACTTTGTCTGTCGGCCGTGCTGGGTTATGGTGACTATTCTCGGCGGATGGAGCAGATTTATGAGGAATACGAAAAAATCGGCCTGATCGAGATCACTGAGGAACTGACCGAGGAAGAAATCGCTAAATACAATGCTGCGGTGGATCTATTTAATAATGATGAAGAAGTACAGTTTGTCTATTCCAAGGTGATCAACCTGTCATTGATCATAGCAACGGTCAGCATTGTTGCAAGCTATGCCGTTTTGGAGCTTTTGGTGCCCCTGTGGCTGAAAAATGGCCAGACTTTCGGAAAAAAGATCTTCGGCATTGCACTGATGCGTCTTGATGGCGTACAGGTGACTTCCTTTATGATGTTTGTGCGCACAATGCTGGGCAAATGCGTGGTGGAAACCATGATCCCTGTGTTGCTGCTTTTGATGATGATGCTCGGTGCCAATATTGGCATGACCGGTCTTTTAATTATTGGGCTTATCCTGCTTGCGCAGGTGATATTACTCTTTGCAACGCGTAACCGTTCTACACTGCATGATATGCTGGCCTGCACCGTTGCGGTAGATATGCAGAGTCAGCGAATCTTTGACTCTCCGGAGGCTCGCATGGAATACATCAAGCGGGTCAGTGCGGAAAATGCGGCGAAAGCGGAGTATTAAGGAAGTCTGCGATCCTTAGCCAGAAACAAAAGTAATAAATTTTTATATAGGAAGGGAATTGTATGAAAGTTGTTTTGCAGAATTTGACAAAGGCTTTCCCCAGTCGGGACAAAAAGTCGAACACTGAAGTCGTTGCCGTCAACGATTTCAACTATGAGATCCCCGATGGAAAGCTGGTCGGCCTGCTGGGCCCCTCCGGCTGTGGTAAGTCTACCACTCTGTACATGATCAGTGGCTTGCAGAAGCCCACCGGTGGCCGGATCTTCTTCGGCGAGGAGGATGTTACCGAACTGCCCACTGAGGCAAGAGGCATTGGCCTGGTGTTCCAGAACTATGCACTGTACCCCCACATGACCGTGAAGCAGAATATTCTGTTCCCCCTGCAGAACCTGAAGGGCGCCGACAAGCTGACCAAGGCAGAAATGCTGGAGCGTGCTGAGAATGCTGCTCGCCTGGTGCAGATCGAGGACTTGATGGAGCGTAAGCCCAGCGAAATGTCCGGTGGTCAGCAGCAGCGTGTAGCCATTGCCCGTGCACTGGTCAAGATGCCCCGTGTTCTGCTGCTGGACGAGCCCCTGTCCAACCTGGATGCCCGTCTGAGACTGCAGACCCGTGAGGAGATCCGCCGTATTCAGCGTGAGACCGGCATTACCACCATCTTCGTTACCCACGACCAGGAAGAGGCTATGTCCATTTCCGATGAGA
>CAYROJ010000150.1:0-2558 GCA_964425865.1 uncultured Oscillospiraceae bacterium | reverse complement strand
AACCTGCCGATGCCGACCATCCCTATGGTCACGCCCGGTATGAATACCTTTCCGGCCTGGCGGTTGCGGGTCTGATCGTGGTCATCGGTTTTGAACTGGCCAAAACATCCATCGAGAAAATCATCCATCCTACACAGGTGCTGTTCAGCCTGCCGGTGTGTATCGTGCTGGTGGCTTCAGTGTTGATCAAGCTCTGGATGGGCGTATTCAACCGTTACTTAGGCAAAACCGTTCATTCAACTACCCTTTTGGCCACGGCAGCAGACAGCCGCAACGATGCTATTTCCACCACTGCGGTGCTGATCGCCGGGGTAGCGGGTACGGCCTTTGGCTGGAAGATCGACGGCTACATGGGCTTGGCGGTGGCACTGTTTATCCTGTACAGCGGTGCACAGCTGGCAAAGGAAACCATCAGCCCCCTGTTGGGAGAGAATGCAAGCCCGGAGCTGCGGGAAGAAATTGCCCGGCTGGTCAGTCAGGTCCCCCAGGTGTTGGGCTATCATGATCTGATGGTCCACGACTACGGCCCCGGTCAGCGTTTTGCCAGTATGCATGTGGAAATGGATCAAAAGGCAGATCCGCTGGCCTGCCACGAGCTTATCGATAACCTGGAGCGAGCTTGCCTGGAACAGATGAATGTGCACCTCATTATCCATTATGACCCGGTGGTCACCGGCGACGAAGAAATGGATCGCATTCGCTGTGTGGTGGAGCGGCTGCTTAGAGAACAGGATGATCGCATCGGCATCCATGATTTTCGCATGGTGCGGGGGCAAGGACATAGCAATCTGATCTTTGATGTGGAGCTGCCTCCGGAATTGATGCAGGAACAGCAGAACATCCAGCGGAAATTAGACGAAGACCTGGCGAACGCAGAGCCGGGAAAATACTACACTGTGATCACATTTGATATGGGAACGCCGTAAATCGGATCCCGGGAGAGAGGAATATGGACTCGTTTGTACTTAAAGGAACGATTTGTTACAGCAAAACACCGAAAAAATTGAATATTTGCTCCGATAGCTATGCAGTTTGTGTGGATGGAGTTTCCAAGGGCGTTTTTCAGACCCTTCCGGCGGAATATGAAGATCTGCCCCTGCTGGACTACGGAAGCGGTCTGATCGTGCCGGGCCTTGTGGATCTGCATATCCATGCACCTCAGTATACCTTCCGGGGGACAGGCATGGATCTGGAGCTGATGGACTGGCTCCAAAGTCAGGCTTTCCCGGAGGAAGCACGATTTGCCGATGTGGAATATGCGAAAAATGCCTATGAGATTTTTGCCCGGCAGATGAAAAACAGCGCTACCACCCGGGCAGTGGTGTTTGGAACACGGCATACCCCAGCCACGGAGATCCTCATGGAAAAGCTGGAAAGCGCCGGTATTGTCAGCTTTGTGGGCAAGGTGAACATGGATCAGAACGGCCCGGAGACCCTCATCGAGGAAAGCCCGGAGGCGTCGGAAAAAGCCACCTTGCAGTGGCTGGAGGATACCGCCGGAAAATTCCGGCATACCAAGCCTATTTTGACACCTCGTTTTATCCCCAGCTGCTCCCGAAGCTTGCTGGAAAAGCTGGAAAAGATCAGAAAGGACTACCATTTGCCGGTCCAGTCCCATCTGTCGGAAAATCCCGGCGAAATTCAGTTCGTGAGCGAGCTGTTCCCGGAGGAGCCTACCTATGGCCACTGCTATGACCGCTATGGCATGATGAACGGTAACACCATCATGGCCCACTGCGTTTATTCTTCCGAAGAGGAAGTGCAGCTTCTGAAAGACAGCGGCGCATTTGTTGCCCATTGCCCGGCATCCAACACAGACCTTTCTTCCGGCATTGCCCCTATCCGCAAGTATCTGGAAAAAGGCCTTCATGTGGGTCTGGGCAGTGATGTGGCCGGTGGTCACAGCGAGTCCATCTTCCGAGCCATGGCCGATGCCATTCAGGTGTCCAAGCTCTACTGGCGGCTGGTGGATGAAAGCTGCAAGGCCCTGTGCTTTGAGGAGGCCTTCTATCTGGCTACCTTGGGCGGCGGTGCATATTTTGGAAAGGTGGGCTCTTTTGAAGAGGGCTATGCCTTTGATGCGCTGGTGCTGAACGAGGAAAACTTGCCCCATTGGAGCAGCTTTGCCCCCCGGCAGCGGCTGGAGCGGTTTGCCTATCTGGAGCAGGGAAGAGCATCCTTGCAGGCCAAGTTCGTGGAAGGCAGAAGAATTTTTTGATCTACATAAAATGACGAGCGCAGCGGTTATCCGCTGCGCTCGTTTGCTTAGTCGTGTAATAGCTGCTGCTTGTTGAACTGCAGGGTATACAGGTCGTAGTAGCGGCCCTTCTGGGCCAGCAGCTGCTGGTGATTGCCCTGCTCCATGATCTGGCCATGGGACAGGAGGATGATGTTGTCGGCGTGCTGGATGGTGGACAGCCGGTGGGCAACGATCAGCATGGTGCCGATGTTCTTCATCTTCTCCAGAGAGTCCTGAATGAGAACTTCGGTTTCCGTGTCGATGTTGGCGGTGGCCTCGTCCAGAATCATCACGCTGGGCTTGTGGATGATGGTACGGG
>CAYROJ010000149.1:0-2565 GCA_964425865.1 uncultured Oscillospiraceae bacterium | reverse complement strand
TTTGACTTCTCCTAAATTTTCTGTATTTGGGGTAATTGGACTGATCGTTAACATCTGTTTCTCCTTATGACTATAATTATTGAGAAATCGAAAACACATCCTCAATAGGCTGGCGAAGAATCAGATCCGCATGGCGGTCATAGGGCGTGGGCGTTTTATTAATGATAACCAAATGTGTCCCCCGAAACAGGGTCACCAGCGACGCTGCCGGTTGTACTGTCAAGGATGTTCCACCTACGATCAAAACATCTGCACTGCTGATGGCTTCTTCCGCCTTTGCCAGAGCCTTCGCATCCAAGCTTTCTCCATAAAGCACCACATCCGGCCGAACGATCCCACCACATTCACATTTCGGCACGCCCCGTTCACTGACGATATAGGACAGCGGATACTTCTTTCCGCAGCGGGTGCAGTGATTACGCATGACCGATCCATGCAATTCGATCACATTTTTGCTTCCGCCAGCCTGATGCAGCCCATCGATATTTTGCGTAATGACAGCCTTCAGCTTTCCTTGCCGCTCCAACTCGGCCAAAGCCAGGTGCGCATCGTTGGGCTGGGCATCGGGGTAGAGCATGTTGGTTTTATAGTATTCAAAGAATTTTTCCGGGTATCTTTGCAGGTAGCGCCCCGACAGAATATTTTCCGGATCTTCTTTCCGTTTGACACCCATATATAACCCCTGATTTCCTCGAAAATCGGGAATATTGCTGCCCGTAGACACACCTGCGCCCCCAAAGAAAACAACACTCTGTGCATTTTCAAGAATCTCTTTTAACTGCTGCAACATAGCTTTTCCCTCCGATCAATGTAATTTTTTCTTCTCTCGTCAAGGCTTTGATTGCCCATTCTCGTTTTAGTGCCTGTGAATGGTTTTCACATTCTTCTGTGTATATCAACTCCAGCGGCCCTCGGCCACGAGTATATTTCGCTCCCTTGCCGCTGCGGTGGACGGCCAGCCGCTGCTCCACATCCACGGCGATCCCTGTGTAAAAGCTGCCATCGCCACAGCGGAGCATATAGACAAACCACTTCTTTTCCATTATTTTCTCCTGAACTTCCGGCTCAAAATTTTATCCAGCAGGAAAAATGTCACATTTCCCAGAAGCAGCGTGATGACCAGCAAAATCGTGCCCATTTCCTGAAATTCCGCAGCCAATTGTGCCATGCCGAACAGATGAATGAGGACGGTGTACATTCCCAAAATCATCACATTGAACAAAATGCCTTTCCAAAGCCACCGTAGGGGGAGCTTGTCGATTCCGGGCTTGACCAGCGGATAATATCCCAGGAACAGAAAAAGCGCTGCACCCTCTTTGTCCGGGCCCATTAAAAGCGACAGCATTGCCACTGCCCCATACCAGGCCCAGCCAATTCTGTTTCCGCAAAGTTTTGCGATCAATTGCAAAATCAGCACGCATATCATGGGGCAGACAAAAGTAGCAAAGGGAATCAATCCCCCAAGGCACATGATGACCACCGCCAGTGCCGCCATCATGCCCCCCAGAGCCAAGGCTCTGACGGATGTTTGGATACTTTCTCGATTACCCACAGTACTCCCCCCTTTTCTTTTATTATAGCGAAATAAAAGAAAAAAGCAAGGCAGAACACTGCCTTGCAATTTTGTTTACATTTCCTGTCGGCCTTCCAGTGCCCGGGACAGGGTCACTTCGTCGGCATATTCCAGCTGGCTGCCCACCGGGATGCCGTAGGCAAGCCGGGTGACCTTCACTTCCATAGGGCGCAGCAGCCGGGAGATATACATAGCGGTGGCTTCCCCTTCCGTATCGGGGTTTGTAGCCATGATGACTTCCCGAACCTCGCCGGTACCTACCCGGTGGAGTAGCTCTCGAATTTTAATATCATCCTGGGTCACATGGTTCAGTGGCGAGATCACACCGTGCAGCACATGATAGCGTCCTCGGAATTCTCGACTGCGCTCCATGGCGATCACATCTTTTGGCTCAGCAACCACGCAAATAACGCTTTCATCCCGGGTATCGTCACTGCAAATGGGGCAAAGAGCCTGATCCGTCAAATTCTGGCAGCAGGGGCAGGTATGTACCTGTTGTTTTGCAGCCACAATGGCATCGGCAAAGCTCTGCGCCTCTTCCATTGGAAGACTCAGCACATAAAATGCCAGCCGCTGGGCAGTCTTACCGCCAATGCCCGGAAGCCGGGCAAACTGATCCGACAATTCCTGCAATGCTGCTGGAAAGAACTGCATATTGCCTCCTTAGAACAGGCCGCCCAAGTTCAGGCCGCCGGTGATCTGCGCCATATTGTTCTGGGCATCGGTATCAGCAGTACGCATGGCCTCGTTGACAGCAGCGATGACCATATCCTGCAGCATCTCCACATCATCGGGATCCACAGCCTCGGGCTTGATCTCCATGCCCACCACCTGATGCTTACCATTAACGGTAGCAGTAACCATACCGCCGCCGGCAGAAGCAGAATAGGTTTTATTCTCCATCTCTTCCTGCATCCGGATCATGTCCTGCTGCATTTTCTGTGCCTGCTTGATCATTGCGGCCTGATTCATGCCGCCGGGCATACCCCGAA
>CAYROJ010000148.1:0-2592 GCA_964425865.1 uncultured Oscillospiraceae bacterium | reverse complement strand
CAAAGTTATCGGAATAGATGACCTGGGCATTGGGGGGGAACTCGTCATCGCCCTCCCAGACCATGATCTGCATTTGATAGCCGCCAATCAGGTCAAACTGGTAGCCTGCATCACCGTGGGGCAGGGGGATCGCTCCCATTTTCTCACAAGCGGCCTTGAAAGCGGCCACTCTTGTGCCAAAGGTAAAGGCAGCTCGGGTCAGCACCCGGCCGGTATAGGGCTGGATGTACATTTCGCCCCAGGGCATTTCCCGGAAGGTTTTCCAACCGCCGCACCAGGCTACATCCCGGCTTTCCAGCAGGTAGCGCAGAAGAAAGGTTTGGGTGGGCAGAGGGGGTAATTTGCCACCGTCCAGAGCGGTAATGGTGTAGTCGGGGTGGGAAATGGCAAATTCCCGACCCAGAAGCTTCAGGGTAAAGGCACTGCCATCCCACTGAACATGGGACAGCCGAGCGCATACATCCGCCGGGTCAAGGGCACGGAATTTTTCTTCATAGTGGGCAAAGGGGACTTCTTCTTTATGATTTTCAATCTGCATATTAAATCTCCTGAATGGAATTGGGGAACAGGCTGCGGTCGGTGTGGGGCAGGAAACAGGCAGCCACAAAAGAGTCCATGTAGCCCGGATAGGTGGAAAGCTCCAGATAGGTCATGTTTGCACCCACCTCAGCGCATTTGGCATTGGCTTCGTCGCCCAGAACCATGGCATAAGCTCCGGTCAGTGAGGAGTTTCCGATGTAGTGGAACTTTTCCAGCTCCACATCCGGGAACATACCGATATTGACGGCATTTTTCATGTTGATGCCGCTGCCGATGCCGCCGGCCACATACACTTTGTCAATCATGTCTACGGTCATATCCACGCTCTGCAGCAGGGTATCAATGGCGGAGAAAATAGCGCCCTTGGCACGGATAAAGTTGTCAATATCCACTTCGTTCAGGGAAATTTCACGACCGGTCTCCGACTCCTCGGCAAAGGCCAGCACATAGCGTCCCATGCCGTGAGCATCCCGCTTCACACGCTCGCCTTCCCGGACGAACAGACCCTTGGCGTTGATAATGCCGCAACGGAACAGCTCCGAGATCATGTCGATGATGCCGCTGCCGCAGATACCCACTACCTTCTGACCTTCGTCGCCGATGATGGACAGAGTGGGGGTCATGGTATCTTTATCGATGACGGCGGCTTCCACCGCACCGTCGGTGGCACGCATACCGCAGGAAATATCGCCGCCCTCAAAAGCAGGACCGGCAGAGCAGGCGCAGCTCATAAGGAAATCCCGGTTGCCGAAGACCAGCTCGCCATTGGTGCCCAGGTCAATAAACAGGCTCATTTCATCCTTGTCCCACAGGCCTGCGGCCAGAGTACCGGCGGTAATGTCGCCGCCGACATAGGAGCCGATGTTGGGGGCAATGAGCACAGGAGCCAAGGGGTTAGCAGGCAGCTTCAAATCGCCTGCCAGCAGGCCTTCCCAACCGAAGAAGCTGGGGATGTAAGGTTCCATGCGGACGGGGGCTGCGTCCACGCCCACGAACAGGTGGTTCATGGTGGTGTTGGCAGCCACGCACAGCCGCAGAATGCTCCGGGCGTTGATGCCGGCGGATTTGCAAAGATTTGCAATAATGGGGTTCAGGGTCTCTTTGACGATGGCATCTTGCAGCTTCTTCTTGCCGCCGTCCTTGCCCTGCTGGATGATCCGGTTGATCACATCGGCACCGTAGCGGATCTGACCGTTACCGGAAGAACCCTTGGCCAAAATTTTGCCGTTTTCCAGATCCACGAGGACCATGGTGACGGTGGTGGTGCCAATGTCGATGGCGCATCCGGCCAGGATGGTGTCGTCGGGTTTGGTGATCTCCATGCAGCGGAAGGTGTTCTCCACCAGCTGACCCTTCACACAGACTTTAAAGCTGTTATCACGGAGCGTGGAGGCCAGCTTGACCATGACAGAGAAGGGAATGTCCACCTTTTCTACGCCCAACTGTTCTTGGATGCCCCAGCTTAACCGCTCAATGTCGGGCATGGTGTCGTCCAGAGTGGGTTCTACCAGCTTCAGAACAACACTGCGGAACTGGTTATCGAAGGAAATTCCACTTTCTTTCAGATTGGCCTGGCACTCCTGGAAAATTGCTACTTCCTTGGGACTGCTGAGGTCTGCGGTCTTCATGCGGCTTTGATAAGCGGAGGCAATATCCGGCACGAACACGGTGCAGTCACCATTGATTTTGCAGTTGCAGCTCAAGCGCCAGCCGGCTTCAAACTCTTCGTCTGAAATGTGGCGGCTGGGCATCGTGTCCACATTGCCCTCTACCAAGCGAACGCGGCATTTACCGCAGGAGCCGTTACCGGAGCAGGGGGCGTCGATGGCCACATTGGCTCGACGAGCCAGTTCCAGCAAATTGTCGCCGTTCTGGGCATCAACCACCACAGAAGTGGCACCTTCAATTTGAAAAGTGATTTTGGGCATGGTGAAACCTCCATAATTTGTTCATTATATCATCAGTATAACATAGAATTCGATAAATGTCTACTGAAAAGAGTGATTTGTCAAACTAAGTGCAACACTTTTTGAAGTTCAAGATCCCAAAGGT
>CAYROJ010000147.1:0-2640 GCA_964425865.1 uncultured Oscillospiraceae bacterium | reverse complement strand
GACTGCCATCAAGAAGTTCGAAGCTGCTGTTGTCGCCGGTGACAAGGCTGTGGCTACCGATTGCTACAAGCTGGCCGTGAAGGCTGTTGACCAGGCTGCTCTGGCAGGTCTGCTGCACAAGAACAATGCTGCCCGCAAGAAGAGCAGCATGACTCTGAAGCTGAACGCTATGGCCTAATGCTCTCTCTGAAAATATCTCCCTCCCGATTTTTCGGCAGGGAGTTTTTTCATGCTCTTTTCAAAGTGGAGCTCCGCTCACAACAGCATCCCCGGTCTCAGCCCAATTCGCCGCTCCCGTGGATAGATGCAACACAAATGCAACCTTGCCTTAAAACTTTATTAACATTTTCAGCAGAACTTTGCCAAATTTGGAGAAAAATGGGTAATCATTTTGGCATATTCACACTAATTTCAAAATTATAGTTGTAAGTTTCGCAAAAATGTTGTACAATATCCTATAAGTGTTAGAATGCACTTTTATAGATTTTTGCTTTTTACGGAGGAAACTCTTTTATGAAACCTATTGTTTTGGTCATTATGGACGGCGTTGGCAAGGGCGATGGCGGCAGCGGTGACGCTGTCAAGGTAGCCGCCACCCCCACTCTGGACGATCTGCTCGCCACCTGCCCCCATACTTATCTGAAAGCCCACGGCACCGCTGTCGGCCTGCCCTCCGATGAGGATATGGGCAACTCCGAAGTCGGTCACAATGCTCTGGGCTGTGGTCAGGTCTATTCTCAGGGTGCCAAGCTGGTCGGCGAGTCCATTGAAAACGGCAGCCTGTACCAGTCTGCTACCTGGCAGGATCTGATCTCCAACGCCAAGGCCGGCCACGCCCTGCACTTTATGGGCCTGCTGTCCGATGGCAATGTCCACTCCAACATCAGCCACCTGATCGCTCTGCTGCGTCAGGCTCATGCCGAGGGCGTGAAGAAGGCCTATTGCCACATTCTGCTGGATGGCCGTGATGTGCCTGCCACCTCCGCACTGGAATATGTTTCCCAGCTGGAGGCCGTTCTGGCGGAGCTAAACTCCGAAGGCTGCGATTACGCCATCGCCTCCGGCGGCGGCCGTATGCAGGTGACCATGGACCGGTACGAAGCCAACTGGGCCATGGTGGAACTGGGCTGGAGAACCCATGTGGAGGGTCAGGGTCGTCAGTTTGCTTCTGCTGCCGAGGCCATTGAGACCTACCGCAACGAGACCGGCTGCATTGACCAGGATCTGCCCGCTTTCGTGGTAGCTCGCAACGGCGCCCCCGTTGCCAAGATCGCCAACGGCGACAGCGTGATCCTCTTTAACTTCCGTGGCGACCGTGCCCAGGAGATCTCTCTGGCTTTCGACCGGAAGGATTTCGACAAGTTTGACCGGCCCGGCTATGAGGGCGTGAAGTTTGCCGGTATGCTGCAATACGACGGCGACCTGAATATCCCCGAGCACTATCTGGTGCAGCCCCCCGTCATCCGCAACACCCTGACCGAGGTTCTGGTAGAAGCCGGCATCAACGAGTTTGCCTGCTCTGAGACCCAGAAGTACGGCCATGTGACCTATTTCTGGAACGGCAACCGTTCCGGCAAGGTCAGCGATGCTCTGGAAGAGTATCTGGAGATCCCCTCCGATGTGATCCCTTTTGAGCAGGCTCCTGCCATGAAATCCAAGGAGATCACCGAAGCAATGGTTCAGGCCATGGCTTCCGGAAAGTATCAGTTCCTGCGCTGTAACTACCCCAACGGCGACATGGTGGGTCACACCGGTGTCATGGATGCCGTGGTCTACGCTATGGAGTGTGTGGACAATTCTCTGAAGGCCATTCTGGAAGCCGCTGACAAGTACGGCTACACCGTGCTCATCACCGCAGATCACGGCAACGCCGACCAGATGACCGAAACCAAAAAGGGTAAAACTTCCGTCCGCACCGCCCACTCCCTCAACCCCGTCCCCTTCATTATTTATGATACCGACAAGACCTGGAACATCAAGCAGGGTGATTTCGGCCTTGCCAATGTTGCCCCCACCGTCGTCAAAATGATGGGGCTGTCCGCCCCCGACTGCTGGGAAGAGAGCATGGTCTGACCCCATCAGACCACCGTTCAGACAAGGAGGATATTATGACTCAACACAATTCCAATAACGGCTGCGTCAACATCAGCACCAGCGTCTACACCCAGATCGCCGGTACCGCCGCCACCAACTGCTTTGGTGTCAAGGGCATGGCCGCCCGTTCCATGAAGGACGGCCTGTATCACCTGCTGCGTAAGGAGTCCGCCGACAAGGGTGTGCGTGTGCAGTTCCACGAGGACGACTCCATTTCCATCGACCTGCATATTATGGTGGACAACGGCGTAAATTTGACCGCCGTGGCTTCCTCTATCATTTCCGAGGTGCGTTATGTGGTCACCAAGCACACCGGCACCCAAGTAAAAGCCGTCAATGTTTATATCGACTCGATGATGATCGGCTGATTTTGGAGGTAACAAAGTGAAACAGACAATCAACGGCGCAGATTTTCGCCGCCTGATGATCAGTGCCGCCGCCGGCATTGAGATCAACAAACAACACTTAAACGAGCTGAATGTGTTCCCCGTCCCCGACGGCGACACTGGCACCAATATGTCCATGACCATCAACGCCGCCGCACAG
>CAYROJ010000146.1:0-2673 GCA_964425865.1 uncultured Oscillospiraceae bacterium | reverse complement strand
TCAGAACTCTTTCTGCTTTTTTGTGGTCTCACATCATTGACAAATGAACATTTTTTAAAAAATTTCATTATTTTTTGTTTTGCACTTTTTTGCTTGCTTTTTCCCCAATCCCGGCCTCTTTCCATTCTTGATTTTTGCCGCATCTATGCTATAATGTACAAGTACAGACATCAAAGGGGGCTACCCATTATGCAACATGGAGATGCACTATATCAGCAATTCGTTTCTATTTTGAAAGAGGAGCTTCGTCCTGCTATGGGCTGCACCGAGCCGATCGCTCTGGCCTATGCCGGTGCTAAGGCACGGGAGCTTCTGGGGCAACTGCCCGAAAAAATTGATGTGCTTGTCAGCGGCAATATAATTAAAAATGTAAAAAGTGTCGTTGTCCCCAACACCGGTGGATTACACGGCATCTCAGCGGCGGTCTGCGCCGGTGTGATTGCCGGTGATGCCAGTCGCCAGCTGGAAGTTATATCCTCAGTCTCTGACGAAAAGCAGCAACAGCTCAAAAGCTATCTTGCTCAGGCGAACATCACCATTGCCCCCTCCCCTTCTGATTTGGTCTTTGACATCGACATTACCCTGCACGCCGGCGATGACTGTGCTCGTGTACGGATCATCAACCATCATACAAACATCGTCTACCTGAGCCATAATGACGAGGTTTTGCTGGATCTGCCTGTGGAAGAGTCCTCGGAAGACCATTTGACGGACAAATCCTGTTTGACCATTGAGCGGATCGTAGACTTTGTAGATGTGCTGGATGTGGAAGACATCCGTGAATGCGTGGGCCGCCAAATCGAGTACAATCTGGCCATTGCCAAGGAAGGCCTGGAAAATAACTGGGGTGCCAATATTGGGTCTGTCATCATCCATCAGCAAGGCACTTCCGACAATCGTCGGGCAGCTGCATACGCTGCTGCCGGTTCTGATGCCCGTATGAGCGGCTGCGAAATGCCGGTCATCATTCTCTCCGGCAGCGGCAATCAGGGCATCACCGCCTGTGTGCCTGTGGCAATCTTCGCCAAGACCTTGGGCGCAAGTCAGGAACAGCTGCTGAAGGCTGTGGCATTGAGCGACCTGGTAACCATTCACCAAAAGACAGGCATTGGCCGTCTTTCTGCTTACTGCGGTGCCATCAGCGCCGGGTGCGGCGCAGGTGCAGGCATTGCCTACCTCCACGGAGGCCGTCATGAGGCCGTGGCACACACAGTCGTTAATGCCGTTGCCATTCTCTCCGGCACAATTTGCGACGGTGCCAAGCCCTCCTGCGCCGCAAAAATCGCAATGGCAGTAGATGCCGGTATTTTGGGCTACAATATGTATCTGGAAAACCAGCAGTTCTACGGCGGCGACGGCATCGTTACCAAGGGTGCAGATAAAACCGTCAGCAATGTGGGTCGTCTGGCACGGGAAGGTATGCGGGAGACCGACCGTACCATCCTTAAGATCATGTTGGATGACGGTTGCTGAATTTCATTCACAAGCGGTTGATCCATGTTTCACAGGGCGTTACGGTCTTATCGAAGTAATTTGAACTCTTACATAAAAACTGGGGTCTTATGGCCCCATTTTTTTCCATCTTGTCAGCGCCCGGCCTGTGTGCTATACTGAAAAGAAAAGGAGGTTTTTTCCGTGAAAAGAATACTAGACTGCTATGCATCCGACTTCGCCGCCATGGATAAACAGGGGCTTCTCGGTGCCATTGCCCATGCCGAAGGCCGCACTGTTGCCTGCGAGACGATTGGTTGTATCCAACCCATGCTGGGAGATATTTCTAACGCTGAATTCGCCGCCGCTATGGGTGCAGATATTCTTCTGCTGAATGTATTTGATGTACAAAACCCTGTCATCCGGGGCTTGCCGAAAACTGCACCTAACCAGGTGATCCACACACTAAAAAAACTGACCGGCCGCCCTGTAGGCATCAACCTGGAGCCGGTGGAGCAGAGCTTGTCTTCTGAAGATCCGGAGGAGAATATGTGGGCTATGACTGCCGGGCGGAAAGCCACCCTTGCAAACGCCCGAAAGGCTGTTGAAATGGGTGTCAACTTCATCCTGCTCACCGGAAATCCCGGCATCGGCGTCACCAATGATGCCATTACCCAAACCTTGGAAGTATACCACAAGGAATTGGGTGACAAGATCATTCTTGCTGCCGGAAAAATGCACGCCTCCGGCATCGTTTCGGAAGGAGCCGAAAATATTCTGACCAAGCAGGATATTCTCGCCTTCCGCCAGGCTGGTGCGGACATTATTCTTTTACCTGCCCCCGGTACAGTACCTGGTCTGACCCTGGAATATATCAAAGAGCTGATCGCCTATGCGCATAGTCTGGGTGCTTTGACCATCACCTCCATCGGTACCTCCCAGGAAGGAGCGGACATCGCCACCATCCGCCAGATCGCTTTGATGTGTAAAATGGCTGGTACTGACATTCATCATCTGGGGGACTCCGGCTACGGTGGAATTGCACTGCCGGAGAACATTCAGGCATACTCCATTGCCATCCGTGGCATACGCCACACCTATCGGCGCATGGCCGCTTCTATTAATCGCTAAATGCCACAAAAAGCCCGTACCTTTCGGTACGGGCTTTTACATTGTGTTATAAAGCCGTGTAAATTACACCAGCTCGATGACAGCCATCTCAGCAGCGTCGCCACGACGAGC
>CAYROJ010000145.1:0-2781 GCA_964425865.1 uncultured Oscillospiraceae bacterium | reverse complement strand
GACGAAACCCATTTCTTTGGAGGAAAATAGATATGAGAATGCGCAGAATGAAGAACCTTGACCCCCGGATGGAAAAGTGTGCCCCGGTGCGAATTGCCCAGCCTGAAACCATGAAAGGCCACTGGCGTGAGCTGAAAAAAGATGCTGCCGCCCTGTGGGTGGAAGTGGGCTGCGGCAAGGGAAAATTCACTGTGGAGACTGCCGCCGCCAATCCCGATGTGCTGCTGATCGCCGTGGAAAAATGCCGGGAAGCCATGGTAGTTGCCATGGAAAAAGCCCAGAATATGGGACTTAGCAATGTATTTTTCATCGACATGGATGTGGAAAAAATGGAGGAAATTTTTGCAGGTGGCGAAATTGACCGCCTGTTCATCAACTTCCCCGATCCCTGGCCCCGGAAGAAAAACCGGAAGCGCCGCCTGACTTACCGCACCTTCTTGGATAAATATTGCCGTGTTGTCCGTGAAAACGGTGAAATTCACTACAAAACAGACAATGCACCCCTGTTCGAGTTCTCGCTGGAAGAGTTTGAAGCCTGCGGTCTGGAGGTCAAAAATCTGACCCGGAATTTGCATGAAAACGGCATTGTGGGCATTATGACCGGCTACGAAGAAAAATTCCACAGCCTGGGAACCCCCATCAACCGCTGCGAAGTGGTGTGCAAGCCCTTTCAGTTGAAGCCCGAAGAAAAAGAGGAAAAGGCGGAATAACCACAAATTACGAATTATAAATTTTGAGAGAATTTCATCTTTTTCTGTTCAAGAGAGGACTTTTATATGATCTATCACGCAGGAAGCTGCGATGTGGCGGTGATCGGCGCAGGCCATGCCGGTATCGAAGCGGCATTGGCTGCTGCTCGGATGGGCTGCCGCACCATCCTGTTTACCATCAATTTGGATACTGTGGCCAATTTGCCCTGCAACCCGGCCATCGGCGGCACAGCCAAGGGACACTTGGTTCGTGAGATCGATGCACTGGGCGGTGAAATGGGCTTGGCGGCTGACCACAGCTGCATCCAATACCGGATGCTCAACCGGGGCAAAGGCCCGGCGGTCCATTCTTTGCGTGCCCAGGCTGACCGCCGGAAATACCAGCAGTATATGAAGCATGTGCTGGAATTGCAGAAAAATTTGCAGCTGAAACAGGCGCAAATCGTGGATATTTTCACGGAAAACGGCGAAGTTTCCGGTGTTTTGACATCTTTAGGCGCAAAATACGATGCAAAAGTCGTCATCATCGCCTCCGGCACTTATCTCGACAGCACCATCATCACCGGTGAGACTGTCACCCAATCCGGCCCGGATGGGGTGCAGGCATCGGTGGGCTTGGCGGACAATTTGCGCAAGCTGGGCTTGCCCCTGCGCCGATTCAAAACCGGCACACCCCCCAGAGTCAACCGCCGCAGCATTGATTTTTCTCAGATGGAAGTTCAGCCCGGGGACGAAAGGGTGGAGCCTTTTTCCTTCCGCACTGCCCACAAGCCGGATAACTCTGCCGTGTGCTACCTGACCTATACCAATGAGCAGACCCATCGGATCATTCGGGACAACCTGCATCGCAGCCCCATGTATGACGGGACCATCTCCGGCGTTGGCCCTCGATACTGCCCCAGCATCGAAACGAAAATCGTCCGTTTCGCCGACAAGCAGCGCCATCAGCTATTCATCGAGCCCTGCGGCGCAGATACGGAGGAAATGTATATCCAGGGTCTGTCCTCCAGCTTGCCGGAGGATGTGCAGCTGGCCATGATGCGCACGATCCCCGGCCTGGAAAATGCGGAAATGATGCGCCCGGCCTACGCCATCGAATACGAGTGCATCGACCCCACTGCTTTGCTTCCCACTTTGGAAGTGAAGACCGTTAAAAATCTTTACGGCGCAGGCCAGTTCAACGGCACCTCCGGCTATGAAGAAGCCGCTGCCCAGGGTCTTGTGGCAGGCATCAATGCCGCTCTGCGCTTGCAGGGGAAGGACCCTCTGATTTTGACCCGGGACACCAGCTACATCGGCACGCTCATCGACGATCTGGTGACCAAAGGCACCCGAGAGCCTTATCGCATGATGACCAGCCGTTCGGAATACCGCCTTTTGCACCGGCAGGACAATGCCGACCAGCGCTTGACCCACATCGGTGCGGCTGTGGGCCTGGTTTCTCAGGAGCGGCTGGCGCAGGTGGAGGAAAAGTACCGGGCGGTGAAAAAGGAGATCAGCCGATTGGAGGGTGTCGGCGTTCCGGCTTCGGAGGCGCTCAACGCCATGCTTGCGGCGCTGGAGTCTCAACCGGTGGCCAATTCTGCAAGGCTTGCAGACCTTTTGCGTCGCCCCAATGTGGGCTATGCCGACATTGCCCCCTTCGACCCGGAGCGTCCGGCACTTTCCCTGTCCATAACAGAGGAAGTGGAAATTCAGGTGAAGTACGCCGGCTACCTTGCCCGGCAGGAAAAGCAGGTGGAGGCCTTCCGCAAGGAAGAAAACCGGCTGCTTCCCGATGCTTTGGACTACAATTCCATTCCCGGCCTGCGGCTGGAAGCCAGAGATAAACTCAGCCAAATCCGCCCCATGTCCATCGGTCAGGCCGGACGAATTTCCGGTGTCAGCCCTGCGGATGTGGCGGTGCTGCTGATCTATCTGGAACAGCAGAAAAATGAATAATTACAAATTATAAATTATAAATGAAGCCTTCCCCAAAGGGGAAGGCTCAAGCACAAAAATCATGGATGGTGCATACATAGTGATGAGCAAAATGCAGAAGCAAAAATGAGATGCCAAAGGAAGGGATTGT
>CAYROJ010000144.1:0-2783 GCA_964425865.1 uncultured Oscillospiraceae bacterium | reverse complement strand
TGAACCATGTCAGGTGGGGAACCAAGCAGCATTAAGCGGATCTTTCCGTGTGCCGTGTAGGTTGCCGTTTCTGAGCTGCAAGTAAGGGTGCCGGGTGTGCAGCTTGTTCAAATGTGGGTGTGCGATCTTGTTATGAGCCGGTTTGTTGTTTCGTTGGAGGAATGATATGGGACGAATTTTGGTATCCGGCCTTGTGAATATGGAAACCACAGTTCAAGTTCGACAGTTTCCCATCAATTACTATCCAATTGATTATCCTTTTTTTGGCGTAAATTCTGCGGTATCCGGTGTTGCATATAATATCGCCAAGGCATTGACGGGCTTGTGTGATCAGGTGCAGCTTTTGTCCATGTTGGGGCAGGACTTTCAGGCAGATTATATTTGCGATCAATTGTACAAAGACGGAATCGCTACCGATGGGATCTCTGCTTCTTTGAAAGAAACAGCATCCTCCGTGGTTCTTTATGATGGAGATGGGAAACGGCAGATCTACTGCGATTTAAAAGATGTGCAGCAGAGCCATTATGATTTCCCGGGGAATATCTGTCAGGACATGGATATTGTGGTTGCGTGTAATACCAATTTTAACCGTCCGCTGCTTCACATGGCCAAATCTATGGGAAAAACCATTGCAACAGATGTCCATGTTTTATCTGATGTTTTTGACGAATACAACCGTGATTTTTTGGAATATGCGGATATTGTGTTTTTGAGCGATGAAGCCATTGGGGATAATTATCATTCATTCCTGTGGGCGCTGGCTGAAAACTATCCCATGAAAATCATTGTTTTGGGTCGGGGCGGCAAAGGCAGTGCCATGTATCTGCGAGACAGAAATGAGATATTGGAATATCCGGCCGTCCATGTGGGGGCTGTGGTCAATACTGTTGGGGCAGGAGATGCCCTGTTCAGTGCATTTGTCCACTACTATGCCCAAGGAAAAACCCCGGAGGAAGCCTTGAAAAGGGCACAAATATTTGCATCCAAAAAGATTGGCCAAAGCGGTGCTGCTCGTGGCTTCGCCACCGCAGAGGAAATGGAAGTGCTTTGGCAACGATTTAGAAGATAACAACAGAAAGGGGAGGCTTTATGTCCGCCTATCAAGCTTTATATCGGAAATATCGCCCCCAGACTTTTGACGATGTTGTGGGGCAGCTGGCGATTACTCAAACGCTGAAGACCCAGCTGCAAAATGGCCATTTGAGCCACGCCTATCTTTTTACAGGTTCCAGAGGTACTGGCAAGACCAGCTGTGCCAAGATTTTGGCCAAGGCTGTCAATTGCCTGAATCCCCAGGACGGTAACCCCTGCAACTGCTGCCAGGCGTGTAAGGCCATCGACAGCGGCGCCTGCATGGATGTGCTGGAGATCGATGCCGCATCCAATAATGGCGTTGATAATGTCCGTGACCTGCGGGATGATGCCATTTACAGCCCTTCACAGGTAAAAAAACGGGTGTATATCATTGACGAAGTGCATATGCTGTCGATTTCTGCATTTAACGCCCTTCTGAAAATTATTGAAGAGCCGCCGGAGCATTTGCTTTTCATCCTGGCGACTACGGAGCTACACAAAGTTCCTGCCACCATCTTGTCTCGATGCCAACGGTTCTCTTTCCGCCGCATTTCCCAAGAGGATATTGCTGCCCGGCTGCAGTTTGTAGCATATCAGGAAAGCATCGATCTGGACGACAGTGCTGCCCGGGTACTGGCCCGCATGGCAGATGGTGGTATGCGTGATGCACTGAGCTTGCTGGACCAGTGTGCCTGCGCTACAACTGGAGAATTGACTGCCGAGCGGGTATACGCCTGTCTGGGCATTGCCGGCGAGCAAACTGCGGCGCAGATGATGGGTTATATCGCTAAGCATGATACGAAAAGTGCCCTGTCCCTGTTTAACAGGCTCTATGCCGATGGCAAGGATTTGGGGGCAATGCTGGATGAGCTGGCCTGCCTGGCCCGTGACCTGCTGGTGTTGCAAACGGCACCGCAAGCTGGCCTGAGTATGCTCTCCGGCGTAGCAGAGGGCAAGGATGCTACTGCTTTGGCAAAGCAATTGTCCGGCGGAGAGCTGGTGCGGATCATGGGACTGCTTCAGCAGACCATGGCAGGCTTTACACGCTCGGCCAGTCGCCGAATGGATGCTGAACTTTGTCTGGTCAATCTGTGCCAGCCGGAGCTGTCTCTGGACGCTCAGAGCCTGAACGCCAGATTGACACGATTGGAGGAAAAGATTCGTTCGGGCAATTTTGTGGCAGCAGCGCCCAGTGCGGCAATGCCCAGGATGGAGGAAGAGCTTCCTCCGCCACCGGACGACGAAGATATGCCTCCGGAATGGAATGAGCCTGTTTCCACCGATACACCCATCGGTTTCTGGGCAGATTTGGTTGCGGCTATGCGACAGGAATCGAAATTGCCATGCATGGGCTTTTTTACGACAACGCCCGATGCCCCGATTCAGGGAGAGTTGCAGGGAGACACCTTGATTTTACGGTGTAACAATAGATTTACCGTAGGCATGATCGATCATGGAGAGATTTTGGAACTGGTGGGTCGCAAGGCAGCTGCAATCTTGAATAGAAATGTTCGGGTCAAGGCAGTAGATGGCTCGGCTGCTCCGGCAAAAAACGAGAAATTGGGTCAGCTGTTATCCTTTGGCAAGGCCCACAGTGATGTAATTAAAATCAAAGAATAAGATTGGAGATAATGTATTATGGCAAAAGGTGGATTTCGGGGTATGCCCGGCGGCATGAATCAGGCCGCAATGATCAAGCAGGCACAGAA
>CAYROJ010000143.1:0-2838 GCA_964425865.1 uncultured Oscillospiraceae bacterium | reverse complement strand
CCTTGTGATAGCGCAGCTTGCTGCTGTCGAACTCCTCACCGATGCTGGCACCCAGCGCGGTGATGACCGGCTGGAGCTTATCATTGTCGATGACCTTGTCCTCTCTGGCCTTTTCCACATTCAGCATCTTACCCCACAGGGGCAGGATGGCCTGGAATCGGGAATCTCGTCCCTGGGTGGCAGAGCCGCCTGCGGAGTCACCCTCGACGATGTAAATTTCGGTCAGGGAGGGGTCGCTTTCGTTGCAGTCACGGAGCTTGTCCGGCATGGCCGCACCGCCCAAAGCGGATTTGCGGCGAATGGACTCTCTTGCCTTTCTGGCAGCTTCCCGGGCACGGTTGGCCATCATGGCCTTGTCCAGCACGATCTTGGCGGTCTGGGGATGCTCCTCAAAATACACCGCCAGCTGCTCGGACACGATCTGATCCACCAGGGTACGGATATAGGCGTTGCCCAATTTTGCCTTGGTCTGGCCTTCAAACTGGGCATCCGTCAGCTTCACGGAGATCACGGCGGTGATGCCTTCCCGGCAGTCCTCGCCGGAAACCTTGTCGTCGCCTTTGATCACGCCGGACTTGATGCCGTAGTTGTTGAGCACACGGGTCAAAGCGGCCTTAAAGCCGGTCTCGTGCATACCGCCTTCGGGGGTGCGGACATCGTTGGCAAAGGAAAGCATGGTCTCGTTGTAGCCATCGGTGTAGGCAAGAGCGATCTCTGCGGAAGCGTCGCCCTTGGAGCCGCTCATGTAGATCACATTCTGATGGATGGGGGTCTTGTTCCGGTTCTGCCATGTAACAAATTCCCGAATGCCGCCTTCATAGCACATGGTCTCGGAGACCGGAGCCTCGTCCGGACGGTCATCGGTAATGGTGATGGAAAGGCCGGCGTTCAGGAAGGCCTCTTCTCTCATCCGCTCATGCAAAATGGCGTAGTCATATTCCAGAGTGTCGAACATCTCCGGATCCGGCTGGAAGGTAACTTCCGTGCCGGTCTTTTCGGTGGTGCCCACAATGGTCATTTCCTGAGTGATATTGCCCCGGGCAAATTTCATCTCGTGGATCTTGCCGTTTTTGTGGACTCGAACAGTCAGCCACTCCGACAGGGCATTGACCACGGATGCGCCCACGCCGTGCAGACCGCCGGAGACCTTGTAACCGCCGCCGCCGAATTTACCGCCGGCGTGCAGCACCGTAAACACCACTTCCAGAGCGGGTTTTCCGGTCTGGGGCTGGATGTCCACGGGGATACCACGGCCGTCGTCGGTGACGGTGATGGAGTTGCCGGGGTTGATGGTAACATGGATGTGCTTACAGTAGCCTGCCAGGGCTTCGTCGATGGAGTTGTCCACGATCTCGTACACCAGATGGTGCAGGCCGGATGCGGAGGTGGAGCCAATGTACATACCCGGGCGCTTGCGAACGGCTTCCAAGCCTTCCAGCACCTGAATTTGACTGCCGCCGTATTCTTCTGTGACTTTCATTTCTTCCGACATAGTGTCCTCCTTATACGGACAATTTGTATAGAAATCCTAATGTTTATACAGATGTATATACAGTATAATATAGATAAAACGGATATGGTATTATTCCATTATAATTGTATTTTTATTCACATTAAAAGCCCCTTGCTAAGGCTTTTTTTACTTTAATTTACCGCCCTGGATCTCGATGGTCTTGCCCAGCTTTGTCAATCGGCCTGGCTCGCAGCCGGTGATGAACACCTGCCCGCAGTCGATCTGGTTCAGCACAAAATCCTGCCGTCCCGGATCCAGTTCCGACAAAACATCGTCCAGAAGCAGCACAGGCTCTTCGCCGCTTTCCCGGCGCATCAATTCCCGCTGAGCCAGCTTCAAGCTGATGACCGCTGTTCGGGTCTGCCCCTGGGAACCATATAGTTTCAGGCTGATGCCCGACAAATTTACATCGAAATCGTCCTTATGGGGACCGGTCAAACAACTGCTGCTGTCCAGCTCTGCCCGATAGTGGCTTTCCAAATGGGACAGCAGATCATTTTCCAGTTGAGCCAGGGGCGCAAAGGGGTCTTTTATGGTGGAAACGGTCTTGTATTCCAGAGAAAAATCCTCCAGACCGCCGGAAAATTCCCGGTGGTATTTGGCCGCCGCTTCTCCCAGACTTTTGTAAAACCTTGCCCGATAGGAGATCAGCAGTGCCCCCACCTGGCATAATCTGCGGTTATACTCCGGCAGAATTTCCAAAATCGCCGGATTTTCATGCCAGTCCTTTAAAATCTGGCTTTTCTGCTCTAAAATTCGGGTGTATTCCGTCAGTGCCGCATCATAATTGGGGCGCAGTTGACATAACACATTATCTCCCAACCGCCGCCGGGGGGCAGAACCGCCCTTCAATATCATCAGATCCTCCGGGCAAAAAAGCACGGAAGGGAGCAATCCCGCAATTTCCGATGCGGTTTTTTTTCGCACACCGTTGCACTCCAGCATCCGCCGCCGACCGCCCGGGAACAGCACCCAGCGGATGGTCTGATTGCGGTCCTGACTGGTGATCTTGCCCCGGATCTCCCCAAAATCCGCTCCAAAGCGGATCAATTCTGTGGTTTTCATGGCACGAAAACTTTTTCCCGTGCCCAGATAGCCAATGGCTTCCAGCAGATTGGTCTTTCCCTGGGCATTGCGGCCTAAAATCAGGTTCACTCCCGGGTCAAATTCCAGAGAAACCTCCTCATAATTGCGGAAATTTCCCAATTGCAGCCCATCAAGTCTCATTTTCGCAGACGATGAAGCTCTGACCGGCGAACTCTACCTTGTCGCCGGGGCGCAGCTTTTTGCCCCGCATGGTGCACACTTCTCCGTTGACCAGCACC
>CAYROJ010000142.1:0-2848 GCA_964425865.1 uncultured Oscillospiraceae bacterium | reverse complement strand
TACCTTGCGGCACAGCCTGCTGTTTTACTTGGGACTTTTTTTACAGCCCCTTTTCCTTTTTTATTGACTCCATTGCACTACTTTTTCTTTACGCTTATCTTTTATGGAACAAGCAAAAAGTGCCGATTTCTCTTTCCTTTGGGAGATTTCTGTGCTATACTGAAGGAAAGAACAACAACGGAGGTAGTCCAATGCAAATGGGTTTTCGCTGGTACGGTCGGGGCAATGACAACATCACCCTTTCCCACATCAGGCAGATCCCCGGGGTGACCAGCATCGTCTGGGCGCTGCACCACAAAATGCCCGGTGAAGTTTGGGAAGAAAATGAAATTTCCGAGGTGATGGCGCAGCTCCACGCTTACAGCTTCAACGGCGATGTGGTGGAGTCTGTCAATGTCCACGATGATATTAAAATCGGCCTGCCCACCCGGGACGGCTATATCGAAAACTATTGCAAGACCATCCGCAACCTGAGCAAGCACGGCGTGAAGGTCATCTGCTACAACTTTATGCCCATTTTCGACTGGACACGCTCGGATCTTTTCCACCCGGTAGGCGACGGCTCCACCGCCCTGTTCTATGAGAAGAACATGATTCAGGACGACTATAACGCCATGGCAAGCTACATTCTGGACTTTACGGAAAAGTACCACATGTCCTTCCCCGGCTGGGAGCCGGAGCGAATGGCAAAGCTGGACGAGCTTTTTAAGGCTTACGAGGGTGTCACCAAGGAAAAGCTATGGGAAAACCTGAAGTATTTTCTGGAAGCGATCATGCCCACCTGCGCCGAATGTGGCGTAAAAATGGCCATCCACATGGACGATCCCCCATGGGATATTTTCGGCCTGCCCCGGCTTTTGGTGGACGAAGGCAGCATCGACCGCTTTCTGAAGATGGTGGATCACCCCTGCAACTGCCTGACCCTCTGTTCCGGCAGTCTGGGCGCAAACCCGGACAACGATGTGGCCGCCATCGTCCGCAAGCACTGTAACCGCATTGCCTTTGCCCACATCCGCAATGTCCGCCACTTCCCCAACGGCGACTTTTCCGAAGCCAGCCACCGGGACTGCGACGGCGACACAGGCATTTTGAAAATCCTCAAAGCCTACCATGACTGCGGCTTTGACGGCTACATCCGTCCCGACCACGGCCGCCACCTGTGGGGCGAAGGTCCCGGCACCGTCCGTCCGGGCTACGGCCTGTATGACCGGGCGCTGGGCATTATGTATATGCTGGGCGTTTGGGATATGCTGGATCGGCTATCCGGCAAATAAGGAGATAATGCTATGGAAAATGTTTTGAATACAAATCTTTCCGGCAAGGTGGCCGTGGTCACCGGAGCCAGTGGCGTGCTGTGCAGCGGTTTTGCCATCGCTCTGGCACGGGCCGGGGCAAAAGTGGCGCTGCTGAGCCGAAAGGCTGAAAATTCTCAACCCTTTGTCGATCAGATCACCGCCGAGGGCGGCATTGCCAAGGCCTACGCCTGCAATGTGCTGGACAAGGCCCGGTGTCTGGAAGTGGCTGGGGCCATCCAAGAAGAATTTGGCCCTTGCGACATTCTCATCAACGGTGCCGGCGGCAACAACCCCAATGCCACCACCGACCATGAATATTATCAGCCCGGCGATATAGACGCTGATACCAAAAGCTTCTTCGATTTGGACGAAGAAAGTGTCAGTGCTGTATTCGACCTGAATTTTCAAGGCACACTGATCCCCACTCAGGCCTTCGCCGCCCAGATGGTTGGGCGCAAGGGCTGCTGTATCGTCAACATCTCTTCCATGAACGCCTACACGCCTTTGACCAAAATTCCTGCCTATTCCGGCGCAAAAGCCGCCGTATCCAACTTTACCCAGTGGCTGGCCGTCCACTTCTCCAAAGTGGGTATTCGGGTCAACGCCATTGCCCCCGGCTTCTTCTCCACCAAGCAGAACGCAAAGCTTCTGTGGAACGAAGACGGCACCCCCACCGCCCGCACCGGAAAAATTCTGGCCGCCACCCCCATGGAGCGGTTCGGCCAACCGGAGGAACTGGAAGGTGCCCTGCTGTTTCTGGTCAACGAGCAAGCTGCCGGGTTCATCACCGGCGTTGTCCTGCCGGTCGACGGCGGCTTCAGCGCCTACAGCGGCGTTTAAATCATTGCCGCTCAACCCTCTTTTGCAATTCCCTGTTAAAAAACAGAAAAACAGCGAATTTCTTGCGAAATTCGCTGTTTTTTAGTGGTGGAGATAAGCGGGATCGAACCGCTGACCTCTTGAATGCCATTCAAGCGCTCTCCCGGTTGGTGCGGTTACATACCCCTCTAAACCGGGAAAATGAGCGCTCAATATGTGAAAAAACTAATAATCATTGTGTGCAAAATGATTATTATAGTTTTCCTTTTTAATAGTAATTCTTTTTTTCTTACCATTTTCATTGTCGTATGCAAGATATACTATTTGTGTATTCCAAACAAAATCAAGACCACCATCGGAACTCCATGCTCCATCATGAAGTTTTAACTGGATAATTGCCTTTGGTGGTATATTGAGCGGAACAATGGTGTCATAAAAGGCAACTGGGCCGTTCCAACGCTTTGTAGCATCATCTTTGGGAACGCTTGTGTATAAAATATCTTTCCCATCGCTAAACTCAATCTTTACATTCCGCAAAATTTTGGTTTCACCACTTGAGTTATACACATCAAGCGTAAGATCATAATGATAACATTCCGTTTGTTCCTTGCTTTTACTCGGAACCATACTTCCTGTATCGTTGTATTGGAAATTATCTTTCCATGAGGATACATATATTTTAAGTTTCCCCTTGGTTGAAAGACTATTTAGAACCCAACCAAGTATCGTTCCAA
>CAYROJ010000141.1:0-2855 GCA_964425865.1 uncultured Oscillospiraceae bacterium | reverse complement strand
ATGCGCCGAAAAAGAATTGAGTGCAGTATTGCAATTGTGGCAGTTTTAGAGTATAATAGTTACGCTTTTTATTAAATCGGAGGATTTTACATTGAAAACCAGTGATTTTTGGTATGACTTGCCGGAGGAACTGATTGCCCAGACCCCCCTGGAAAAGCGGGATACCTCCCGTCTTTTGGTGCTGAATCGGAAAACCGGCGAAAGAGCACATAAACATTTTTACGATGTTATCGATTATTTGCAGCCCGGAGACTGTCTGGTAATGAATGACTCCAGAGTTTTGCCCGCAAGACTTTTGGGTCATCGTCCCACCGGCGGTGCAGTGGAAGTGTTGCTGCTGCGTGACCTGGGGAATAAAAAATGGGAATGCTTATGCAAGCCCGGCCGGAAAATGCAGGTAGGTAGTGAAGTGATCTTCGGCAACGGAGAACTGACGGCTACTGTGGCAGAAGTGAAAGAGGACGGCAACCGCATTGTTGAATTCCACTATGAGGGCATTTTCTTGGAAGTGCTGGAGCGGCTGGGTAAAATGCCCCTGCCACCCTATATCAAAGCAGAACTTGCCGATCAGGAGCGTTATCAGACCGTTTATTCTAAAGAGGTGGGCTCCGCAGCTGCGCCCACTGCCGGCCTGCACTGGACACAGGAACTTCTGGAAAAGGTGAGGGAAAAGGGAGTAAAAACCGCTTTTGTCACCCTCCATGTGGGGCTTGGTACTTTCCGCCCGGTGAAGGCCGGCCAGATCACCGACCATCATATGCACGCAGAGCTTTGCATGATTTCCAAGGAAACGGCCGAGATTCTGAATCAAACCAAGGCAGAGGGCGGCCGGATCATCTGTGTTGGCACCACTTCTTGCCGGACACTGGAAAGCCTTGTGTGCGACGACGGCAGCTTTGAAGAAAAGTCCAAGTGGACGGAAATTTTCATCTATCCCGGCTATGAGTTTAAGGCTATGCAGGGCCTTATCACCAACTTCCATTTGCCGGAGAGCACGCTGGTGATGCTGGTGTCTGCTTTCGCAGGCCGAGAAAATGTGCTGGCGGCTTATGAAGAAGCGGTGAAAGAAAAATATCGTTTCTTCTCTTTCGGCGATGCCATGCTGATTATTTGACAGCGTTGAGTGAGGTAATGTATGTTTGAATTAAAGAAAACCGAGGGGAAAGCCCGACGGGGCGAGTTTACCTGCGCCCATGGCACGGTACAGACTCCGGTATTTATGAATGTGGGCACCCAAGGTGCCATCAAAGGCGCACTCAGCGCCGAAGACTTGAAGAATATTGGCTGTCAGGTGGAGCTGTCCAACACTTATCATCTGCATCTGCGTCCCGCCGATAAGGTGGTTCGGGAAATGGGCGGCCTGCACAAGTTCATGACCTGGGACGGCCCGATTTTGACCGACTCCGGTGGATTTCAGGTTTTTAGCCTGTCGTCTCTGCGGAAAATCAAGGAAGAGGGCGTATATTTCTCTTCTCATATTGACGGACACAAGATCTTTATGGGGCCGGAAGAGAGTATGCAGATCCAGTCCAATTTGGGATCGGACATTTGCATGGCCTTTGACGAGTGTATTGAAAATCCGGCACCGAGAAAATATGTACTGGACAGTGTTGACCGCACCTATCGGTGGCTGGTGCGCTGTAAGGCGGAAAATGCCCGGCTGAACAGCTTGCCCGATACCGTCAATCCTCAGCAGATGCTCTGGGGTATTAACCAGGGCGGCACCTACCACGACATCCGTGTGGATCACATGAAGCGCATCGCAGAGCTGGATCTGCCCGGTTATGCCATCGGTGGCCTGGCCGTGGGTGAAACCGCTGAGGAGATGTATGACATCATCGAAGCCGTGGAAGAACATATGCCGGTCAACAAGACGCGTTATTTGATGGGCGTGGGTACTCCAAGCAATATTATTGAAGCTGTTGCCCGTGGTGTGGACTTCTTTGACTGTGTGATGCCGGCCAGAAACGCCCGTCACGCCCGGCTGTTTACCTGGGAAGGCGCCATTAACCTGAAAAATGCAAAGTATCAGCTGGATGAGCGTCCCATTGATGAGCATTGCGATTGCCCGGTCTGCCGCCGGTATTCCAGAGCCTATATCCGCCACCTGTTTGTGGCAGAAGAGATGCTTGCAATGCGTCTTTCTGTTATGCATAACCTGTATTTCTATAATAAACTGATGGAAAAAATCAGAGATGCACTGGATGAGGGGCGGTTTGAGGACTTCCGTCGTGAATATTCTGTTAAATTAGGCCGGAGAATCTAATTTGACCTTGCAATTTATGGAAACAATGGTATAATAACCTAGAAATTAAACAAAAGGAGTTTTTTTAATGCTGCATTTTTTGACTGAAAACACCTCTACCGGTGGTATGGGCTTTACGACCATCATTATGCTGGTCATCATGGTGGCTATTTTCTACTTCATGATGATCCGTCCCGAGAACAAGCGTAAGAAGGAAGCTGAAGCCATGCGTTCTGCCATGAAGGTGGGCGATAAGATCACCACCATCGGCGGTATTGTTGGCAAGGTCGTTGATATTAAGGAAGACAAGTTCGTTGTCGAGACCAGTGCTGACCAGGTTCGTATTGAGTTTGCCAAGTGGGCACTGTCCACCAACGAGACCGGCGCTGAGCGTGCCAAGGAAGAAGCAAAGAAGGCACAGGAAGCTGCCGCAAAGGCAAAGGCTGAGAAAAAGGCTGCTAAGGGCAAGTAATAAACCGTCAAAATCCTCCGTTACAAAACGGAGGATTTTTTCGTTTGTACACCACGATTTCTATCGTGGTGTTTTTTGTTGTCATGGTGAATTATACTATCAAGTGCAACACTTGAAAAAATAGAAGAAGTTCATACA
>CAYROJ010000140.1:0-2867 GCA_964425865.1 uncultured Oscillospiraceae bacterium | reverse complement strand
AATGCAGCAGTCCGGTGGACTGCTGCTTGCCGACGGCTGGACGGCGGCAACACTATTATTTTCGCCATGGGCGAAAATGCAAACGAGTCCCTTCCGGTGCCTTTTGGCAGACTGTTTTTAGACCGTGGGAGAATTCCGTGAGGCGAGACTCCATAAAGAGAAAACGGATTTAGGGAAGGATTGCAATGCCGACATTGCAATTACTCTGGCTTTGTGTTAAGATGAAGAAAAGCGAATTTAGGGGGAAAAGCCAATGATTTTACGGTATCCGACCTATTTTGAAGCATTTTCCTGCATTGCAGGCCGTTGCCCCGATAGCTGCTGCAAGGAGTGGGAAGTGCTGGTGGATGAAGATGCCGCCGCAGCTTATCGCTCCATGGAGGGTCAGTTGGGAGAAGATCTTCGCCGCTATCTTTATCAGGATGAGGAAGGGGACACCTACCTGCGCATCACCGACGGCCGCTGCCCCATGTGGCGTACCGATGGACTGTGCCGTATTCAAGCCCAGCTGGGGCATGATGCCCTGTGCCAAACCTGCCGGGAATTTCCTCGCCTGACCCATGACTACGGGGATTTTGTGGAGCGGGGGCTGGAACTGTCTTGCCCGGAGGCTGCCCGGATCATCTTTGAAAATACGGACTCCACTTGGACAGAAAAGGAATTGACCGGGGGAGAACAGCTGGATTATGACCGTGCCGATATGGAGATCCTGCTGGAAACCAGGCAAAAAATGCGAAGCATTCTCTCAGATGAAAGCCGCCCAGTGCAGGAAACCCTGGCACTGGCATTATTGTACGGCTATCAAGCCCAAAGTGTACTGGACGGCGAGGAAACACCATGGAACGAGGAAGATGCTCTCGCATTTGGAAAGCAGCTGGCAAAGGCGGCTGACGGACGGGAAGTGCTGGCTTTTTACAAAGAATTGGAAATTCTCACCGACACCTGGCGTGATCGTTTGGAAACGCCTATGGGTACAGGGAAATGGGATGAGCGCCTGCGGAAGCTGGCATGCTACGGCGTGGAGCGGTATTGGTTGCAAGCGATTTCAGATTTTGACTTGGTCGGACGGGTGAAAATGGTGGTGCTGTCCTGTGTTTTGGTTCATTTGCTGGGGGGCAATTTGGTGCAGACTGCCCAACTTTACGCCAAGGAGATCGAAAACAGCGACGACAATGTGGATGCTGTTTTAGAGGGCGCCTATTCTGCCCCTGCATTGACAGATGATAAGATTTTAGGCCTGCTTTTGTTGTAAATGGGAGAATTTACCATGAAAAAGTTGCTGATCACTGGCTTCGACCCCTTTGGAGGAGCCAATGTAAATCCTGCCTGGCTGGCAGTGGAAGAATTGCCGGATGTGGTGGGGGAATTTGAGTTATGTAAACTGCCGATCCCCACGGTTTTTGAAAAAGCGGCCAAAATGGTCGCGGAAAAGGCGGCTGAAATCTGCCCGGATGTGATCCTTTGCATCGGGCAGGCCGGAGGCCGGGACGCAGTGACCCCGGAGCGGTTCGGCGTTAACATTCGGGATGCCCGAATTGCGGACAATGAGGGCAATCAGCCTCGGGGCGTGCGCATTGCACCCGAGGGTCCGGCAGCCTATTTCGCAACTGTGGCCGTGGAGGCCATGGCGCAGGCAGCTCGGAATGCAAAATGCCCCGCCGCCGTGTCCAACAGCGCCGGAGCATTTGTGTGTAATGATACCCTTTATTCCCTTTTGCATCATTTTGCCGGGACGAAAGTGAAGGTGGGCTTCATCCATGTGCCCTATTTGCCGGAGCAGGGAACGCCGTCTCTTCCTCTGGAAAAGACGGTAGCGGCGCTGGAAGCCATGATAAAGGTCTGTGACTTAGATTAAAATGCCTTTGCAGTGATCCACTTCGTGCTGGATGATCTGGGCGGTCCAGTCCCGGAAGATCTTGGTCTTGACCTTCATTTTCTCATCCTGATACTGCACTTGGATGCTGCGGTATCGCCGGCATTTTCGAGGGCCGCCCAGAAGAGACAGGCAGCTTTCTTCGGCTTCGTAAGCACCGGCACAGTCGATGATCTCCGGGTTGAACATCAGGATATAGCTGCTGGTAATATCATCCCAGAAAGCGATGATATTCTTGCGTACGCCGATCATATTGGCGGCCATGCCCACACAGCTTTCCCGGTGGAATTGCAGAGTTTCCAGCAGATCCCGGGCCACAGGCAGGTCTGCTTTTGTGGCAGGCTCGGAGGGAACTGCCAGAAAAATGGGGTCGTGTATCAATTCTTGAACCATAATTCTGTCCTCGTTGTTTTTTATGTTTGGATTATATCATGTTATCCGAGAAAAGGGAATAGAAAAAGTGAAAATTACCCCTTGACAAATTCTGTCCACTTTGCTATAATACGAAAGCTGTCTGAAACAGCGAACCGAATATGGGGGTATAGCTCAGCTGGGAGCCCGGTTCAATCGGTAAACAACCCCTGTTTCAAACAACATAAGTTAATAAATGCTCTTTCCCACATCTGGGGGTATAGCTCAGCTGGGAGAGCGCTTGAATGGCATTCAAGAGGTCAGCGGTTCGATCCCGCTTATCTCCACCATATCAAGGGAAAGAGCTTTTTCCTCACTTCTTCGGAAGTGAGGTTTTTGTTTTATGCAGCAATCGTCACAATATCCAACCCGGCGCTGAACTGCTCAAAGTCGATATTGAAATCGATGTGCAGTTTGTAGTCCCGGTAAACATCCACCCTTTTGATCAGGCAGTTGACGATCATTTTCTTGGCCTCCATACTGGCGGTGTCGTACATATCTGCCCAAGAAACAATATCATCGTATTGAGTGTTCAAGTGTGCCAGCATTGCCTGTCCGTCCTCATAGGCTTGTTGGGCGGCCT
>CAYROJ010000139.1:0-2881 GCA_964425865.1 uncultured Oscillospiraceae bacterium | reverse complement strand
AAGATGTGATGAGCTATATCTGCTACCCCGACCAGACCCGTAAGTTCCTGGAAGCCAAGAAGGCCGAGGCTGAAAACATCGTCACTTACAGCATTGTCGAAGCCTAAGGAGGATAACCATGGAATATACTGTTCCGGAAATCGGCATTTTGGCCGTTCTGGGTTATGCTGTGGTTTTCTTCGGCATTGCACTGCTGGCCATCGTGATCACGCTGCTGGGTAAGCTCATGGCACCCAAGAAAAAGGCTGCACCCGCAGCCGCACCCGTAGTAGCCGCCCCGGTCGCAGCTGCACCCACCGCTCCCGGTGTGGCCGGCCAGCTGAAGCTGCACGATGTTGAGCCGAAAACCGCTGCCATGCTCATGGCCATCGTGGCCGACAAGATGGGAAAGCCCATCAATGAACTGCGTTTTATTTCCATCAAGGAGGTCAAGTAAGATGAAATATAAAGTGACCCTCAATGGCCGCACCTATGAGGTTGAGGTGGAAGCCGGCCAGGCTCAGCTGCTGAGCGAATATGAAGCCATCGTTCCCTCTGCTCCTGCTGCCGCTGTTGCTGCAGCTCCCGTGGCTGCCGCCCCCGCCGCTGCCCCCGCTCCTGCTGCCGCTGCTGTGACCGGAAGCGGTGAAGTGGTGAAGGCTCCCATGCCCGGCACCATTCTGAAAGTCAATGTTGCCCAGGGTCAGGCTGTCAAGGAAGGCGATGTACTGGTGATCCTGGAAGCAATGAAGATGGAAAACGAGATCATGGCTCCCAAGTCCGGCACCATCACCCAGGTGGTCGTTACCAAAGGCTCTTCTGTTGATACCGATGCACCCCTGGTCGTCATCGGCTAAGGAGGCTGCCCTTCATGAATATTGGTGAAATTTTGCTGAAACTGTGGGATGATTCCGGCTTCGCCACCATCATTTCCGGTTTCTTCAGCCAGATGGGCTGGCAGAATTTGGTGATGATCGCCATTGGCTGCCTGCTGCTGTATCTGGCCATTGTCAAAAAGTTTGAGCCCCTGCTGCTGTGCGGCATTGCCTTTGGCTGTATCCTGACCAACCTGCCCGGCGCAGGACTGTACCACCAGGAACTGTGGAACGCCTTTATGGAAGAAGGCAACGAAGCCTACCACGACTACGGTGCTATTTTGAGCAACGGCGGCCTGCTGGACTTCTTCTATATCGGTGTTAAGACCAGCATTTACCCCTGTATCATCTTCATGGGCGTTGGCGCAATGACCGACTTTGGCCCCCTGCTCTCCAATCCCAAGAGCATGTTCATGGGCGCTGCCGCCCAACTGGGCGTGTTCGCTGCATTCTTTGCAGCCCGTGCCACCGGTATGTTCGATGCACTGGAGGCTGCTGCCATCGGTATCATCGGCGGCGCTGACGGCCCCACTGCCATCTTCCTGACTTCTCAGCTGGCGCCCCATCTGCTGGGTGCCATCGCCGTGGCCGCTTACTCCTACATGGCTCTGATTCCCATGATCCAGCCCCCCATCATGCGCCTGCTGACCACCGAGAAGCAGCGCAAGATCAAGATGGAGCAGACCCGTACCGTTTCCAAGGCGGAGAAGATCATCTTCCCCATCATGGTCACCATCTTCGTGGCACTGCTGCTGCCCGATACCGCTGCTCTGATCGGCTGCCTGATGTTCGGCAACCTGATGAAGGAGACCGGTGTCACCGAGCGTCTCAGCGACACCATGCAGAATGCTTTGATGAACATCGTCACCATTTTGCTGTCCACCTCCGTGGGCGCAACCATGGTCGGCTCCAACTTCCTGACCGGCCAGACTCTGCTGATCGTCTGTCTGGGTGTCGTGGCCTTCGGCCTGTCCACCGTTGGTGGTCTGCTGGGTGGTCAAGCCCTGTACTTCATCTCCGGCGGTAAGATCAACCCCCTCATCGGCTCTGCCGGTGTTTCCGCTGTGCCCATGGCCGCCCGTGTGGCCAATACTGAGGGCCAGAAAGCCAATCCCTCCAACTTCCTGCTCATGCATGCGATGGGTCCGAATGTTGCAGGCGTTATTGGCTCTGCCATCGCCGCAGGTTTCCTGTTGAGCGTGTTTGGTTAATAAAGCCGATCCCCCTCCGCACAGCGGAGGGGGATCATTCGTTAAAAAGATGCTCTTACAATCTGCAAATTTTGAAGGCAATACTGATGTTTAGTCTGAGGATTTTAAATCCTCTAATGCCTCACGGACGGCAGCGATCACAAAAGCCGAAAAAGTGCAGTCTTTCCCTTGAATCTCCCGTTCTACAGCTTCCACCACATCACTGGGAAAACGGACGGTTTTGTTCACCGTCGGCGGTGTGGAAGGAACTTGAAATTTTCCCACGACGCTCACCTCGCAATACATTTGTAATGCATTTAGTTTACGCCTAATATTTTCAAAAGTATGCATTGCAAAAGCAATGCAATCGTGGTATAATGAACCGGGTGATTTTATGGCAGAATTTTGCGTAGACTGCTGGAACAAGATTATGGGCACAAGGGATGCTCCAAAAAAGTACATTGTTTCAAAAGATTTGGATTTATGCGAGGAATGTGGTCAGCGGAAGCAGGTGATCGTGCGCTACAAGCGACGCTATATGGTTGCAGATTGGTTCCACGAAATCATTGCTCCGCAAAGAAAAAAAGAGTAGCGAATGCTACTCTGCTAATTGCTATGGGGCATCGCCCCATAGGACTTTCCCACGGGCTAAAAAGTGTCCTGTTGCGGTTCCCGGCAGTAACTTCGCCTGTCGAAGCAGGCTCGTTCCTTGCCGACCGCTGCCACTCCCTCACCTCGCTCCTCCCGCCCCCGGCGGCGCTCGGCTCGCTCCCCACTGGCATGTTTTCTGATCCGCCTTTCGAGTCCCATCACCCACCCCATAAAAAAGAGAGTAGC
>CAYROJ010000138.1:0-3034 GCA_964425865.1 uncultured Oscillospiraceae bacterium | reverse complement strand
TTCTATCGGGAGCGTTTCTTCGACTACAACAAGCCTGCCAAGGTCATCCATACCAGCGCAGAGGGCAGTGTGTCCTTTAAGGCGCTGCTGTATATCCCCTCCAAGGCACCCTTCGATTTCTATTCCCGGGAGTTTAAGCCCGGCTTACAGCTGTATTCTTCCGGCGTAATGATCATGGAGAACTGCGAAGACCTGCTGCCGGATCACTTCCGATTTGTCCGTGGTATTGTGGACAGCCAGGATCTGAGCCTGAACATCAGCCGAGAAATGCTCCAGCACAATCGGCAGCTTACCATCATTGCCCGGAATATTGAAAAGAAGATCAAGTCCGAGCTGAAATCCATGCTGGAAAATGACCGGGAGAAGTACGAAGAATTCTACGCCGCCTTCGGTCGCCAGTTGAAGTATGGCACCGTTGCCCAGTATGGTGTCCACAAGGATGCGGTGCAGGATCTGCTGCTGTTCTACTCCCACAAGCAGGATAAGCTGATCTCTCTTTCTGAATATGTGGCCGCTATGCCCGAGGGACAGGAGAAGATCTACTATATCCCCGGCGAGAGCAAGGAACGACTGTCCAAGCTGCCCCAGGTGGAAACGCTGGACAAGAAGGGCTACGATGTGCTGCTGTGCACTGAGGATGTGGACGAGTTCATCCCTCAGACGCTGATGACCTATGAGGAAAAGAGCTTCTGCAATGCAGCCACTGAGGATCTGGGCTTGCAGTCCGAGGACGAAAAGAAAGAACTGGAAACCAAGGCCGAGGAAATGAAGGGACTGCTGACCTTTGTGAAGGAGACCTTGGGCGAGAGCGTCAAGGAAGTGCGCCTGTCCGCTGACCTGGGCAGCCATCCGGTGGCCATGGTGCCGGAGGGTGGCATGAGCTTCGAGATGGAAAAATATATGAAGAAGGCCAATCCCGAATTTGCCTATGATGTGGGCAGAATCCTGGAGGTCAATGCGGAGCACGAGGCGGTGAAAGCACTGCAAACTGCCATGGCAGAAGATCCCATCAAGGCAAGAGACTATGCCCAGCTTCTGTGCTATCAGGCACAGCTGATGGCGGATCTGCCCATTGCTGACCCTGTTGCGTACACCCAGCTTGTGTGCAAGCTGATGAAGTAAAAAATCATCCCGGCTGCTTTTGCAGCCGGGATTTCCTGTTAGTGCCAGTTCTGGGCATTTTGGGTATTGTAAAGATCGGCGTAAATGCCGCCTTTTTCCAATAGCTCTGCATGGCTGCCACACTCAGTGATCTTACCGTCGGCAATAGATACGATCCGGTCTGCTGAGCGGATGGTGGACAGCCGGTGGGCGATGATGAGGGTGGTGCGGCCAATGGCCAGATTGTCAAAGGCATGCTGGATCTTCGCTTCTGTCACAGAGTCCAAAGCGGAGGTTGCTTCATCCAAAATCAGGATCGGGGGATTTTTCAGGAAAATCCGAGCAATGGCGACACGCTGTTTCTGCCCGCCGGAGAGCAGGGCACCACGCTCACCCACATAGGTCTGGAAGCCCTGGGGCATGGCCAGAATGTCATCATAAATTTCTGCCTTTTTCGCAGCGGCGATGACCTCTTCGTCTGTGGCATCGGGCTTACCGTAGCGGATATTTTCAAAAATGGTGTCAGCGAACAGAAATACATCCTGCTGGACAATGCCGATGTTCTGATGAATGGATTCCTGGGTCACATCCCGGACATCTTTTCCGTCGATCAAAATCTGGCCGTCGATAACCTCGTAAAATCGGGGAATAAGTTGACATAATGTGCTCTTACCGCCGCCGGAAGGGCCAACGATAGCCACGGTCTCTCCGGGCTGCACCTCCAAAGATACATGGTGCAGTACGCCCTGTTCGCCGTCATAGGTGAAGGAAACATCCTGCACTTGCAGATGACCCTTCACATCACGGAGCAATTCTGCTCCGGGCTTGTCCTGAATGGTGGGCTCGGTGCGCATGATGTCCACAAAGCGGTTGAGGCCTGCAAAGCCGTTGGCGAACATTTCCGAGAAGTTGGCCAATTTGCGCATGGGGTTAACGAAAGTGCCAATGTACAGCACGAATACAGTCAGATCCTTGTAGTCCATTTGGCCCTTCATGATGAAATAGCCACCCACGGTGATGACCACCACATTCAGACTGGACAAAAACAGCTCCAGGGAGCTGTGGAAGCGACCCATAGCCTTGTGGAAGAAGCGCTTGGAGGTTTTGAACTGGTCGTTGGCGTTTTCAAACCGGGCGTTTTCCACATCCTCGTTGGCAAAGGCCTTGGAGGTGCGGATGCCGGAAAGACTGCTTTCAATTTCGGTGTTGATGTGGCCTGTCTTTTGCTTAACGGCCTTGGATGCCTTGCCCATCATCCGCCGCATGGACAGAATTACAAACAGGGCAATGGGGATGACGGCAGCGACCACCAGCGCCAGCTGCCACTGGATAGAAGCCATGACGATCAGCGCACCAATGATGGTAACACAGCTGGTCAGCAGATCCTCCGGGCCATGGTGGGCCAGCTCCGTCAGCTCGAACAGGTCGGAGGTAAGACGGCTCATCAGCTGTCCGGTGCGGTTGCGGTCGTAAAAGTCGAAGCCCAGCTGCTGCATATGGGCAAACAGGTCGGAACGGATGTCTGCTTCCACTCGGATGCCAAAAGTGTGACCATAGTAGGCCACGATATAGTTGAATACCGAGCGCAGCACATAGGCACCCAGCATGATACCCATGATGATGAAGAAGACAGTATACATCTGCTCCGGCAGATAGGTGTAGAGGGCTTTTCTGGTCACCAGCGGAAAGGCCAGGTCAATGGCGGCGATGGCGCAGGCACACAGAACATCGATGGCAAAAAGCTTCTTGTGATTGCCGAAATAGCTGATAAAAATACGCAAAGGGGAACGGTTTTTAAAATCTTTCTTTTTCACAAAATCACTCCAATCCTCCTTATTATATGGCATTTTTCGGCACTTGGCAAGGGGAAAAATTAAGAAAGGGGCTGTAAAAAAAGTCCCAAGTAAAACAGCAGGCTGTGCCGCAAGGTACA
>CAYROJ010000137.1:0-3104 GCA_964425865.1 uncultured Oscillospiraceae bacterium | reverse complement strand
GCACTCTGACCAAGAAAATTACTGTTAAGGCTGCGGCTTTCTCTGAGTCTGCGAAGGAAAAAATCGAGCAGGCAGGCGGAAAGGCCGAGGTGATTTAAGTGTTTAAGACGCTGAAGAATGCATGGAGCATCGCTGAGCTTCGTCAGAAGCTGATCTTTACAATGCTGATCCTCCTGCTGTATCGTATTGGTAATGTTATTCCCGTTCCCTTTATCGATACCCACACCCTGTCTGAATACTTCAACTCCGCTCTTTCCGGCACTATTTTGGGTCTGTATGATGCAATGTCCGGCTCTGCCTTCTCTCAGGCAACTGTTCTGGCATTGTCCATCCAGCCCTACATCAACTCTTCCATCATCGTTCAACTGCTGACTGTTGCTATTCCTGCTCTGGAGCGGATGGCAAAGGAAGAGGGCGAAGAAGGCAAGAAGAAGATCAACATCATCACCCGGTTTGTTACCGTCGGTCTGGGCCTGCTGATGGGCTTTGCCTATTACATGATGCTCAACAACGCCGGTATCATCACCGAGGCTGGTTTCATCCCCGCTGTTGTCATCATCCTGACCTTTACCGCAGGTTCTGCTGTGGTCATGTGGCTGGGTGAGCAGATCAACGAGCATGGTATTGGCAACGGTATCTCCATGATCCTGTTTGCTAACATCATCTCCGGTATCCCCTCCATGGTGGGTACCCTGATTGGCCTGTGCACCAAGAGCACTTGGTGGCAGCCTATCGTGATCGTTATTGGCATGGCTGCGCTGGTTCTGTTCATTGTCTATATCAATGATGCAGAGCGCCGCATCCCTGTTCAGTACGCCAAGCGTGTGGTTGGCCGTAAGGTTTACGGCGGCCAGAGCACCAATATGCCCATTAAGGTGGCCATGTCCGGTGTTATGCCCGTCATCTTCGCCCAGTCCATTTGCTCTCTGCCCGCAACCGTCTGCGCATTCATTCCCGGCGGCACGGACAGCTGGCTCTATAAGAATGTCTTTGCATCCACTGCATGGGTGTATGTGGTGTTCTATGGCCTGATGATCTTCTTCTTCAGCTGGTTCTACTCCACCATCCAGTATGATCCCGTGGAAGTGTCCAACAACCTGAAGCGCAACGGTGGATTTATCCCCGGCTTCCGTCCCGGTAAGCCCACCGCTGAGTTCATCAAGAAGGTCATCAGCAAGCTGGTCGTCTTCGGTGCTGTGTATCTGGCTGTTGTGGCTCTGCTGCCCATCATTGGTGGCAACCTGTTGGCTGCTGTGAAGAACCTGGCCATCGGCGGTACTTCTGTCATCATCGTTGTCGGTGTTGCACTGGAGACTGTGAAGGCTCTGGAAGCACAGATGCTGATGCGTCACTACAAGGGTTTCCTGGACTAAGCCAGGAGGTGGCAGGATGAATTTGATCCTACTGGGCGCTCCCGGCGCCGGCAAGGGGACACAAGCAGAGCTGCTGACTCAGAAGCTCTCCATCCCCGCCATATCTACCGGGATGATGCTCCGGGAGGCCATGAAAAATGGCTCTGCCCTGGGCGCACAAGTACAAGAGATCATAGAAAGTGGCCGACTGGTTCCCGACGAGATCATTATGGAGATCGTCGCACAGAGAATCAGCCAGGCTGACTGCAAAAACGGCTTTATCCTGGACGGGGTGCCTCGCACCCTGTCCCAGGCAAAGGCGCTGGATGCAGCCGGTATTGCCATTGACTATGTGATTTCTATTGAGATTGCCGACGATGTGATCGAGCATCGGATGACCGGCCGTCGGGTCTGCCCCGGCTGTGGTGCCAGCTTCCACATCGAAAACAATCGCCCAAAAACCGAGGGTATCTGTGATAATTGCGGCACAGCCTTGTCCATCCGTGAGGATGATGCACCGGAAACAGTGCGCAATCGGCTGGCTGTTTATCACGAAAAGACGGAAGTCCTGAAAGACTATTATGCCGACCTTGGCAAGCTTCGTCTGATCCAGGGCAACCAGTCTATTGCCGATACCAATCGTGATATTTTGGTGGCAATAGGGGAAAAGGCATGATCACAATCAAAAATGGACATGACATTGAGGCGATGCGTCAGGCTTGTAAAATTACCGCGGCAGCCCGTGCTTTGGCAGGGGAAATGGTAAGACCCGGCGTTCGCACCAAAGAGATTGACAAGGCCGTTCACGATTTTATCGTGTCTCAGGGCGCGAAACCGTCGTTCCTGAATTATCACGGCTTTCCTGCAAGTGCCTGTATATCCGTCAATGGTACGGTGATCCACGGAATTCCCGGCAATTATGCCTTGAAAGAAGGGGACATCGTCAGCGTTGATGTGGGTGCTTTTTACAAGGGATTCCATGGAGATTGTGCGGCAACCTTTCCCTGCGGCGCTGTCAGTGCCGAAGCTGAAAAGCTGATTGCCGTAACAAAGCAGAGCTTTTTTGAAGGTATCCGCTTTGCTACTCCGGGACACCGAGTGTCCGACATCTCCCACGCCATCCAAAAGCATGTGGAGTCTAACGGTTTCTCGGTTGTGCGTGCTTTCGTAGGTCACGGCGTAGGCGCACAGCTGCACGAAGATCCGGAAGTGCCCAATTACGGCGCACCGGGTCGTGGGCCGAGACTTCTTCCCGGCATGACCATTGCGGTAGAACCCATGGTCAACGAGGGCACCTATGATGTCCGCGTCCTCAAGGACGGATGGACAACGGTGACTGCCGACGGGAAGCTCAGTGCCCATTATGAAAATACTGTACTCATCACCGACGGCGAGCCGGAAATACTCACCGTCACAGAAGGACTTTAACTATGGCTCCAGATTTACCGGATGTTTTCATAGCGGATGTGGTGATTGCCACAGCCGGCCGGGAAGAGGGACAGCTGTTCTATGTGATCGAGACGGAACAAGAGTACCTGTACCTGGTGAACGGAAAAGACCGCACACTGGAAAAACCGAAGCGTAAAAAGCGCAAGCATACGCAGAAGGTCCTTCGCTCTGAGACCAGAGTCGCCGAAAAGCTCCGTGCTGGCGACAAAGTGCTCAACAGCGAATTACGAAGAGACCTGGCTGCAATCAGCCGGGATATGCAAAGTCACAACCTGGGAGGTTTCTAACTTGGCAAAAGACGAC
>CAYROJ010000136.1:0-3141 GCA_964425865.1 uncultured Oscillospiraceae bacterium | reverse complement strand
CCCCATAAAAGACAGGTTTTCTTTTTCACTGTCTCTTATAGGGGTAGCATATCAGACCTTCCGGGGCATTCCTATTATCTTTTGTCGATCAAATTCTTGCCACACCGGTTCTGCGTGCAGCATCGGCCACAGCCTTTGCCACCGCCTCTCCCACTCTGGGATCGAAGGCCGCAGGAATAATGTGATCCTCGTTCAGCTCTTCATCAGAAATGAGCCCGGCCAGCGCTTCAGCAGCGGCGACCTTCATTTCTTCGTTAATCTCCGAGGCACGGACATCAAATGTACCACGGAAGATACCGGGGAAGGATAAAACATTGTTGATTTGGTTTGGATAGTCGCTGCGGCCGGTGGAAACCACCTTTGCGCCGCCGGCTTTCGCCTCATCGGGGAAAATTTCGGGTGTGGGATTGGCGCACGCAAAAACAATGGCATCCCGGTTCATGGTAGCCACCATCTCCCTTGTCAAAAGTCCTGGCGCAGAGGTACCGATGAATACATCTGCCTCCACCAATTTTTCAGCCAGTGTACCGGCAGTCTGATCTGGATTGGTTCGAGCAGCCATTTCTGCCTGAGCCCAATTCATACCGGGGCAGCCCACATACAGTGCGCCCTGTCGGTCACACATGGTGATATTTCGGAAGCCGGCAGACAGCAGCATCTTCACGATGGCAATACCCGCAGCGCCTGCACCAACAGTGACGATCTTCACATCCTCTTTGCGCTTCCCTACCACCTTCAAGGCATTGGTAAGTCCTGCCAGAACGATAACAGCCGTGCCATGCTGGTCGTCATGAAATACGGGAATATCACACTTTTCCTTCAGCTTTTGCTCAATTTCAAAACATCGAGGTGCGGAAATATCTTCCAAATTGATGCCGCCGAAAGAGCCGCTCATCAGATACACCGCATTGACAAATTCGTCCACATCCTTTGTTTTCACACACAGCGGAAAGGCATCCACATCGCCAAAAGCTTTAAAAAGCGCACACTTGCCTTCCATCACTGGCATACCGGCCTCCGGACCAATATCTCCCAATCCCAAAACCGCACTGCCATCGGTGATGACGGCACAAAGATTATGGCGACGGGTCAGTTCATAAGATTTATTAACATCCTTCTGGATCTCAAGACAGGGCTGGGCAACACCGGGGGTATATGCCAGGCTAAGGTCATCTTTGGTTTGGCAGGGAACTTTACTGATGACTTCGATCTTACCACCCCATTGTGCATGCAATCGCAGAGACTCTTTTGCATAATCCATATCCTACCTCCTGATTATTCCTCAAAGGGGAACTTGTAATCCAATCCACATTCATTACGCAGCTGGATAAATTCCTTCTGAATCGCTTCGCCAACAGGCACACCCTTCTCTCGACGATCCAGCCATGCAAGATATTCTTTTTCGCCGGCAGTATAGATCCGTTCCTGGCCGGGTGCCTTTGCAGAGTTACGCAGGGAGCGAAGAATATCGCCGCTGGTATGGCGGAAAGTATCTTCGCCCATGAAAAAAGCCGGATTGATGACAAAGAAGAAATGACCCAGACGGTACATTTTATTTTCACCATTCTCATTCTTGCCGGACAAGGCCTTGGTGTGGGGGCCACCGGCCAATGCAGCGGACAAAATTTCCACAATGGTGGTAAATCCGTAGCCCTTGTAGCCGCCGGTCTCCTCGCCTAAGCCGCCCAAAGGCAGCAATGCACAGTTGCCTGCTCTCATCTGCTTGAGGATCTCACCGGACTCGGTCATGGTGTCGCCATCTTTTGTGACGACCAGACCTGCCGGAGTGGGTTTGCCGCTGCGCTCATAAAACTCAATTTTTCCATTTTGGATGGTAGAAGTGGCACAGTCAAAATTGAAGGGAAAATCCTCATCCGTAGGCATGGTAAAGGTCAAGGGATTGGTGCCCATCATAGGTTCAACACCAAAGGTAGGTGCCACAGAAGGACGGGCATTGGTACCGGAAATACCGATCATGCCAGTCTTCTCTGCCATGGTGGTCCAGTAACCGGCAATACCATAGTGGGTAGAATTAAAAATCGTGCCGCCAGCCATGCCATAAGTTTTAGCCTTTTCAATGAGCATTTCCATCATCTTGTAAGAAGCCACCATGCCCATACCGTTATGGGCATCCATCACAACGGTGGTAGGTGTTTCTTTAACGATCTCACAGTCAGTCACCGGCAGGAGCGTCCCATTTTTGATCCGATCCAGATAAATGGGCTTAAATCGGTTACAGCCGTGACTTTCAATACCTCGACGGTCAGACTCCAACAGCACATCAGCGCAGATCCTGGCATCCGCTTCCGGAACGCCATAAGCTTTAAACACATCCACCATAAAATCGTTGATCAGTTCCCACTGTACATAAGGTCTTGTTTCCATCGTATTTCCCTCTTTCTGATTGATTTTCATACAGGAAAATAAAAGCTTACAATGACATTATATCTCAAAATATAATTTTGTAAATATGCAAAAAACGCAGCTCACATCATCATAGAATAGAAAAGTGCCGTCAGCTTCAAAAGAAGCTGACGGCATAAAATAATCAATTAGGCTTCCAGGTTGATACCATTTTCCTTGCCAAAGATGTGGCAAACATTGCCATGGAAGTTAAACTTCACAGCAGCGCCCATCTTCAAAGCAGCCACTTCTGCGCCGGTCATGTTCATGGTGTTGACCACGATGACAACATCCTGACCCAGAGCGGAAACGTGCAGGTGGACGGAAGAGCCCATCATTTCGGACACATCCACCTTGGCATCCACACCGGTATTCTCCAGAGTGATATGCTCAGGACGGACACCAAGAGTGATCTCCTGCTCAGCCACATTGTTCTTAGCCAGAGCAGCCTGCTTCTCTTCGCTCAGCTCCACAGTCAGGTCAGCCAGCTGCACAGCGTACTTGCCGTTGACCTTTACCAGCTTTGCGTCGAACAGATTCATCTGAGGGGTGCCAATGAAGGTGGCGACGAACAGGTTATAGGGGTGGTGGAAAACCTCCTGAGGAGTACCGATCTGCTGGATGAAGCCGTCCTTCATGATGACGATCCGATCGCCCAAAGTCATAGCCTCAGTCTGGTCATGGGTAACATAGACAAAGGTTGTATCGATTCGTTCACGGAGCTTGATGATCTCAGCA
>CAYROJ010000135.1:0-3180 GCA_964425865.1 uncultured Oscillospiraceae bacterium | reverse complement strand
CATCAAGGGCGACTTCTCATCTTTTTTAGGTTCACATCATTTTAGCACATACAAATCTATAAAAAAACCGAGTGGCAAAAGCCACTCAGTTTCAGCTCAAAATCCTAAAATATGCAAGCCCAGCAAGCTGATGATCGTCATGATCGTACCGGACATGATAACACCCAGACACACAGCGATCGTTGTGGTTTTCGGCCCCATGTCCAGGAAACTGGCCCCCAGCGTACCTGTCCATGCACCTGTTCCGGGCAAGGGAATGCCAACAAAAATCATCAGCGCAAACGCCAGTCCTCCCCTGCCTGTTTTTGCCACCAGCTTCTGTCCGGCTTTTTCTCCTTTTTCCAAGAAAAAGCCGCAGAATTTACCGATATGTTTCTGTTTTGCACCCCAGATCAAAAACTTTCGGGCAAACAGGTAAATAATTGGTACCGGAGCCATATTGCCCAGTACACAAACGATCATCGATGGGATCAGTGGCAGATCCATTCCAAGTGCAATGGGTACAGCACCTCGAATTTCGATCAAAGGCACCATCGCAACTAAAAAAACAGCCAAATACTTTTGCATTTTTCCTCCTTCCATCCGCTACAAGCATTGCAGATGGCGTTTGAAAAAGTGGTATCGTGCTTTCATTATATCATAGAAAGCAAGTTCTATTCGTAGCTAAAATAGAGATTCATGTCCACATTGGTGTCAATGCCGGGCACACTGCCACTCCAGCTGTACTGCCACATATTCACCCGATAAGGGCGATCGATAAAAGGCTTTAACTGCACCAGCCAGAACTCATAGCCCCGACTTTGCATCAGCTCCAAGTCCCAGCGATAAAAGGACAGGTCCGAATTAAAATAAATCATCGGCTGATACCCAGCCTGAGAAATCATCTCGCAAAAAGCAATGGCACAGGCAGATAAGGTTTGCTTATCAAGGTGAACATTGCGCCCCTGCTCATCATAAACTTCCCAGTCAAATACCACCGGCATATCCAGAGGTCTGCCGTCCAGCGTGTCCAGCAGCAGCTGGGCTTCCTGCCGTGCCTCCTCCACAGAAATAGACTGAGAATAAAAATAGACGCCAACTTTCAGGCCCGCCAGCGTTGCACCGGAATAATTCTCCTCCCAGCGTTTATCCACTTGCAGCACACCCTCCCGTACAGTTCGGTGGCCAAGACGGATCATCGCAAAGCGGACATCACTTTGGGCAACTTCCTCCCATCGGATCTCCCCCTGATGGACAGAGACATCGACCCCCAACAGACTTTCTCCCTGCAAACAGGTCATGTAGCCATTTTCATCGTATGTAAAATCACTGGCTGTGAACGGATTGGGGATCAACCCCTGTATTCCGGCGGAGGTGGAAATTGAACCCACGGTAGACTGTTGGCCTGGCTGCGTCTGCACCAGCGACGAACCCACCAGCAATAGCATCGCTGCCATCACGATCGCCAAAATGACCCATTTTAACTTGTGAAACAGCTTTTCCTGCTGTGTGCTCAAAAGCATCTCCCCCCTTATTTCGGTATTATATCATATAATCCGCAAAACTCCAAGAAAAAATTTGCAGAGTGCTTGACACTCTGCAAAAAAGGTGGTATCATTCCAAAGTAATTTTATAGGACAGTTCGTAACCATCCTGTCTGTAAACAAAACTAGGGAAACATGGATGGACGCTCTGCGTCCATTTTTTGTTTGTAAGGAGACTTTTATGCGTAGCAAAACCCGTTCCATGGTTCATGGAGCAATCATTGCCGCACTATATGTGGTGCTTACCCACCTGCAAAATATCATTTTCCCCAATAGCGCAAATCTGGCCATCCAGTTTCGGGCGGCAGAGGCGCTGTGTGTGCTCGCCTTCTTTACACCTGCTGCTATCGGCGGTTTAACCATAGGCTGTTTTCTCTTTAACCTGACCAGTGGTGTGGCACTGCCCCTTGATTTTCTCATCGGTAGCCTAGCCACTTTTTGCGCCGCCGGCTGCATGTGGAACCTTCGTGATCTGACCATCAAAGGCTATCCCCTTCTGGGAATGCTGATGCCTGCACTGTGGAATTTCCCCCTGGTCAGCTGGGAACTAAGCGTTTATGTGGGCGGTGGATTTTGGTTCAACGGTTTCTGTGTGGCCATTGGCGAGTTGGCTGTATTGCTTTCGCTTGGCACGGTTGTCTACTGTAGCATTAAATCCCACCGTCAGCATTTAAAACTGTGACATCCAATTGGCTGTGCAATTGCAGCTTATCCCCGGTGATCGGATGCGTCAATTCCAACCCATAGGCACAAAGCTGCTGATAGTCTAATCCAAATCCAGCCGAAAATGCCTGGGACATTTCACTTCCATATTGGGGATCACCTAAAATCGGAAAACCCAAATAAGCGCAGTGAACACGAAGCTGATGGGTCCGTCCAGTGATGGGCCGCAATTCCAATTTGGAATAGCCCTCCCGGTATTCCATCACCCGGTATTCCGTCACCGAGGGCTTTCCCTGTTCACCAACAAAACGCAGCAGGCTGGGCAGTGGGCGGCGATCAATGGGCGCATCAATAACACCGCTGTCCTCTTTTGGCGTTCCAAATACCAGCGCATGATAGGTCTTTTGCACCACTCCATTCTGTAAAAGGGCATGGACATGGGCATTTTTCGCCAGCAATACGATACCAAAGGTATCCCGATCCAAACGAGTCACCGGGTGGAAGGCACACTTCTGCCCGGTTTTTTCATAGTATCCGGCCACAAAATTGGCCAATGTCCCTTCATTTTTGGCTCGGGAGGGATGAATCAGCATCCCGGCCGGCTTATCAACAGCCAAAAGGTGCTCGTCTTCATAAAGAACGGTCAAATTTCCATATTCTGCCGGATATTGCACCTGCGGCGCATCCACAAGAACCGTGATCTCATCTCCGGGATTCACCGGGAAATCTGTGTGTTCAGGCTTTCCGTTGACCAGTATCTTTTCGTGCCATTTCAGCTTGTTCATCAAGCTGGCAGACATAGACATTTCCTCCCGCAGAAAAGAAGACAGGCGTCCGGAGCGCTTTGCTATATGCTTCAGCTCCATTTTTTCACCCCTTTCATCGCAAAAAAGCCTGCTGCATTGCGCAACAGGCTTTTATTGTGTCTTAGTTCAGAGTAGCCTTAGCCTTCTCAACAACAGCAGCGAAAGCAGCAGCGTCGTGAATAGCCATC
>CAYROJ010000134.1:0-3368 GCA_964425865.1 uncultured Oscillospiraceae bacterium | reverse complement strand
CAAGGTTGAGCGTGCTGTCTGATTTCCCTGCAAAATAAATTACGGCATTGATTTTCAATGCCGTTTTTTGTTACCCTTTTATCTGAAACGAGCCTATTGCACTGCAATAGGCTCGTCTTTTTACATCCATCTGGCGTCTTCCAGCTCGGCTTTTTTCTGCCGGGACAGGAGTTTCTGCACCGCTTCTTCGGCGGTAGCTCCTTCATAGAGCACAGCATAAGCTGCACCTACAATGGGCATATCCACCCTCTGCTGCTGACCCAAGGTCCAGGCAGATTTGGTGGCATAGTAGCCTTCCACCACAGCGCCCACAGCTTCCATCGCCTCTTGTGGGCTTCTCCCCTGTCCAATAAACACACCGCTTCTGCGGTTTCTGGAATGAACGGAGGTACAGGTCACGATCAGATCACCTACTCCGGCCAAGCCTGCCAGCGTATCCCGGCTGGCACCCAGAGATACACCCAGCCGGGCAATTTCCGTCAAGCCCCGGGTCATGAGCATGGCCTTGGTATTATCCCCCAGCCCCATACCATCAACAACTCCGGTACACAAGGCGATCACATTTTTCAATGCTCCGCCCAGTTCAGCACCCACAATATCGGGGCTGGTGTAAATTCTGAAATAGTCGGACATAAAAGCATCCTGCACCAGCTCTGCCTTTGCCTGATCCTGGCAAGCGGCCACACAGCCGGTGGGAATACCCAACGCAACCTCTTCCGCATGGCTGGGACCGGTCAATGCAACAACAGCGTGTCCGGTCTCCTGTTCTATCACCTGACTCATCCGCAGCAGAGTATCCTGCTCGATTCCCTTGGTGACCGATACCAGCACAGTCTCCCCATCCAGATAAGGGGCAACCCGGCGGCTGACATCCCGCAGTGCAAAAGAGGGGCTGGCCATGACCACCAGCTCCTTTCCTGCCACACAGGAAATATCAGCAGTGATTTTCAGTTGCTGCGGCAGTTCCACTCCTGCCAACCGGGGATTACGCCTGGTGGCAATCATCTCTTCCGCTTTTTGCGCAGAGCGCACCCACAATGTCACATCGTGACCGTTTTTGGAAAGGCAGATAGCCAGCGCAGTACCCCAGGCGCCGCTTCCAACGACAGCTGTTTTCATGAAGATTTCCTCTTAAGTGAAAGTTTGGACTCTGTGCCGTTCAACAGTCGGGCAATATTCTTACGGTGCATAAAGATCGCCAGTACGCCCAATAAGATACCGCCTGCCACTACCCAAGGTCTGTCCCAATAGAGCAGGCCAAAGCAAATGCCGAATCCGGCAGCCACTAAGACAGAACCCAGAGACACATATCTGGTCAACATTACAACCAGCGCAAAAATCGCAAGCAGGATCAAAAATATCCGCCAATCAATACACAGCGCAATGACTGCGCCGCACATGATCCCCTTGCCTCCGTGAAAGCCAAGGGTGGCCGGGAAATTGTGTCCCAAGGTCACAGCCACACCGCCCAGCATTTTCCCTTCTGCTTCCAGCCCATAGGGCTTCAACAGCAGGCCGCACAGCAGACAGGCGATTGCCGTTTTCACTGCATCAATGGCCACGACCAGCACAGCACTGCCGGTACCGTAGCTTCGGATGAAATTGGTCAGGCCTGCGTTCCCGCTGCCATGACTGCGGACATCCTCTTTCGCTTTCAGTGTGGAGATGCACACTGCGCCATTGAGATTGCCCAGCAAATAGCCTGCCAGCAATCCAATCAACAGTGGATACCACATGAAATTAGTCCTCCTTATCGCCCTTCTGGCGAATGGTAATGCGCACCGGTGTTCCCTTCAGGCCAAACACTTCCCGGATCTGATTTTCCAGGTAACGCTGATAGGAGAAGTGGAACAATCTTGCATCATTGCAGAAAATAACAAAATGAGGCGGCTTGGTGCCAGCCTGGGTCATGTAGTAGATCTTCAGGCGACGACCCTTATCAGAGGGCGGCTGTACCCGAGCGGTGGCCTCTGCCAAAATAGAGTTCAGCGCACCGGTGGTGATACGGCTGGTATTCTGCTTGTGGACCTCCTGGATCAGAGGGAACAGCTTGTCCACCCGTTGACCGGTCAATGCCGACAGGAATACAACAGGTGCATAGGTCATATAGCTCAGACCGTCCTTAACGGCCAGTTCCTTATCACGCATGGTGTTGGTTTCCTTGTCCTCCACTGCGTCCCACTTGTTGACCACGATAATGGCAGCCTTACCGGCTTCATGGACAAGGCCTGCGATCTTGGTATCCTGATCGGTGACACCATCGTTGGCATCCACCAAAATCAAGCACACATCCGCCCGCTCAATGGCGTTGATAGAACGCATATTGGAATAGCGTTCAATGGCATCATCCACCTTGCTCTTACGGCGCATACCGGCGGTGTCGATAAGGCAATACTTGCCGGTTTCATTTTCAAAATAGGAGTCGATGGCATCACGGGTGGTACCGGCCACATTGGACACGATCACACGCTCCTCGCCCAGAATGCGGTTGAGCAGGCTGGATTTACCCACATTGGGCTTGCCGACGATAGCAACTTTGATAATATCGCTGTCCTCTTCCTGTTCATAGCCCTCCGGAAACTGTTCCACACACCAGTCCAGCAAGTCGCCGGTACCGTGGCCGTGGAGGGCAGAAACCTCAAACAGGTCACCAATACCCAGACCGTAGAACTCATAAACAGCCAAATTCACAGGACCGATGGAGTCGCACTTATTGACCGCCACAGCCACCGGCTTGCCGGATTTGCGCAGCATGGTGGCCACATCCTGATCGGCGGCAGTAACGCCGGTGTGAACATCCACCACCATGACGATGCAGTCTGCCAGCTCAATGCCGATCTCCGCCTGACGGCGCATGAATTTCAGCATATCATTTTCCGTATTAGGCTCAATACCGCCGGTATCCACCAGAGAGAAATTATGACCACACCATTCGCAGTCGCCGTAAATACGGTCACGGGTAACGCCGGGGGTATCCTCCACGATAGAGGTACGGTGACCCGTCAGCTTGTTAAAAAGCATGGACTTACCCACATTGGGTCGGCCAACGATGGCCACTAAGGGTTTTGCCATGGAAACACATCCTTTCAATAGGGGTATATATCTTTTTTATTATGCCACAGTTTTGCCGCAAAAGCAACAAAAACCTGCTATTTCTTTCCAAAAACAGAAAAAAGAGGAAGGCAATTGCCTTCCTCTTGCTTTTCTGCCTTAGTCAGCCTTGGCGGCCAGGACCTGACGGCCATTGTAGGTACCGCAAGCCTTACAAGCTCTGTGAGGCATAACGGTCTCGCCGCACTTGGGGCAAACAGCAACGCTGGGAGCGGACAGCTTCCAGTTGGAGCCACGACGCTTATCACGGCGGGCAG
>CAYROJ010000133.1:0-3383 GCA_964425865.1 uncultured Oscillospiraceae bacterium | reverse complement strand
TACCTTTGGGATCTTGAACTTCAAAAAGTGTTGCACTTAGTTTGACAAATCACTTTTGGAATGTTTCATGTGAAACAATTTAAAAAAAGTTTCATCAAAATGTGCAACCTTCGCCTCCATCTGTCATTGATGGTGACAGCATATCCTCCGGGAAAGTGCTTTCCCCTTCCGGATTTTCTTTTTTATATTGTATCTTCGGAAAAAACCCTTGTTTTTTTGATCTAAATATGCTATGATTTAGATTGAGATATTGTGGGGAAGAATTGGCATTTTTCCCCAGTTTATAGAGTGAAAGGAGCCAAAAAATTATGTTTTCATCCGCCTATGTCTGGGCGAAGGTTCTTGGCTACATGGAAGAGCAGCTGGGCGCAGTGATCGTGTCCACCTGGTTTGACGATACGGAAGTGGTGGAGCTGACGGAAGAGCAGATGATCCTGCACACTTCCTCCGATTACCGCCGGGATATTATCATCCAGCGCTATGTTGAGCTGATCCGGGAAGCCATGCAGAAGATCTTCCAGTCCGATGCCAAGATCATCGTCTTTGGCGACCAGGAATATAACGCCTACCGCTCCAAAGGAAAAAAGACCTCCAACATGGATTTCAATCCCCAGTACAATTTCGACAATTTCGTGGTGGGTCCCTCCAATCGGTTTGCCCACGGCGCAGCCATTGCCGTTTCCAATCACCCCGGCGATGTGTACAATCCCCTGTTTATCTATGGCCCTCCCGGTGTTGGCAAGACCCACCTTCTGTACGCCATTGCCAACGATATTCGCAAGAAAAACCCGGATGCCAACATTGTCTACATCAAGGGTGACCAGTTTACAAACGAGCTGATCGCCGCCATCCAGAGCGGTAAAAATGTAGAATTCCGGAACAAATATCGGGAAGCCGATCTGTTCCTGATTGATGACGTGCAGTTCATCGCCGGTAAGGAAAGCACCCAGGAAGAATTTTTCCATACCTTCAACACCCTCTACGAAAGCCACAAGCAGATCGTCATGACATCCGACCGGAAGCCCAGCGATATGCTGACTTTGGAGGATCGGCTGAAGACCCGTTTTGAATGGGGCCTGCTTGCAGACATTCAGCCCCCGGACTATGAGACCAGAATGGCCATCATCAAAAACAATGCCGTGCGCATGGGCATGAACTTGCCCGACGATGTGACCAACTTTATCGCCATCAACATCACCAATAATGTCCGTCAGATCGAAGGCACGGTAAAAAAGATCATGGCTTACCAGGAGCTGAACAATATGCCTCTGGATCTGCCCAATATCTCCCGGGCCATTGCCGATATGTTCAAGGTGGAGGGCAACGCCGTTCCCACCCCCAGTCTCATCATTTCCCAGGTGTGCAAATTCTACTCTGTGGATGAGATCGTCCTGCGTGGCTCCACCAAGAGCAAGGGCATTGCTGAGGCCCGTCAGGTGGCCATGTATCTGATCCGGAAGCTGACCAATCTGAGCCTGCCGGATATTGGCGCTGAATTTGCAAAGGATCACTCCACGGTGCTCTACAACATCCGCAAGGTGGAAAAGGCGCTGAAAGACGGCGATACCAACCTGCAAAACAATGTCCGGGACATTACTTCCAATATCAATTCCTGCCTGTGATAGCAGTGGAGAGTGAACAGCTATCAGCTTTCATCTTTACACTTTTCTCCACAGGGGCTGTGGAATGTGGAAGGAATTGTTGTGGAATTCGGTTGCGCCCACTTTTTCTCAACATGGCCTGTGGAAAAGTTTTTAAAATTCCAAAAAGGGCTGTGGAGAAAAAAACCGCTTCAAATCTGGGCCAAAACCACTTTTCCACATAAGTTTTCCCTAATACTGTTAATACTACCTAAAATATTATTTTTCTATTTATTTTATAAATCATATTCAAGAAGGGATGGACCCGTATGCGTTTTACCTGTGAAAAAAATATGCTCTCGGCAGGCCTGAACATCGCCGGCCGTACGGTCGCCACCAAGAGCAGTCTCTCCGTCATCGAAGGCATCCTGTGCCGTGCCGGTTCTACCGGTTTGAGCCTGACCGGCTACAATATGGAAACCGCCATCACCCACCAGATCGAGGCCGATGTTTCCGACCCCGGCGAGTGCATTCTGCCTGCCAAGCTGTTCGGCGACATCATTCGCCGTCTGCCGGAAGGACCTGTGACCGTGGTGGTGGACGAAACCTATAAAGTATCCATTCGGGCAGGCTATGCCAGCTTCACCATTTCTGCTGAAAATGCCGACGATTACCCCAATTTGCCCGATGTCAACGAGGGCAAGGCCATTCGTATCCCCCAGACAGCCATGAAAGAGCTGATCTCCGGCACGATTTTTGCGGTCTCTGAAAATCAGGGTCGTCCCATTCATACGGGCGTGAAATTTGAAGTGGAAGACACCGCTGTTTCTGCCATTGCCGTGGACGGCTTCCGTCTGGCACGCCGCACCTTCCATCCGGAGGAGGGCATCGGCAGACAGCTGAATTTTGTGGTTCCGGCTTCCGGTCTGAAGGAAGTGGAAAAGCTTCTGGGCGACGAAGGCGATGTGGCCTTCACTCTGGGCAACAAGCACATTCTGTTCCAGATGGGCGGAACCACTCTGGTCTGCCGATTGCTGGAAGGCGATTTTCTGGATTGGCGGAAGGTGGTGCCCACCAACTGCCCCATTCAGCTGGCTGCCCATGTTTCGGATCTTGCCAGCTCCATTGAGCGTGTGGGTCTGATCGTTTCTGAAAAATACAAAAGTCCGGTGCGCTGCCTGTTCGGCCGCAACGAGGTGCAGATGAAAACCAGCACCACCATCGGTGCAGCGGAAGACCGTTGCTCCTTTGCCGGTGACGGTCAGGATCTGGAGATCGGATTTAATGTCCGCTATTTGGCGGAAGCACTGAAAGTGGTTCCCAGTGAGGAAGTTATTATGGAGCTGACCAACGGTTTGAGCCCCATTGTTTTCACCCCGGCCGATGATAAATATGATTTTGCCTATATGGTGCTGCCGGTGCGGATCAAAAATTAAAAGTTTCCCGACTGAGAGGGTGGCCCAGTGTAAGTGAGGTTGGGGCAGGTATCGCCTAACGGCAATGGCATTTTTTGAGAAAATGCCACCTCATCCGTCACCGCCCCACAGGCGGTGACACCTTCCCCTTTGGGGAAGGCTGATGGCTCTCCCCTTTTATACAAACGCATCAAGGAGTTATCTTATGAAAGTTACCGTAAAAAAGAAGGAAAATGGGATAAAACTGCCCATTTCCACCGAATATATCAAGCTCCAGGACGCTTTGAAATTTGCCAACATCGTCTATTCCGGCGGCGAAGCCAAAACCGTCATTCAGGAAGGTGCTGTGCTGGTCAACGGAGAAGTGTGCACCATGCGGGGCAAAAAG
>CAYROJ010000132.1:0-3438 GCA_964425865.1 uncultured Oscillospiraceae bacterium | reverse complement strand
CCCCCATAAAAGACAGGTTTTCTTTTTCACTGTCTCTTATAGGGGTAGCATATCATTTGCATCGGGGTGTTCTTTTTTGAAAAAGGGGGTAGAAATATTGAAAATAGGGTGGTATAATAGTACCATCTATGAAAACCTTAGGAGGCGTTTTTTATGACAAAGATCGACATTTACTCCGGTTTCCTGGGGGCCGGTAAGACCACCCTTATTAAGAAAATGATCCAGGAAGCCTACAAGGGCGAAAAGCTGGTGCTGATCGAGAACGAGTTCGGCGAGATCGGCATTGACGGCGGCTTCTTGCAGGATGCCGGTATCAACATTACAGAAATGAACTCCGGCTGTATCTGCTGTTCTCTGGTAGGTGATTTTGGCAAGGCACTGAATCAGGTCATTGAACAGTATCATCCCGACCGAATCGTTATCGAGCCTTCCGGCGTAGGCAAGCTGTCCGATGTTGTGGCTGCGGTGGAAAAAGTGCTGGATCACGATGTAGTTTTGGGCTACAAGGTGGCCGTTGCCGATGCTGGCAAGGTCAAGATCTATATGAAGAACTTTGGCGAGTTCTACAATAATCAAATTGAAACTGCATCTACCATTATTCTCTCCCGTACCGATGCAATTGCACAGGCCAAGCTGGATGCCGCCGTGGCGTTGCTGCGGGAGCACAATGCAGATGCAACTCTGGTGGTCGCTCCCTGGAACGAACTGACCGGTGAGCAGCTGCTGGAGGCCATGGAGGGTGCTACTTCCGTCCAGCATGATTTGGAGGAGCTGGAACACGACCATGAGCATCACTGCTGCCACGGCCATCATCACGATGAGGACGAGGAAGAGCATCACTGCTGCCACGGCCATCATCACGATGAGGACGAGGAAGAGCATCACTGCTGCCATGGCCATCATCACGATGAGGACGAGGAAGAGCATCACTGCTGCCATGGCCATCACCACGATGAGGACGAGGAAGAGCATCATTGCTGCCACCACCATAACCATGAAGAGCATGAGCATCATCACCACGAGCATGACGAGCACTGCACTTGTGGTTGCCATGACCACAATCACGATCATCACCATCATCATGCCGATGAGGTGTTTACTTCCTGGGGCGTGGAAACCGCTCACAAGTTTACAGTTGAGGGCATCCAGTCTGTACTGAAGGCCCTGGATTCCGGGGATTATGGCATTATTCTGCGTGCCAAGGGCATTGTTCCCTGCGCCGACGGCGGCTGGATCCACTTTGACTATGTGCCGGAAGAGGAGAATGTTCGCATGGGCAGCGCTTCTGTTATCGGCAAGCTGTGCGTCATTGGCTCTAAACTCAATGAGCAGGCCGTAGCTGACCTGTTTGGCGTGTAAGGAGAAACTATGACAGAAATTCCTGTTTATGCTTTTACGGGCTTCCTGGACTCTGGTAAGACAAAGTTCATCCAGGAGACGCTGGAAGATGAGCGCTTTAATGCCGGCGAAAAGACTCTGCTGCTGGTGTTTGAGGAAGGGGAGGAGGAGTACGATTTCTCCACCTATCCCCATAAGAATGTCTATTTGGAAGTGCTGGATCAGCGCACGGTGACAACCAAGGATTTGCAGGCATTGACAAAAAAATACAAGCCTGAGCGGATCGTAGCAGAGCTCAACGGTATGGAGCTGGTGGGCGACCTCTACACCCGATTCCCGGTGGACTGGGTCATTGCTCAGGAGGTCATGTTTGCCGACTCCACCACCTTTATGCAGTACAATGCCAATATGCGTAATTTGGTTATGGACAAGCTGATGGGTGCTCAGATGGTGGTGTTCAATCGCCTGACCAAAGGGGAAGACACCATGCCCCTGCACAAGCTGGTTCGTGCAGCCAACCGCCGGGTGGACATTATGTACGACTATACCGACGGGACCACTGCTTTTGATGATGTGGAAGATCCGTTGCCCTTTGACATCAATGCTCCGGTTATCCAGATCAAGGACGAGGACTATGCGCTGTGGTATCGGGATGTGACGGAGGAGCCGGAGAAGTACGATGGTAAGACGGTCACATTCAAATGTCAGGCAGCCTTGCTTCGCCGGGAGAAGAAGGGGATTTTTGCCCCCGGTCGTTTTGTGATGACCTGCTGTGTGGATGATATTCAATTCCTGGGCGTTCCGTGCCTCTATTCGGAGCCTGTTGAGCCCCGGGCATGGTATATGGTCACCGCAAAGATCGCAGCCCAGAAGCACAGCATTTACCATGGGGAAGTTGGCCCTGTGTTGACGGCTGTTTCTGTGACAAAGGCAGAACCTGCTGATCCGGATGTAGCAACTTTTTAAAGTAAAAACGCCTCAGTTCCTAAGAACTGAGGCGTTTTGTCATACAATTCGATCGACGATATACCAAAGCAAAACAACGATCAGCAGCGCTGGGATGAGTAGCACGAGGCTGGAGGCTGAAATAACAATGGTCATGATTTGCATGGTATTGAGCAAATACACCAATGCAGTGATCAAGCCTGCAGAAATGATGGAGCGAGCCAGGGATCTGCCGACAAAATTGGAGAAGAAGAAGGTGTAAAGTGCACCAATGACCGGGTTGGCTACAAAGAGTGTTGCACCGACGATCAATTTCAAACTGCCCAGCAGAATAAGCAGCAGGAGCACACCCAAGAGGATCAAAGGCGCAATTTCCGTGATGCCCTGGGGAAGCCAGGTGTTCAGAGCGAAATCCAGTCCATAATTTACGAAGACCACCAGTACAACGGTTACGACACGAAGCAGGAGCCACAGCCACAGCTTTTTGCCTTCGGGAATGATGGAATTCATCAAATTAACAAGGAAACAGATCAGCAGCAGCTTGGTAAAATGGGTGCAAATTTCAGTAAATCCTGCCCCAATGATGGGGAAAATGTGCATATATCCATTTTCAATGGAGACAAAGGGCAGCGGATTTAAGAAAACATCCCAGTGGACACCGAAACTGTAAACAACAATACAGATAACATACAGGCACAGCACTTCCATAGCAGAGGTGATGGCCTTTCCAATTTGGGCTTTTTTGCCAAACAGGAAACGGAACATGGAACTAATCAGCAAAAAGCCAACGATGGCAATGACGAAAAAGAGAACATAGTCTAAAATGGTGTCGACTTTTTGCTGCAATGTAGTAAATAATTGGTTAATAGCGTCCATAAAAAACCTCCTGTATGCAAAAAGCAGCCGTCAAATTTTGACGGCTGCTTTGGTGAGAAAACTTAGGGGAGATAAATTACTTAATCTCAGCCTCAGCGCCGGCTTCCTTCAGCTCAGCGACCAGCTTCTCAGCGTCTTCCTTGGAGATAGCTTCCTTCAGGGTCTTGGGGCAGTTGTCAACCAGATCCTTAGCGTCCTTCAGGCCCAGGCCGGTAGCGGCACGGACAACCTTGATGACGCCCAGCTTGGAAGCGCCAGCGTTCTTCAGGATAACGTCGA
>CAYROJ010000131.1:0-3461 GCA_964425865.1 uncultured Oscillospiraceae bacterium | reverse complement strand
CCTTTGGGATCTTGAACTTCAAAAAGTGTTGCACTTAGTTTGACAAATCACTATGACAGCCGCACCTCCACAGGCTTGGAAATGGTCATGGTATCCGGCGTAACGGCACATTCCATGGCCAGCACCTGCACCCCGGCGGCAGCAGCTTCCCGAAGCGCAGTGCCAAAGGCCGGGTCGGTATCGTCATTGGGGTGCAGATAGCTTACATTTTCCATCTGAACTACGAACAGCACATAAGCGCCGAAGCCCTCCCCGGCCAGCTCTGTCAAGCCTTTCAGATGCTTTACTCCACGCTCCGTGGGGGCATCGGGGAAGGCGCAAACGCCTTCATTTTCCAGGGTGACACCCTTCACTTCCAGAAAACATCGGCGGTCACCCTTGAGGAATGAAAAATCAAACCGACTGTCGCCATAGGTGTACTCCCATTTCAAATCCTCAATTTCGCCCAGACCGCCCTTTTGCAGCCATTCCCGAACGGCATGGTTGGGTGCTTGGGAGTCCATGTTGATGATGCGAGCCCCCTTTTGGACGGAGATCAGGTCGAACTTTGTCTTTCGGGTGGGGCTGTCCCAGTGCTGGCACCAGACCCTCGCCCCCTGGGGCAGCAGTTCCCGGCAGCGGCCTGTATTTTTGACATGAACGATCTCTTGTTTTCCGTTTATTTCCACATGGGCGATAAAGCGGTTGGGCCGGGCCAGAAAGATCCCCGGCATCATATTTTCATAACGCATAGGCTTCCTCACAAATTTGCTTTGAGCCTATCATACCATGAAAAGGGGATAAATTCAACATTGACGGTGGGGGCGGTTTTCTTTATAATAGAGCTGTATTTCCCAGCAAAGGAGCACCGTATGAAAAAACGACTTTGGATCAAGATCATTCTTGGAATTTTGGCAGCTATTTTGGTGGCTGTGGGGGCGCTGGTCGCCTATTTGACGGCCACGGAGTATCGCCCCAAGGAGCGGCAGTGTGCCGAATGGCTGCAAATCGATAACGCCGCTGCTGCACCCGTCGGAGATCGCCTGACTATTTACAGCTGGAATATCGGCTATGCAGGCTTAAATGCAGCATCGGACTTCTTTATGGACGGCGGCAGTAAGGTCAACCCTGCCGCAGAAGAAGTGGCAGAAAATCTGGCTGCCATCAAGGAGTTTATTTCCTCCGAACCGGCGGATGCCTGGCTTTTGCAGGAGGTGGATGTCCACTCCAACCGCACAGGCTATGTCAACGAATTGGAAGCCATATCGGAAATCTATCCCGGAAATTTTGCTCTGGCCTATAACTACAAGTGTGCCTTTGTGCCCATTCCCTTGCCGCCCATCGGCAAGGTGGAAAGCGGCATCGCTACCTTCACAAACGGCCTTGTAAAAAGCGCATCTGAGCGAATTTCTTTGCCCTGCCCCTTCTCCTGGCCCAGCAGCACTGCCAACTTGAAGCGCTGTCTGCTGGTCACACGCTTGGCAATCGAGGGCAGCGACAGGGAGGTTGTGCTGGTGAACCTCCATCTGGAAGCCTACGATGACGGTGAGGGGAAAGCTGCTCAGACGAAATTGCTGATGAAAATTTTGCAGCAGGAGTATGAAAAGGGCAATTATGTCATCGCAGGCGGCGATTTTAACCAAACATTCTCCGGCGTGCTGGACACCTTCCCGGTGGAAGGGGATGTGTGGGCACCCACCGTTATGGAAGAAAGCTCCTTGCCCAATGGCTTCCGGTATGCCTTCGATGGCGAGACTGCTTCCTGCCGTCTACTGAACAAGCCTTTGGATGAGAGCAGTCAAAAGTATGTGCTGGACGGTTTTATCCTTTCGCCCAATGTGCAGATCGATTTGGTGGAAACGGTGGATCTGGGCTTTGCCAATTCCGACCATAACCCGGTCAAACTGCAAGTGACCCTGCTATCTGAATGAAAGAAGTCCCTGCGCTGCACAGCGCAGGGACTTCTTGGTGGTCGATCACAGCCCTTTTTTGTCGTAGGTATGTACCCAATCGGCCTTCCAGTAGTACAGCAGGAAAACCACACAGCTGACACACCAGGTCAAAGGATAGGCCCAGAAAATGGTCTGGATGGTGGGGTAGCGTTTTACGGCGATGGTGATGTATGCCACACGCAGAATGCACCAGCAGCCCAGCATGGTGAACATGGGCATATTTGCCCGTCCTGCCCCTCGCATGACAGCGGAAACGCCGTGAGCCAGCGCCAGGGCGAAGAAAAAGAAACATTCGGTGCGCATTTGCAGCACGCCGATGGCCACCACATTGGCATCATCATTGAACAGCCGGATCACCCAGGGGCAGATGAAATAAAGGATCACACCCAGCAGTTCTGCAAGTATCATGGCGCAAATGATGCCGAAAACGGCTCCCTGCTTGGCACGCTTGTGCTGCTTTGCGCCCAGATTTTGGCCGATGAAGGTGGTGATGGCAGAGGTAAAAGCGGTAATGGGCAGGAAAACGAAGCCCTCCACCTTGGCATAAGAGCCGCATCCGGCCATCGCATCCGTACCAAAGACATTGATGTTGCTCTGCACCACCACATTGGCGATGGAAATGATGGAATTCTGCACACCGGAGGGGATGCCCTGGCCGGCGATCTGCCGCAGCATGGAAAAATCAAAGCGGATGTGCCGAAAAGATACTTTCTCCGGCCCGGTGGTGCGCAGGAGCTTCACAAAGCACAGTATGGCACTGACTGCCTGGCTGATGACCGTGGCGATGGCCGCTCCAGCAACGCCCATTTGCATGGGTCCGACAAACAGAAGATCCAGCAGAACATTGACGATGGAAGAAAAAATCAAGTAGTAAAGAGGGGTGCGGCTGTCGCCCACTGCACGCAGAATGCCCATGCAGGTATTGTACATCAAAGAGAAAAACGCACCCATAAAATAGATGCGGAAATAGGTGATGGAAAGGGGAAGCACATCCGGCGATGTTTTCATCCAGACCAGAATTTGAGGAGTCAGGAAGATACCGGCAACAGTCATCAAAATGCCGCACACTGCCCCGAAGGCAATGTTGGTGTGAATAGCGGCAGACATGGCCTCGTAGTTCCTGGCACCAAAGTAGCGGCTGATGACCACACCTGCACCCAGGGACAGTCCCATGAAGAAGCCGGTCATCATAAAGATCAGATTGCCGCTGCTGGAAACGGCGGCCAGTGCCCCTTTGCTGACAAAATTGCCGACGATCACACTGTCGGCGGTGTTATATAGCTGCTGGAACAGCTGCCCCAAAAAGACCGGCAGGGCAAAGGCAACCATGTGCCGCCAAATGGAACCGGTGGTCATATCCTGTTTTTTGCTGATCGTGCTCAACCGGGCACCTCCTTGAAAAATCGGGTATTTTGTATTATTATAGAGCCTTTCGCTGAAAAGGTCAAGGGAGGGGAAGCAAAACAGCGTTGGCATCCTCTGCGGTGTAAATAGATGTGACCCAAATTGGTGAAAAGAAAAAGATATGAT
>CAYROJ010000130.1:0-3464 GCA_964425865.1 uncultured Oscillospiraceae bacterium | reverse complement strand
GGCTGGCAATAGTCTTTGATTTTTGAGTTGTGCGCTGCAGTGCCATGCAAGCGAGCAGCTGCCCATAGGGCGACTCTTAGCCAGTCGCAGAGTGGAGTAAAAATCTAAAAAACACTGCCTTCTCCACACCCGCCCCTTCGGGGCACCCTCTCCTCAAGGAGAGGGCTTTTTTGACACACCGGTCTGCTTTGCAAAGCCATCCCATAGAGAAAATGCAACCATCGGTGACGGATGAGCAATTTTCGTCTTTCCCTCCGGGAGAAACCGAAAGCCGACCCCTTTCGGAGTCGGCTTTGTGTGTTTACTTTGCGTATTCCACCGCTTTGGTTTCCCGGATCACATTGACCTTGATCTGGCCGGGATATTCCAACTCGGCTTCGATCTGCTTGGCAATGTCACGGGCCAGGATGATCATGTTGTCCTCGGTGACGACCTCGGGCTTGACCATGATGCGCACCTCACGGCCTGCCTGGATGGCATAAGCCTTGTCCACGCCGGGGTAGGAGCTGGTCAGCTCTTCCAGCTTTTGCAGACGGCGAATGTAGTTTTCCACATTCTCTCTGCGAGCGCCGGGACGGGCGGCGGACACGGCATCGGCTGCCTGCACCAGCACAGCGATGACGGTCTTGGGCTCCACATCGCCGTGGTGTGCCTCGATGGCATTGACGATGACGGGATTTTCCTTGTACTTCCGGGCAAGATCCGCACCCAGCTGCACATGGCTGCCTTCAACCTCGTGGTCGATGGACTTGCCAAGGTCATGCAAAAGACCTGCCCGCTTTGCCATAGCCACATCCACGCCCAGCTCGGCAGCCATGAGGCCTGCAATGTGGGACACTTCGATGGAGTGGTTCAAAACATTCTGGCCGTAAGAAGTACGGTACTTCTGGCGACCCAGGATCTTTACCAGTTCCGGATTCAGATTGTGGACACCGGTCTCGTAGCAGGCACGCTCGCCTTCCTCACGAATGACCCGCTCCACTTCTTTGCGGGATTTTTCCACCATATCCTCAATACGGGTGGGGTGGATACGGCCGTCCACGATCAGCTTTTCCAGTGCCAGACGAGCCACCTCACGGCGGACGGGGTCGAAGCTGGAAACGGTGATGGCTTCGGGGGTATCGTCGATGATCAGGTCAACGCCGGTGATGGTCTCCAGGGTGCGGATGTTGCGACCCTCACGGCCGATAATGCGACCCTTCATTTCGTCGTTGGGCAGGGGAACCACGGAAACGGTGGTTTCTGCGGCGTGATCGGCGGCACAGCGCTGGATGGCCAGAGCGATGATCTCACGAGCCTTGTCGTCGGCTTCGTCCTTCATCTGCTGCTCGATCTCCTTGATCTTCATGGCAGTTTCGTGGCGGACTTCCTCCTCCACGGAGTCAAGCAGGGTCTGCTTGGCCTGCTCCTGGGTCAGCCCGGAAATCACTTCCAAGGCCTTCATCTGTGCTGCCTTGGCCTGCTCGGCCTCAGCCTGTGTTTCGGCTACTTTTTGCAGCTTCTTGGCAAGCTCCTCTTCCTTCTTTTCAAAGGCTTCGGTCTTCTTGTCCAGAGTTGCTTCCTTCTGTTCCAGGCGGCGTTCCTGCTTGCTCAGTTCCGCCCGGCGCTCTTTGACTTCTTTTTCGTACTCTGTGCGGGATTTATGGATCTCTTCCTTGGCTTCCAAGAGCATTTCCTTGGTCTTGCTCTCGCTGGCACGGAAAGCATCGTTCATAATGCGGGTGGCCTCTTCCTCTGCGCCCTTGATCCGTTTCTTTGCGTCCTTATCCTTCAGACCGTAGAAAACAAAACCAAGTGCAATGCCGATGATGGCTGCCACAATACCTACAATCGCGTATACCATAATATCTGCAACGCACCTCCTTCGTTAAAATGGCATCGCTGAAGGGGCAGTCGCAAAAGCCCTATGCAGTTTTATTTGGCAAAAACCGCCAAACACGGCGGAAAAATATGCAAATTCAACGCCATAAGGCGCAGGGCGGGGAAAAGCCTGCCCTATTGCTGCGAAAACCCCGGCCAATGCCGGTTATCATGAAACGCTGAACATTCCAAACTAGCCCAGCGTACACTTTACCGTATACTATTTTATCGGCGGTTGGTCGGAATGTCAAGATAATTTCCACAAAAATACAAAAATATAATCCGTAGAATTTGGAAATGTTGAAATCACTAAAATTTTCGCAATTTTTTTCCTTCTGATCCGAAAATATGGGGAAGTTGTACAAAAGTCGGCCGCTGGGCTGAAATAAACCCAAAAATCAAACAATTTGATAAATTTTATAAATGGTCACAGAAATATACTTAATGGTTATATAACCATTTACAACAATCAAAAATCCGCAAAAACAGGAAAAAGAGCGGTGTTTTCCGAATATCGGATTATTTTGAGGGAAAAATCGGGATTTTTTCAGGGAAAGCCAGAATTTTAATGACCAAAGCGATGATAAACTCTAATTTTTATTCAATGTGTGAATTGACTGGAAAGCCAGTTTCTGTTACTATAAGGTCACAACCCAATCAGACCGGAAGGAGGTTTTATTTATGACTGGGGCTGAAATTATTTGGCTGGTGCTGCTCATTGGATTTTTGGTGATGGAAGGCGCCTGCCCCATCCACCTGGTGTCCATCTGGTTTGCCATCGGCGCACTGACAGCATTGGTCACGGCCATGCTGGGCGGCCAGATCTGGTTGCAGATCCTGCTGTTCTTTGTGGTGTCTGCCGGACTTCTGCTGGCGTTCCTGCCCATCGTGAAAAAATGCCTGAATCCCAAGCTGACGGCCACCAATGTAGATTCTGTCATCGGCGCTACCGGCCGGGTCACTGCTGCCATCGACAATGAAGATGCCTGCGGACAGGTGAAGCTGGGGGCCATGGAATGGTCTGCTCGATCCACCTCCGGCGAAAAGATTCCGGAAGGAACACTGGTCCGGGCTGACCGTATTGAAGGCGTAAAGGTCTTCGTTACACCCGTGTAAAATTACATTTGAAATACAATAGGAGGAAAAAATATGCCATTTGTCATTGCAATCGTCGTGATCCTGTTTGTGATCATCATTTCCAGCATTTCCGTTGTTCAGCAGTCCTATGCCTATGTCATTGAGCGGCTGGGTGCTTTCCGCACCGTCTGGGGCGTGGGCGTTCACTTCAAGGTGCCCTTCCTGGATCGGATCGCCAAGCGCGTTTCTTTGAAAGAGCAGGTTCTGGACTATCCCCCTCAGCCCGTCATTACCAAGGATAATGTCACCATGCAGATCGATACCGTGGTATATTTCCAGATCACCGACCCCAAGCTCTATGCCTACGGTGTGGAAATGCCCATGGCAGCCATGGAGACCCTGACCGCTACCACTCTGCGTAACATCATCGGCGATCTGGAGCTGGATCAGACCCTGACCTCCCGTGACATCATCAACACCAAGATGCGTGCCATTCTGGACGAAGCCACCGACCCCTGGGGCATCAA
>CAYROJ010000129.1:0-3495 GCA_964425865.1 uncultured Oscillospiraceae bacterium | reverse complement strand
TAAATCAGAACTCTATATGCTTTTTTGTGGTCTCACATCATTGACAAATGAACAGAAAAGCCCGGAGCAGGGGGAATTACGCCGGCTGTAAAACATTTTTTGGAAAAGGAAAAAACGGGACTTGACAAAGTTTTGTTTTATGGTATAATTACTTGCGTTCCACGGAGGCATAGCTCAGCTGGTTAGAGCGCATGCTTCACACGCATGAGGTCACAGGTTCGAGTCCTGTTGTCTCCACCAAAAATCACCACCCTTCAGGGTGGTGATTTTTTTATTTGCTCTTTTCCCTGCAGCGAAGGGCGTTGATGCGGGGCCAGTTGGCTTCCACATCATAGCCTCGGGCGGAAAGATCATCTGCAATGGCTTGCCAGGCGGCACAGGCGTTTTCGTAGTCGGCCAGTTCTTCGTAGCACTCTGCCATGGAATAGGCACTGTCTGTCCAGGTTGGCTCCAACTGCTGGGCTCGTTTCCAGTGGAAAAAGGCCTCGTCATAACGTTTCATACCACGGAAAATATCCCCCAGATAGATATGCAGCATGGCGCTTTCCGGGAACTTCTTTTCCGCACTTTCCGCATAAATCAGGGCGTTTTCAAAATCCTCCCGGAAATAATACGCTTGGATCAGACAGATCCATTCGTCTAAGATGCAGCTGCCGCTCTTTACCAAGGGCAGAAATTCGTCGATCACGGATCGGTCTTTGCCGATTTCGTGGAGATAAAGGTTTTGCTGCCGCTTGATGCGCCAATACATCTCCGGGTCTTCGTCCTTGGCCTTTGCCAGTCCTTTTTCAAAGAGCTGGGCGGCCTTTTCAATGCAGTATTGCATCATGTACTGGTGGAGAATACCGTACATCCGCAGGTCATCGGCAGAATGATCTCCGGAGCGCAGCAGTTTCTGATATTCCTGATCTGCCCGAAGAAAATCCTCCGGCTTTTTGGTGGCTTCGTACACACAGCCCAGCCGACAGGCATAATTGTCGTAGGCAATGGATGTTTCTTTGAACAGATCATCAATGGTAATGCAGTACAATCGGGCGATCTGGGGCAAAATAGAAGCATCCGGCAGGGTGGTGCCGCATTCCCAGCGGGACACTGTCTGGGTGCTGACACCCAATGCTTCTGCCACCCCCTCCTGGGTAAAATGCTTGGCTTGGCGGAAACGCTTCAAATTTTGGGATAAGACGGTCATATTTTCAAATCCTTTCCTTGTTCGGCGCCTTTGTCCTTATTATACCGAATGCAAAGGAAAAGTCCATATCTCAGTTTGTGATGAGTATCTTAATTTTTGATGAGTTGACTTTCTCGGCTGAATTTTTTATACTATGGTCAGAAAAAGAAAGAGGTGCAACCTATGTTTGAAGGATTTACTCCCGAAACCGTGGATTTTCTCTGGGGCATTCGGATGAACAACAACCGGGATTGGTTTTTGGAGCATAAAAAGCAGTATACCGATACGCTGTATGAGCCTATGAAGGCTCTGGCGCAGGAGCTGTTCGTTCCTTACGCCGACACCCCCGGCAACATGATGAAAGTCAGCCGCATTTATCGGGACGCGCGGCTGCATCATCCGCTGCCTTATAAGGAAAGCCTATGGTGCTGTGTCCGCCGGGACGGGGACTACTGGCTGGAGCGGCCCTGCGTGTTTTTGGAGATCAACCCGGATCGGGTGATGTACGGCTTCGCCGTTCTGCGGCCGAAGACAGAGTATATGGAAAATTTCAGAAAAGAGATTTCCAATCGTCCACAGAAATTTCTGGATCTGATGGCAAAGACTGAAAAGGAAACCGGCATTCCTGTCACGGCACAGCTGTATAAGCGTCCCAAAGAGACGGAAAACCAGCTGTTAAAGCCCTATTTTGCATGGAAAGAGGCTATTGAGTGCATTTGCTACGAGCCGATTTCCGAGGAGGTTTTCGGCCGGGGATTGGCAGCGCGGGCGCTGGACCTGTTTGAAAAGCTGGAGCCGGTTTACCGCTATTTTAACCGCTTTTGAAAAAGGAAACGGTGCGCAGAGCATTCTGCGCACCGTCTTTTTAATACTCTCGTACAACTGCCTTTACAAGGCCGATGATTTCCGCTTCTGTGCCGTCAATGGGGTCATAATTGTCGTTTTCAGGCATGAGCCAAATTTCACCGTTGCGGCGGCGCAGACGCTTGACTGTGGCTTCATCGCCAATGCGGGCCACTACGATCTGACCGTCCATAGCGGTCTGCTGGGGGCGGACTACCACTTTGTCGCCGCTTAAAATGCCGGCGTTGATCATACTGTCGCCCCGGACACGGAGAGCGAAGCAGCCCGGATCGCCGTCCCAGGCCATAGTGCCTTCCTGGTTTTCCACGGCCAGAATGGGAACACCGGCGGTGACCACGCCCACGATGGGGATCTGACCGGGACGCTGGCTGGTGACGATGGCACGCTTCAATCCCTTGGCACTGGGGGCTTGCAGAAGACCCTTGTCCTGCAAGGCCTGCAAGTGATAGCTGACGGAAGCGGTGGAACGCAGGCCGACGGCAGCGCCGATCTCCCGCACGGAGGGCGCATAGCCATTCTCCTGGATGAATTGGTTTACATAATCCAAAATAAGCTCTGCCTTATTGCTGGTTCTTGGCATATACATCCACTCCTATTTTAATCTTTTGCCCATTGTAGCACAAATGAACGAAAAATGGAAGTGTTTTTTCACACATTTTTTCGTTTTTCGCATAAATTATTCATGGAGGGGATTTTATGGACAAAAATATGGAGCGGCGGGTTTGGCAGCGGGTCTATGGCACCACTCAGCCCCGGCGTGTGCCCATGCAGGAGTTGCGCCGCAGTCTGAACCGAGCGGAGGCAAATCTCCGTTTTTATGAGAGCCAAAGCCGGGACCCGGTGTATGGAGAGGCCTTTACTCGGATGGCTACCGAGACCAGAGAACACTGTAAAATGCTGCGAAGAATCATGGGGTGATGTTTGCCAGAATTTTGCTTGCAAAAATGCTCCTTTCATGCTATCCTATACAAAAAGAAAGAAGGGAAGTGACGCCTATGCGGCTTCAGGAATCGGGAGAGATGTATTTGGAGACGATTTTCGTCCTGTCTCAGACCATGGATACTGTGCGATCCATTGATGTGGTGGAGCACATGGGCTACTCCAAGCCCAGTGTCAGCCGGGCGGTGAACCTGCTGAAAAAGAACGGCTACCTGGAGATGGAAGACAACGGTGCTCTGCACCTGACGGATACAGGCCGGCAGATCGGCGAAAAAATTTATGCACGGCACAAGACATTGACCGCCCTGCTGATGAAGCTGGGTGTTGATCGGGAAACCGCTGCCGAGGATGCCTGCAAAATGGAGCACGCTATTTCTGACACCACTTTTGAGGCGATTTGCCGCCATTTGGAGCAGGATTTCTAAGAATACGGAACGCCACCGAATTTTCGGTGGCGTTTTTATTATGACGGTGAATTATACTATCAAGTGCAACACTTGAAAAAATAGAAGAAGTTCATACAG
>CAYROJ010000128.1:0-3539 GCA_964425865.1 uncultured Oscillospiraceae bacterium | reverse complement strand
TCCCATTCTTGGAATCCTCCGTTTTCCTCCGACTGTTATTTTACAGCCCCTTTTCAGCGTGTCAAAAAGCCCTCTCCTTGAGGAGAGGGTGCCCCGAAGGGGCGGGTGTGGAGAAATATAAAGGCAGTGTTCCTTAGAGTTTATCCCCACATCTGCGACTCGCTAAGAGCGGCTCCGTGGGCGCAGCTCGCATGCATGTCACTGTGGCGTACAAGCCAAAATCAATGATTTCTGCCAGCTTCTCCCTGGGCAGAAGCCTGTTATCCTCTTGTACTTTTGATGCTTATAGCATAATGGGTTGCAGCTGGTAGCCTTCCAGCGCTGCATCCAGCGCCTGAGGGAGCTTTTGAAATTTTGCGACCAGGGAGCAGGGCTTGCCGTAGGGATCATCCTGACCAAAGGGGACGAAATAGAAATGCTTGCGATTAAGGAGTCGGCCAATGTTTTCGGCTGCTCCAGACAGACCGTCGTTGGTGGATATTCCCAGCAGAAGGGGCCTGCCGTTTCGTAAATGGCTTTTTGCTGCCATGGTTACCGGCGTGTCCGCAATGCCGTGAGCCAGCTTTGCCAGCGTATTCCCGGTACATGGCGCAATGACCAGAATATCCAACAATCCCTTCGGCCCAATTGGTTCTACTTCCGTTAATGTGGTGAAAGGTGCCTGATGGCAGATTTCGGTTAATCTGGAGATGTGCTCTTCTGCATTTCCAAACCGGCTATCGATATTTGCAGCAGCAGGGGAGAGAATAGGGATCACTCGGTGAACCTGTGCCAGCTGCTCGATCACAGGAAAAACCTGACTATATGTACAGAAAGAACCACAGAGTGCAAAACCAATATTCATATATTCTCCTTTCCAAGTGCATAACGCAAAGCGGTCTTGGCAATCAAAACACCGGATTTTTCCGGCATATCCTTGTTTGGCAGCCCTCGAGCCCAAAGCACACGACTGCCTCTGATGCCCTGCACTGAAGCCAGATCCATTAAAAATGCCTGAGATCTTGTTTCACTTTCGTCCAGCAATGGGGCCGGGGCAGTGTTGATGATGATGTCGTATCGGCACGGCTCCCACTGGGAAATCAAAACCGCAGTTTCTCCCAGACTTTGCAGGTTGAGATAGTCCGACTCTTTCCGAACGGCCATGGTTACGGAGGCACCGGCCTTGGTGAGCAGGGAAAGCAAATGCTTGCCGATTCGCCCCCAGCCGATCACCAGAACAGAAGCGTCGGCGAGAGAGCGGTGCTGTTGCAGAATTTTTAGTGCACACTGTGCTGTGATCTGCGCATTTTCCCGCAAGTAGAATTCGTCCTGCAAAAAATCTACCTGTCGATAGGGAAGTGTCGGCAGATTTCCACCAAAAACCGTGATGTTTTCCGGCAGATGCATTAGTATTTCCTTTAGGATTTGGCCGCCTTTGATGATGCCTGGCTTATCAAAACTGGGCACAGGCAATACAAGGTGGGTCACATGACTGCTGGGGATCGGGGATACAGTGTATCCCCACTGCTGTAAATTGTTTTTGGCGTGGCGTAGAGCATCGGTGTCGCCGAAAGTATAGAAAACAGGCTGTTGCATTTCATCACCCTTTCATATCAGATTATGCAGCAGAATAAAATGGAGTGCTTGATTTTTTGCCGTCTTTCTGTATAATAGAGATAGAGGTGATTGTTTATGCAGCGATTGGGCTTTATTCATGATATGATGGATGTAAAGGTTCTGATCCTTTTTGTCACATCCCGGGTCAAGTATCCGGTGAATTGTCAGCAGATCTACGAGCTTTGCTTCCAGGATGACTGCCTCAGTTATTTTGATGTCTGCACCGCTATTCCGGAAATGGTTGCATCGGGCCACCTGAAGCAGGAGGGTGATACCTACGAAGTCACGCCCAAGGGCAAGGAGGCAGGGGAGCTGACAGCAGACTCCATTGCCTTCAGTGTCCGTCAGCGGGCAGAAAACGCAGTGGCTCGCTTCAACCGTCAAATTCGGCGCAGCAGCCTGGTCAAAACCCGGGTCGTGACTCGGGATTCCGGCGAAATTGCAGTCGTGATGGAACTGCGGGACGATGCAGGGGAGCTGATGAAGCTGGAACTGACTGCCCCCGATCAACGCCAGGCCAATCGTTTAGGCCGACTTTTTGAGGAAAAAGCGGAGCTCGTTTATAATTTAATGATGACTGCTCTGTTGGATGATGAGGATTCTTTGGAGGATTAAAGAGAAATGGCAAAAGGAAAGAATAACGAACTGATGTCAACCCTGGGCAGTATGTTCTGCTTTTTTGTAGTGTTTTTGAAATGTGTTTCGCTGCTTTCGGCATTTAGCCTTTCCGGACTGTTGCTGCCATCTTTGTGGCTGCTGTTCGGATTGTGTCTGCTGACAAAAAAGAAAAGCTGGCTTTGCCTGATCGCAATGCTTCCGCTGGTGATTTTGACAGTCCAGGGCGCATTCAGCCCTTTGCCGATGGATTCTGTGAAAGCCTTTTTACAGGCACTTCTGTGTAGAGTTCTTCCTGCTGCCGGGTTTGCAGTCCTGTGGATCTTCTTTTTCCTGTACTGCATCGCCAAGGCAGGAAAGATGCGCCGGGAATTGTGGTTCCTTCCGATTTTGCTGCTGCTGCCCGGCTGTATTTGGCAAAGTGCCAGTACGCTGCCCTGGGCAGAGTTTGGTATGGTGGCCTGTGTGACCGTGTGGCTGAAGCCTTCGGGGAAATAATCGGAATTTACACAATATTTATATTCAGCTCTTGCAACTGTCCACCATATGTGGTATAATGTACTTACACCAAATGATTGGTGAAACGAAAGGAGCTGTCGCATATGAAATTTCAGTACAGTGAAAAGCGTGTTAAGTTACCCGGTAATGTCCACCAGTATGCTGAGAAAAAAGTGATGAAGCTGGCCCGTTTCTTTGACGAGGATGCTGAGGCTTTGATCACCTTCTCTGTGGAAAAGAACCGGAACATTGTAGAGCTGACTGTTCATGGCGCAGGCACCTGGTTCCGGGCAAAGGAGAGCACTTCCGATATGTTCGCATCTGTGGATGCGGCCATCGGCACAATTGAGGGCCAGATCCGCAAGAATAAGACCCGTCTTGCCCGGCGACTGAAACAGGATGCATTCGTCCGGTCTGTGGAAGAGACCTCTTTCGCCCCTGAAGAGGAGTGCGAAGAGGATCTGAGCATCGTTCGTGTGAAGAAATTCTACATGATGCCCATGCACAGGGAAGAGGCGGTGCTGCAGATGAATTTGCTGGAGCATAACTTCTTTGCTTTCCGGGATGAGGACAATGGCGGTGCCTTTGCAGTGGTTTATAAGAGAAACGATGGCGGCTATGGCATCATCGAGGATGCTGAATAAATAACAAAAGCTAAGGAGTCTCTTCGGAGACTCCTTTTTTTGCGCCCGGGCGACAGGAAAGTGGGGAATATGCACAATGATAGGCACGAAAAAGAGGGGTTTTTGGACTTGACTTTTAGTGGGAAAGATGATATTATATGCAAGCGCTTGAGGCGCAAGGCTAAAAACTGAGTTTCGAAAAGAAAT
>CAYROJ010000127.1:0-3549 GCA_964425865.1 uncultured Oscillospiraceae bacterium | reverse complement strand
CGGCGGTAACATGGGTTCGATTCCCGTACGGGTCACCAAAAAATAAAAGCACCACGAAAGTGGTGCTTTTATTTTTTGCCCTACGGGAATCGAAAGGCCGTAAAGAAAACATGCCGGTGGGGAGCGAGCCGAGCGCCGCCGGGGGCGGGAGGAGCGAGGCGAGGGAGTGGCAGCGGTCGGCAAGGAACGAGCCTGCTTCGACAGGCGAAGTTACTGCCGGGAACCGCAACAGGACACTTTTTAGGCCGTGGGAGATTCCCATGGGGCGATAGCCCCATAACAGTTAAACGCAGAGGTTCAAATCTCAATCCTCAAACGCCGAAATATCTTTTTTATAGCCATTTCACAAAAACCTCTATCCCGATGGGATAGAGGCTTTTTGGTTGTTTGAGATTAGGGACTCGAAAGGCCGTAAAGAAACCATGCCGGGAAGGAGCGAGGTCGTTATGTACCAGCCGACCAGCCAGCAAGTATTGCGTTAGGTCACCAAAATACAGACTTGTTGGGATAATCCCAAACCCTTATGCTCAGAAAGTTTTCTACAATTTCCCAGACAGTTTGGCTCTCAAAATATAGCAGATTGCCATAAGTGTTATGGCAACAAACCCTATAATCAACACTTGATTATAACTTAGTGGAATGTGTAACTTTTTGAGTAGCTTTTCGGCATCTGCCGGCCCCATTATTTGCTCATATAAACCGAATATTGTAAATAAAACAGTAACGGCAAAAGAAACAATATTTACGATCAGCAAAAATGTATTGATAAAAGCTGTCATCTTAAACCATACCCCTTTGATTAAATTTTACGGCAGTTAGACCTATGCGTCCAATGACTACCTAAGCAAATACAAGGATGAAAATGAACCTACGACCATTCTATCATTTTTAAATACTTTGTCAATATTGGGGCATGGATCTGTATAAAACGACACAATGCATAAAATAAAAATTCCGTTCAAAAATAATTTATATTTCTTCCTATTGACTTTTTGGCACTCGGTGGTATAATGTGCTTAGCACTCGAGAGAAAAGAGTGCTAAAACCAGAAACGGAGGAGTCCAATGGAACTGACTGAACGGAAAAAGAAGGTACTGCGCTGTATTGTAGACCTGTATATCCGCACCGCAGAGCCGGTGGGCTCCAAGGCAATCTCTGAATTGCCGGACATGAATTTTTCTCCGGCCACCATCCGTTCTGAAATGGCGGATCTGACTGTTATGGGCTATTTGGAACAGCCCCACACCAGTGCCGGCCGGGTTCCCTCCCCCACCGGCTACCGGCTGTATGTGGATGAGCTGATGGCGGATTATCGCCTGACCATGGACGAGACCAATAAGATCAATGCATCCTTCGATGAAAAGATGCAGCAGGTGGATAAACTGGTGGAGCGTGTGGCAAAGCTGGTTTCTCAGGCCACCGATCTTCCGGCGATCTCTATGGCCGCCCGAAACAGCGGTGCGACCGTCAAGCATTTTGATCTTCTTATGGCAGGGGCGGGCAGCATCATTCTGGTTTTGATGCTCTCCACGGACGAGGTGCTCAACAAGCTCATCAAGCTGCCGGTGAATGTGGATGAAACGGATCTGAAGCTGCTGAGCGCTGTGCTCAATGCCTCCATGACGGATATTTCCCATGAAGAGTTTACTTCGGAACTGATGGAAAAGGTCATCCGCTCGGCAGGAAGCGCATCGGCTTTGGTTCCTGTGGTGGTTGACTTTACCACCGATGCCCTCCGGGGCAAGGGCGGCACCAACATGGCCATGGCAGGCCAGATGCGGCTGCTGTCCCAGCCGGAATACCGGGATGTAGATAAGGCCCAACGGGTCATTACATCTCTGGATGAGGAGGCTTTGAGCAATCTGCCTGCCCTCATCAATGAAAATGGCACCAAGGTGCTGGTTGGCCCGGAAAATGTGGCCCAGGAGTTGAAAGATACTTCTGTTGTAATGACGAAATTCGACATTGGCGATGGAATGCAGGGTATGATCGGTGTGGTTGGCCCCACCCGAATGGATTATGCCAAGGTGACGGCGAGACTGAGTTACTTCGCCGAGAGCTTGAGCAAGATGTTCTCTAAACCGGAACAGCCCCAGCTTCCCGAGCCTGAAAATAAGGAGTAATGATCGTGGCGAAAAAAGAAAAACAGCAGGAAACCCCGGTAGAAGAAGTGAAGGAAGAAGTGGTGGAGGAAACCGCCGCTCCGGAACCGAACCCCTGGGAAGAAAAATATAATGCAGAGCATGACCAGTATCTGCGTCTGGCTGCGGAGTTCGATAACTTCCGCAAGCGCACCATCAAGGAAAAGGATGCATCCTACGGAAACGGCAAGGCCGACACCGTGGCAAAGATGCTTCCGATCTACGACAATCTGGACAGAGCGTTGAATCAGCCCACAGAAGATGAAGCCTACAAAAAAGGCGTGGAAATGACTATGAACGAGCTGATGAAAATTTTCACCGGTTTGGGCGTGGAAGTCTTCGGTGCGGTGGGGGACAGCTTTGATCCCGAGCTGCACAACGCCATTATGCACAACGAGGACGAGAGCCTGGGAGAAAATGTGATCTCCATGGTGTTCCAGAAGGGCTTTAAGATCGGTGATAAGATCGTCCGCTTCGCTATGGTGCAGGTGGCAAACTAAAATCATAAAAATTTAACCTTTATCATATAGGAGGATAAAAATTATGTCTAAGATCATTGGTATCGATTTGGGTACAACCAACTCTTGTGTTGCCGTTCTGGAAGGCGGCGAGCCTGTTGTTATCGCCAACGCCGAAGGCGGCAGAACCACTCCCTCTGTGGTGGCTTTCTCCAAGACCGGCGAGCGTATGGTGGGTCAGGTGGCAAAGCGTCAGGCTGTCACCAATGCGGACCGTACCGTTGCTTCCATCAAGCGCCACATGGGCGAAAACTATCATGTTGCCATCGACGGAAAGAACTACACCCCTCAGGAAATTTCCGCTATGACACTGGCCAAGCTGAAGGCCGATGCCGAGGCTTATCTGGGTCAGACTGTTTCTGAGGCTGTCATCACTGTTCCTGCTTACTTCTCCGATGCTCAGCGTCAGGCTACCAAGGATGCAGGTAAGATCGCCGGTCTGGAAGTCAAGCGTATCATCAACGAGCCTACCGCTGCTGCTCTGGCCTACGGCCTGGACAAGGAGCAGGAGCAGAAGATCATGGTCTATGACCTGGGCGGCGGTACCTTCGATGTTTCCATTCTGGAGATCGGCGACGGCATCGTGGAAGTTCTGGCTACCGCAGGCGACACCCGTCTGGGCGGCGACGACTTTGACCAGCGGATCATGGATCATCTGGTGGAAGAGTTCAAGAAGGCAGAGGGCATTGACCTGCGTAACGACAAGATGGCCATGCAGCGTCTGAAGGAAGCTGCCGAGAAGGCCAAGATCGAGCTGTCCGGCATGACCTCCACCACCGTCAACCTGCCTTATATCACCGCCGATGCCACCGGCCCCAAGCACATGGATGTAACGCTGACCCGTGCAAAGTTCAATGAACTGACCGCTGATCTGGTGGAGCGCACCATGA
>CAYROJ010000126.1:0-3555 GCA_964425865.1 uncultured Oscillospiraceae bacterium | reverse complement strand
TCATCACGCTGGGCTTGTGGATGATGGTACGGGCGAAGGAAAGCAGCTGCCGCTGACCGGCAGAGAAGTTGTTGCCTCGCTCACGAACAGGCTCATCCAGACCCTTTTCCAGACGGTTGATGAAGGAGTCGGCGTTGACATAGCGGCAGGCCTCCATCACTTCTTCATCGGAAACACCATCCATCCGCAGCAGGATGTTGCTGCGAATATCGCCGGAGAACAGGAATACATCCTGCAGCATCTGGCCGAAGTGACGGCGCAGGGAGGAAATCTTGATCTTCTTGATGTCGATGCCGTCAATCAGGATCTGGCCCTTCTGGATGTCATAGTTGCGGCAGATCAGGCTCAAGATCGTGGTCTTGCCGGAGCCGGTGGAGCCAACAAAGGCCACAGTCTGCTTGGGCAGCACATGGAAGGAAACGCCCTTTAAGACCCATTCACCGGGCTTGTAGGCAAACCAAACATCCTTAAATTCGATCTCACCCTTGATCTCGTCCAGCTCGATGGCGTCCTCTTCGTCTACCACTTCGGGAACCATGTCTATGATGGTGAAGATCTTCTCGGCGGAAGCGAAGGACTGCTCCAGCATATCGAACTGCTCGGCCAGTGCCTGGATGGGGTTAAAGAACCGGGAGATATACATATAGAATGCAACCACGGTCTCAGAGGTGATGACGGTACCCAAAAATCCGGTGTCCTGAATATAGCCCTTACAGGCAAAATAGAACAGGAACAGGTTGGAACTGACATAGAGCATATACACCATAGGACGGAAAATGCCGAAGACATACATCCGGTTCATCTTGGCCTTCTGCATTTTGCGGCTGCGCTCGTTGAAGTCAGCATTCTTCTGCGCTTCCCGGTTGAAGATCTGGGTGATCTTCATGCCGGACAGGTTTTCCGACAGAAAGGTGTTCAGATCTGTCCGGGTGTTGGTCACCTGACGGTGAACATGCCGGGAGAATTTCTGGAAGATCAGGGTGAAAATAATCAGGAACGGCACGAAGCACAGCACCATCAGTGTCAGCGCCCAGTTGAGCACCAGCATGGCACCCAGAACGCCTACGATGACCATGGAGTTTTTCACCAGAGTCACCAGAATGTTGGTAAACAGGTAGCTGATGGAGTTGGGGTCGTTGCTGACGCGTGTGACCAGCTTGCCCACAGGGATGTTATTCAGCTGCTCGTGGGACAGCTGCTCAATGTGGGTGAAGGTATCCAGACGGATCTGGGACAGGATCTTCTGGCCGATCTTCTGCAAAATCAGTGCCTGGAAATAGGTACAGACCATACTCACGGCCAGAATGCTGGCATAAATGCCTACATAGAGGAACAAATCGTTCAGTTCGAAGCCGGCCTGCTTGATGATGGCCTGGATATGGGAAATCAGCAGGGGAGAGCAGACATCATAGATGATGGAGAAGATCATAATGAAGAAGATGATCAAAAACTCCTTGCCATAGGGCTTAGCGTAGCGGATCAGGCGGCGGATTAGCTCGCCGTCTTCCATGTGCCGATCCTTATGGTCGGTTTTTAACCGATTCTTCAGTGCCAGATAAGCAAGGCAGAACATGATGGTGAAAGCACCGATCACAGCACCGCAAATGATCAGAGGCAGATATTCACGCATTTTGCTCGCCTCCTTCCTCTTCCAGCTTTTGCAGGTCTACCATCTTGCGATAGGCCCTGTTGGTTTCATACAGATGCTCGTGGGTGCCATAGGCGGCCAATTTGCCATCGTCCATAAACAGGATCTTGTCCATCTTTTCGATGGTGGAGATCCGGTGGGCGATCAAAATGGTGGTCTTGCCCTGGCGGGTTTCCCGCAGATTATGCAGGATGGTGGTTTCGGTTTTGGTGTCCACAGCGGAAACGCTGTCGTCCAAAATCAGAATGGGGGAGTCCTTCATCAGGGCTCTTGCGATGGAGATACGCTGCTTCTGACCGCCGGAAACGGTGACGCCACGCTCACCCAGCACTGTGCTGTAGCCCTGCTTGAACTCGGAAATATTGGAGTGAATATCGGCCAGCTCTGCGGCCTTGATGACTCGGCTGTGGCTCATTTCGTCTACACCGAAGCCAATGTTGTTTTCGATGGTGTCGGAGAACAGGAAGTTGTCCTGGGGCACATAGGCACAGCCGTTGCGGACGGAGCGGATGGTAATATCGTTGACATCGTGGCCGTCGATGAACAGCGTTCCGTCGGCTACATTGTAAGTACGCAGGATCAGGTCTACCAGTGTGGTCTTGCCACAGCCGGTCTTGCCCACCAGACCCACATTCTCGCCGGCATTGATGGTGAAAGAAACATGCTCCAATGCATTAAATTCGCCGTCGGGGTAGCGGAAGCTCAGGTCGCGGAATTCGATATTGCCCTTGATATTTTCCAGAGGAACGGCGGTTTCCTTGTCCTGCACATCCACGGGAGCATCCAATAGCTCGCTGATACGAGCCAGAGAAGCCTTGCCACGGGAATGCATATCGATCAGTTCGGATACAGCCATAATAGGCCAGACCACGGAGTTGAACAGGCCGATGAATTTCATCAGCTGGCCTGCATTAAATGTTCCGGCGTAGACCAGATAACCGCCGTAGCCCAAAATTACGCAGATAACGCTTTCCACAAAAGCGGTGACGAGAATACGCATCAAAACGCTTGTTTTGGTGAAATCGATGTTGGCATCCTCGTTTTCCTCATTCAGCTTCTTAAAGGCAAGCAGCTCTCTGGTCTCCTTGACGAAGGCCTTGATGACGGCAATGCCGGAGAAGCTCTCCTGGGAGAAATCGGAAAGGGAAGAGAAGCATTCCTGCCGCTTGTCCCACTTTTTGGTCATGACAGAGCCGACCACGGAAGCACTGGCGAACAGCAGAGCCATGGGGATCAGGGACAGGATGGTCAGCAGGTGATCCATTTCCCACATCTTGGCGATGGCCATAGAGCCCAACATAATGGCATCAAAGAACTGCATGAAGCCCCAGCCATAGCACTCCTGAACGGTGTCCAGATCGTTGGTGTACAGACTCATCAGGTCGCCAACCTTGTTGACTTGGTAGTACTCCCGGCTCAAGCGCTCGGAGTGGGCGAACATTTTGCTTCTCAGGTCGTTTTCCATCCGGGTGGCAGCACCGAAGATGCACACACGCCAGCAGAAACGGCCAAACACGATAGCAATGATGACCTTTGTCATGGGCAGACAGATCATGTCCAGCATAAAATCCATGTCAAATATGTAGGATACCCCATCGACTACAACTACACCGTCGTTCAGGCCGTTAATGACCATCTCATAAATATGAGGGATCTCCAGCTGTAGGTAGTCCACGGCGAACAGGGCAGCCAGACCTGCCAGCAGCATCAGACCGTAGCGCAGGTAGTAGCGGTTGATATGTTTACCAAAAACCATATTTTTCCACATTCTCCTTTTCTCTGTAAAGTACTCGCATAATTATACCATAGTGATGTGTAGCTTGCAACATAAAAATCAAGAAAAATTGAGATTGAATCTGCGGTGTAAATAGATGTGACCCAAATTGGTGAAAAGAAAAAGATATGAT
>CAYROJ010000125.1:0-3670 GCA_964425865.1 uncultured Oscillospiraceae bacterium | reverse complement strand
TGGCTGGATGCCAAGGCCACCAATGAGCTCAACCCCAACGGTCCCTGCCAGCCCATCTTCAAGAAGGGCCTGATCGATGAGCGTACCGGCCGTTATGAGGAAGTCAACCGCATGGTGGCGGAAGCTACCCACGGCGCAGTTGAAAATGTCACCCTGTACTCCATTCTGGAAGACCCCATGACCTCCTGCGGCTGTTTCGAGTGTATTTGCGGTATCGAGCCGATGAGCAATGGCTTCATCGTGGTCAACCGGGAATACAAGGGCATGACCCCTGCCGGCATGAGCTTTGGCGAGCTGGCTTCCTGTACCGGCGGCGGTGTCCAGACCCCGGGTTACATGGGTCACGGCCGTCACTTCATCTCCTCCAAGAAGTTCATCGCCGCCGAAGGCGGTATCGAGCGTATCGTCTGGATGCCCAAGGAGCTGAAGGACGATGTGGGCGAGCGGCTGAACAAGACTGCCAAGGAGCTGTACGGTATCGATAACTTCACCGATATGGTGGCTGATGAGACCATCACCTGCGACTGCGAGGAACTGCTGAACTGGTTGACCGAAAAGGGTCACCCGGTTCTGAACATGGAGCCTCTGATGTAATGATAAACGGGAACCGCCCAAGGCTGATGGCCTTGGGCGGTTTGATCTAAAAGAAGCGGCTCTCCCGGGTGGGAGAGCCGTTTTGGTGTCAGTTTTCACTTTGGGGCAGGCGGCTTCTGCGTCTGCGGCGGCGGGAGCGCTGCTGATTGTCTTCCGGGTCTGCCTTTTCGGCACGGCGAGCATAAGCTTCGGCGGCGTCGGAGGTAGCTTCATAGGTCAGCCTGCTGACCCGTACCGTGCCGTCGGGCTGGTCAGACAGCCGAATGCGGATGAGGAACTTGCCGTGCTCCGGGCAGGTGGCCAAGTCCATGTAGCGGTGACCGGGCTGGGAGAACCAACGGCTGCCCAGCATTTTTCCATCGCAGATGGGACAAATATTTTCTTCCCCGGACATGGCGGCGAGGGCGGCAAATTTGTCGGAATACCCTCTGTGAACGCTGCGGCAAATACAGCCGGGGATCTCGGCCCCGTGGAAGCCGTTCTCGTGGCTTTTTAGAGCGGCACCATATTCCCAGATACCCCGGGGTAAGTCCAGCATGGCGCAGATCAGCGCCGTGTGGTAAGCATCGCCCAAGGCATCGTGAGCCGGACGGGAGGGCTCAATCTCAAACATCTCCATGGCGGTCTTTAAGGCCTTCTGGGAGGAAGAACCGTCGGTTTGAGCGTTAAAGATCATCTGGGCGTTGTACCAGTGCTCTACCCATGCGGTTTCCAGACCGTGCAGCTGCAAATTTTCCCGCAAAATGCCAATGTCGTCAAAGCCCCAGGTCAGGAACACAAAATCCTCGCCGCACCAGGCACGGAATTGCTCCATGGCTTCGGGGAAGGGGATGCCCTCCTCACGCAGCCGTTCTTCCATGCGGTTTCCAGACCGTGCAGCTGCAAATTTTCCCGCAAAATGCCAATGTCGTCAAAGCCCCAGGTCAGGAACACAAAATCCTCGCCGCACCAGGCACGGAATTGCTCCATGGCTTCGGGGAAGGGGATGCCCTCCTCACGCAGCCGTTCTTCCTTAATGCCGGTGAGCTTGCTGACCCGGCGGTTTAAGCGGCGGTAAAACTTGGGCTTTACCATTACTTGAAATTCGTCGGTGACCAGCTGCTCCTCCGTCACACGGACGGCACCGATCTGAATGATCTCTCCCCGGATGGCCACCGGCAGCACCTTCTTGGCAGAAGGGGAACCGGGCCAGGGCTGATTCCATTCCATATCTAAAACGATGTAATCCATCTGTGTAAACGACCTTTCTTTGTTCGTTTTATCATTGTACCACATAGATGCCAGTTCTGTAAACAGGAAGTTTGAAAATAAAAACTGGCCTTGTTTTACAATTCAAAATTGGCACTTGCTTTATGGCCAGATAAGGCTATAATAGGGACAGAGATCAACAGGGAGGAATTTCCTATGAAGAACAAGAGTCTCATTCAAAAATTGATTTTTGTGTTGATGACGGTATGTGCTCTGTTGTTGACCATCCTGACCCGTGCCGATGCCATTGCCGACGGTGCTGCTGCCGGAGCAAAAATGAAATTTGCGCTGAGCCTGATCTTGTTGATCGTCAGTGCGGTCGCACTGATCGCTGCCTTTGTTCCAAACCGGAATACAGTGGACACCAGAAAGCTGACCATGGCGGCCATGTTTGCGGCACTGTGCTATGTGGGATTTGCGGTGTTTAAGATCGATATTCCGGTGGGGGCGGAAAAAACGGCCTTCCACCTGGGCAATGTGTTTGTGGTGCTGGGTGCCCTGTTTATGGGCGGCCTGTGGGGTGGTATGGCAGGCGCTGTGGGCCTGACTATTGCCGACCTGACTTCCGGTTATGTGACCTCCGCACCCAAGACATTTTTGCTGAAATTGGGCATTGGCCTGATCGCTGGACTGGTGGCGCATAAGGTGTTTCATATCAGCCGTGGCAAGGAAGAGCAAAAGGCTGCCTTGCCGGTGGCGACCGTGGTTTCTGCGGCGGCCGGTATGGCCTTCAATGTGGTGGCGGATCCGGTGGTTGGCTACTTTTACAAGACCTATGTGCTGGGCGTGCCTCAGGATGCTGCTAAGGTCTGGATGAAGATCGGTGCGATGACTACTCTGGTCAATGCCGTGATCGCCGTGATCGCCGCAACCGTTCTGTATCTGGCTCTGCGGCCTGCGCTGGAAAAGAGACGCCTGATGCCCAAAGTTTGAGCCTGTGAAAAAAGCCGCCCAAGGGCGGCTTTTCCTGTTGCCAGAGGGATTTTTTCGGTATATAATAAAAAGAAAAAGGCGGTGTGCCATGGAGATTTTATTTTCGGATCGGGATTTGGCGGTCTGCGTGAAGCCGGTGGGACTGGATTCTGAAAAACAGCTGCCGGAGGCACTGAAAAACCAGTTGGGCGGTGAGATTTTTCCCATTCACCGACTGGATCAAAATGTGGGCGGTGTCATGGTCTATGCCCGTACCAAGGCCGCTGCTGCCGCCCTTTCCAAGGCAGTGCAGGAGGGCAGCATGGTCAAAGAATATGTGGCAATCGTCCACGGTACACCGCCGGAAAAGGGCGACTGGACGGATCTTCTGTTTAAAGACAGCAGCAAAAACAAGGTTTTTGTGGTAAAAAAGGAGAGAAAAGGGGTAAAATCTGCCCGATTGGAGTTCGCCAGATTGACAGAGGGAGAAAATTCCCTTGTCCGGGTGCGGCTGCATACGGGAAGAAGCCACCAGATCCGGGTGCAGTTTGCTTCTCGGGGGTATCCTTTGGTAGGTGACCACAAGTACGGCGCAAAAGATGAGGAGAAAGCCCCAAAGCTGTTTTCCTGCTGTATTTCCTTCCCTTACAAGGGCAAGGATCATCGTTTTGAAAAACTGCCGGAGTGGGCGTAACAAAAGCTGAGGCGTGGTGCATGGCACCACGCCTTGTTTTTACATGTTGGATTTGATGGTGGAGATCAAAATATCGCCTGCCACCACCCGATCCTCGGCGGCAAAGCCGTCGGCAAAGTTATCGGAATAGATGACCTGGGCATTGGGGGGGAACTCGTCATCGCCCTCTGCCGGAGTGGGCGTAACAAAAGCTGAGGCGTGGTGCATGGCACCACGCCTTGT
>CAYROJ010000124.1:0-3711 GCA_964425865.1 uncultured Oscillospiraceae bacterium | reverse complement strand
GACGGGTGCGCCCGTTAAAGCGCAGGAGTGTGTTGGCACTCCCGGAGGCAATTTCCGCGAGGGGATTGTAAATCAAGGTGGTAACACGGTTATTTTTAGCCGTCCTTGTGCTTTGGCATAAGGACGGCTTTTTTGTTTGTAATTTCGAGGAGGAACGAATATGGCAATGATTGAAATTGCACATTTGTCCAAAACCTTCGGTTCCGGCGAAGCACAGGTGGCTGCACTGCAGGATGTGTCGCTGGAAATCGAAAAAGGCGATATTTTCGGCATCATCGGTCTGTCCGGCGCCGGAAAAAGCACCCTTGTACGGTGCATGAACCTGCTGGAGCGACCGGAAAGCGGCAAGATCCTGTTCGACGGGCAGGACTTGATGGCTCTGCGCCCCAAACAGCTGCGAATGCAGCGGCGGAAGATCTCCATGATCTTCCAGAGCTTCAATCTGCTGGAGCAGCGCAATGTGCTGGATAACATCTGCTTCCCCATGGAGCTGGCAGGCATTGGCCGTAGCCAGGCCAAGGCCCGTGCCAAAGAGCTGCTGGAAACCGTCGGCCTGCCCGACAAGGCAGATGCCTACCCCTCCCAGTTGTCCGGTGGCCAAAAGCAGCGGATCGCCATTGCCCGTGCCATTGCTTCCGATCCGGAAGTGTTGCTGTGCGACGAAGCCACATCCGCCCTTGACCCCCAGACCACAGAAAGCATCCTCTCCCTACTGCAAAAAATCAACAAAGAGCGGGGCATCACTCTGATCCTCATCACCCACCAGATGTCCGTCATCGAACAGATCTGCAACCGGGTGGCCATCCTCGATCACGGCGTGGTGGCAGAAATCGGTGATGTGGAGAGTGTGTTCTCCAACCCCAAGTCCAAGGCCGGACGCCGTCTGGTATCCCCGGACAAGGCGCTTCCTATTTCCCGGTGGGATGGCCCGGTGGCAAGACTTGCCTTCAACGGCATTACTGTGGAAGAGCCGGTCATCGCATCCTTGGCTGCACAGAAGCAGATCCTTGTCAGCATTCTGGGTGCAGATACCCGCAATGTGGACGGCAAGATGTTCGGTACCATGCTCATCAGCCTGCCGGAGGACATTGTGCAGCGAAAGGTTGCGCTGGACTACTTCAATTCTCATGCCGGCGTCACCGCCGAGGAGGTGCATAGCTAATGGAACAACTGGTTCAATTTTTAGAAGGCCTGGGCTTTACCAAGGTACAGGATCAGCTGGATTTCCTGCTGAACCCCTCCAATTTGCCCATGGCCATTTGGGAAACTCTGTACGCTCCCTTCCTGGCTGCCATTTTCGCCTATGTGATCGGTCTTCCTCTGGGCGTTCTGCTGGTCACCGGTGAAGAAGGAGGCATTCATCCCCTGCCCAAATGGCTGATGACTCTGCTGAACACCCTCATCAACCTGCTTAGAAGCGTGCCTTTTCTCATTTTGATGGTGGTGGTCTTCCCCCTGAGCCGTCTGATTTTGGGCACATCCATCGGCACCACCGCAACCATCGTCCCTCTGACCGTGGCAGCCGCTCCCTATGTTGCCCGACTGGTGGAAGCCAGCCTGCGAGAGATCGACCACGGTGTCATTGAAGCAGCACAGTCCATGGGCTGCTCCACCTTACAGATCGTTACCAAAGTGATGCTGCCGGAGTGCAAGCCCAGCCTGATCGTAGGTGCTACCAACGCCTCCATCACCATTTTGGGTTACGGTGCCATGGCAGGCAACATCGGCGGCGGTGGTTTGGGTGCCATCAGCCTGCTGCGTGGCCACGGCCGTGGACAGACACTGGTGCTGTATGTGGCTGTCATCATTCTGGTCATTCTGGTGCAGATCATTCAATCCCTTGGAACAAAACTGGCCACAGCCTGCGACAAGCGGCTGCGTAAATCATAAATACACCTATATAATAAAAGGAGAAAAAGTTATGAAAAAGATCATCGCAATCGCACTTTCCCTGGTTCTGGCTCTGAGCCTTCTGGCCGGCTGCGGCAAAACCGACAGCAAGACCATCACCGTCGGCGCTACCCCCTCCCCTCACGCTGAAATCCTGGAAGTCATCAAGGATGCCCTGGCAGAAGACGGCTGGACGCTGGTCATCAAGGAATTCAACGACTATGTGCTGCCCAACACCGCCGTGGAAGAGGGTCAGCTGGATGCCAACTACTTCCAGCACATCAAGTACATGAATAACTTCAACGAAGAGAACGGCACCCATCTGGTTTCCGTTGCCGGTATCCACTATGAGCCCTTCGGCATTTACGCCGGCAAGTGCGATTCTTTGAAGGAGCTGCCCGACGGTGCCAAGATCGCCGTTCCCAACGATGCCACCAACGAAGCCCGTGCCCTGCTGCTGCTGGAACAGGCTGGCCTCATCAAGCTGAAGGCAGGCGTCGGTATTGCCGCCACCAAGGATGACATCGTTGAGAATCCCCACAAGTACGAGCTGTACGAAGTGCAGGCCGAACTGGTCCCGACCGTTTTGCAGGACGTGGAGATTGCCGTTATCAACGGAAACTACGCATTGGGTGCCGGTCTGAAGGTTGCCGATGCACTGGCAGTAGAAGCTGCTGATGGCACCGCTACCGAGTATTATCAGAACATCCTGTGTGTCAAGGAAGGCAACGAAAACTCCGAAAAGATCCAAGCTCTGCTCAAGGCTCTCAAGAGCGAAGCCGTGAAGAACTATATTAACAGCACTTACAACGGCGCTGTCGTTCCCCTGTTCTGATTTATTATGTATAAAAGCACACCTGTCATGCAGGTGTGCTTCTTTTATCGGTTTTTTCGTTTGGCGATCTCATTGGAAATTTGTGCAAATTCTTCAATGGAAAGGGTCTCGCCACGAACATTTTCCGGCAGGCCGCAGGCGGCGATCACCTCTGCTGCTCCTTCTTTTCCCAGGAAGGAGAAACCGGATGCCAGACCGTTGCTCAATTTTTTCCGCCGCATGGCAAAGCTTGCCCGGACGGTTTTGAAGAAAACATCCTCATCGTCGATTTTCCAAGGTCTTTCCCTGCGCACTTGCAGCTGGATCACCGCAGAAGTCACCTTGGGCTGGGGCAGGAAGCAATGGGCAGGCACATCAAACAAAAGCTTTGGCTCTGCGTAATACTGGCAGAACACTGAAAATGCGCTGTAATCATTTGCCCCAGGCTTGGCAGCGATCCGCACCGCCACTTCCTTTTGCACCATGACGGTAACGGAGTCGAAGCAGTCCGCTTCCAGCAGTGCCGAGAGTATAGGGGATGTAATATAATAAGGCAAGTTGGCGCAGGCCATAGGCCGCAGATCACCAAACTTTTCCCTCACAAGAGAGGGAATATCCAAATTCAATACATCATCCCAGATGATCTCAAGATTACCAAATTCTCCCACGGTCTGGCGCAAAATCGGCTCCAGCCGCTTATCCAATTCCACAGCACAGACCTTCCCTGCATTCATGCACAGCTGCTGGGTCAGAGGGCCAATACCCGGGCCAATTTCCAACACACCGGCAGTGCTGTCCACTCCTGCATCCCGGGCGATGGACTCCGGCACCCAAGGAGCGATCAGAAAGTTTTGCCCCTTTGCTTTGGAAAAATGGAAACCGTGCTCAGCAAGCAGCGGCTTCATCACATTGATGTCACAAACCTGTATCATACTCATTTCCGCCTTTCATTTGCCTCATTATAACAGGAAAAATAACATTTTTCAATGGGCAGCCATTGACAAACC
>CAYROJ010000123.1:0-3740 GCA_964425865.1 uncultured Oscillospiraceae bacterium | reverse complement strand
GAAGTGTAAAAAACTTTATTTTATTTCACTGTCCACTTGACGGGGAGCAGTTCATGCTCAATCGGGGGTATATTTTATAGCTTGTTTTTGCGGCGGAGTAGGATTTTGATAAGAAAAGAGCAGAGGAAAATGCGAAGGAGCCATGTCAGCAGGACAATCAGATTGTCAAAAGAAAAATGGACAAGGCGTACCAAGGATGTTGTTTCACGCTGATATTCCCAGGAAACATCAAAAATAGTACAGGCAACGGGAGTCAAGGCTAGATAAGCAATGTTACGAAGGCCATAAAAGAGAATGCTGTTTTTCTGGGGCTTATGTCGATACAGAAAAATCGCAAACAGAATCAGTACAGCCAGAATAAGCCCGATGGCAATGCAAGGAAGAACGACGAAGAGAATTTTATAAAAATAGGGGCGACTGGCTATAATATCGGGATCAAAAAGGGGAGAATTGGTATCTACCGGATTATAAAAAAGGGGGCGAATGATCAGACAGATGTAAGCGAGGAAAGCGCAACTCAATTGGTAGCAATTGAGTTTGGCAATGGCAGGGTGCATTTTCTTGCGCTCGCCGACATATTTCTGGCCGGTCAGCAGGGCAGCGTAGCGTTCCTTTGCACTCAGGAAAATCGCGGCCAGCAAAAGCAGCGCAGCAGCCAACACATGAAGATAGTCTAATTTTTCTATATACCGGCCCAGCTTCCCTGTCCGGCAGCCTGAGTACCAAAAAGAGATCACCACTGCGGAAATAGCGGTGCAGAAGGATACATATGAGTAAGATGTCAGCACCCGATTGTAGCGGACAAGAAGACCTGTGTCAGGATTTTCAAACAGTTCATTGTTGCGCCGGGTGTCGATCATACGGCTGGTGGCAATGGCGGTCAGCATCAGAGAAATGATCTCAAACAGAAGCATAACGGCGAGAGCAATGTTGGTGTGCCTGTTAACATATTTGTATGCATTTTCGCGGCAGTTTAAGGCAGCGATAACGCCCCTCATGGTCACAAGGCCGACGATAGACAGGGCGATGGCAATATAGATCATGGTCTTAAAGCTGGAAGTGCTGCGGTTTACCAAGGCTTTGAGCTGCTTATCCACTTTCGGCTCGGGTTTTGTCGGTTCTTCTGCGTCGTGGAAAATTCGTTCTCCTTTTAATAGTTCGTCGCAGCTTACGCCGAAGATTTCGGCGATGGCCGGAATTAAGCTCAGGTCGGGGGCGTTTTCGTCCCGTTCCCAGCGGCTGACGGCTTTATTGGAAACGCCCAGGCGGTCGGCCAGCTCCTGCTGGGTCATGCCGCTGGCTTTGCGCAGAGCAGCAATAAAGGTGCCAATGGTTTTCTTTTCCATAGGGAAACCTCCTGTTGGATGGTAGTCAATTCCGAAATTGCACCTTTATTCTACCGCCTCGGGAGAAAAAAGTACAGCCCCCAGCCTGGGATTTTCTCTCGCAAAGTGAGAATTGCTCCCAAACGCCAAATTTCCCGGCCGGGTGGCCGGGAAATTCGTTGTTATTCAAGATCGCCCCACACACCGTTTGGGCTGGTGGGGATGCTGTGAACACGCGTCACTTCTCCGTTGCCGAAAAAGGAGAGGAAATAGTAGACACCATCCAGCTCGCATACGGCTATGGGAGAGCTCTGCCCGCCAGCTGCTTGCAGATAATAGAATTCTTCGCAGGAGAGCAGACGATCCAGCACATTGTCCACATCTTCGAAGTACCATGCATTTTCGGAAAAACGAATGTTCATTCCTTCCGGTTTAGACACCAACCTGTACAGATGGTCATCGATATACAGACCCTCGCTGGTCAGCTCAAGATCCATGGGGGCGGCATAAGAAAAAATGGCCTGTTGGGCATACAGTCCAGCACGGAAGCTGTAACTTGTCCCGTCTGCCGGCAAGATACCATCATGGAAATAAGCGTTCAGCAGATCGACAGAGGTGATCACATCCCCCTGAGGGAGCGGCTGGGTGTCCACCTTTTTCCACTGCTCCACCCAGCCTTTCAGCCAAGCTTCATCCACCCGATAATAGCGGCCGTCGATGACCAGATAGCCGCTTTCGTCGTTGCCGAAACTGTGGGATGTGCCGTCCTTCATGGTGATGGAGAAGAAACAGGATGTACCGCCCAGAGTATCCGGCAGGGGAATGGGGGTGCCTTTGCTTTCCCGGATCAGCGCCGCCATCTGCTGGATCTCATCGTCTGTCAGGTCTTTGTATTCCAAGTTTACATACACTCTGGCACTGGAGATTTGGTCTGCAGAAAGCTTTTTCGCCCAGGAAAGGGCGGTGGGGGCAGGGTCGGTCAGGAAGCACACGGCCAGAGCAATGCAGATCACCACCGCCAGCAGGACCATCCAGAATGCAGGCTTTTTGTAATGAAGCACCGATTTGATCCGTGCCTTTACGCCAACTTCCCCGAAGGCCAAAGGACAGGCCGCAATGGTACGGCGGCGGATGCTGCAAGAGAGCAGTGCCTGGGAATAATCGGCACGCTGCTGCGGATCCAGCACTTTGATGACCTTTTCATCGCAGGCCAGTTCAATATCCCGACACAGCAGGATATAAGCCAGCCACATCAGAGGATTGAACCAATGGATGGCCAAAAGCAAAAAGCCCAGAGGCTTCCACCAGTGATCTTTGCGGAGAATATGGGTACGCTCGTGGCACACGACATGGTCAATGGTCGATCCATCCATATGGAAGGGAAGATAGATCCTAGGCTTCACGATCCCCAGCACAAAGGGAGCAGGTACATTTTCGCTTTGGTAAATATTGCCTTGATACTGTACAGCGGTAGTCAGGCGATTCCGCAGGCGCAGGTAGCTGACGGCGGCATATAGAAGCATTACCGCAACGCCCAGTAACCACAGTGCTGTGCCGACAAAAATGGCTACCTGCATGGGATTGATACTGTCTCCCGGAGCGGGGGCACTGATTTGACTGAGCACAGGATTGACTGCACTATTCAGGGAAGAAATGCCGCTGCTGATGGCAGGGGTGGGGGACAGGCCAATGTCGCTGGGAATGGTTTCTGCGCTGGGGATCAGACTCAGAACACTTTCAATGGTGAAAGGGCATGTCAGTCGAACTGCCACAATGCCCCACAGCAGCCCATTGACCCATTTGGGAGCTTTTTGCAGGATCAGGCGCAAAAGAAGCACAGCCAGCACCAGCCATCCGGCGGAAATGCTCATATTAAGGATCTTTAAAAAGAAGCTGCTCATAGGCTACCTCCTTTGCGGATCTGATCGATCATGTGCTGCATTTCGTCCAATTGGGTATCCGTTAAATGCTGACGCTTGGTGAAGGCGGCCAAAAATGCAGGCAGAGAACCTTCAAATTTCTTTTCAACCAGTTCGTCAATTTCACCGGCTTGAGCCTGCTCTTTGGAGACAAGAGCGGTGATGGTACCGTTTTCATTTTTAAGCACGCCGCGTTCGCCCAGCCGCTTGATAACGGTGTAGGTGGTGGTTCGTTTCCAACCAAGGTGCTGCTGACATAACTTTGCCAGTTCCACAGCGGTAATGGGTTCTTTATCCCATAAAATCAGACAGAAGCGATATTCGCTTTCGTGGATCTTCGGTATTTCCATAGTGACCCTCCTTTCGTCTACTGCGGTAGACTATCTAAAATGAGTCTACCACAGTAGACGAGAAAAGTCAAGAAAAATTTCCCGACTGCATACTGATATGCTACCCCTATAAGAGACAGTGAAAAAGAAAACCTGTCTTTTATGGG
>CAYROJ010000122.1:0-3785 GCA_964425865.1 uncultured Oscillospiraceae bacterium | reverse complement strand
ACTTGGTACAGGCTTCGGTGGTGATGGTGAAGCCCTGAGGGACAGGCAGACCGATGTTAGTCATTTCAGCCAGGTTGGCACCCTTGCCGCCCAGCAGCTCACGCATGGAGCCGTTGCCTTCAGTAAACAGGTAGACATACTTGTTCATTGGTATCGTAACCCCTTTCAATTTCTAGGACAGAAAATCTGCCCAAAGTTGGCATATTTTGTGCATTCTATAATAATGCCCAGATAGTATAGCACAGGAAATGGCAAAAAGCAAATATTTTTCCGAAAAAATACAGATAATTTCCGCAAATTGTGAAATTTTGTGGATTATACCGAAATAGATAGGCGAAAGCTGGTCATTTGGTATACAGCGGTATCAGACTGTTATAGGGTTGAGGCTTGTATGTAACAGAGCCAATGGGTTTGCCGCTGATGCCAAATTTGGGGTTGTAGCCAAAAAGGTTTACATAACTTTCAAAATCGTCCTTTTCAGAAGCCATGGCTTCCATAACGGCCACGGTGGCCAAGCAATCATCGATGGCCCGGTGGGAGTTGATCACCTTGCCGTTTAGATCGTAGGCATCAATGGCATTGCACAGCTTGTGAGGGTAAGGACGGCGGTCTTTGTAAACGGTCAGAAGATCCAGCTTGTCCTTGCCTTTGAGGATGGTTGGATCACCGCTGCGCAGAAGTAAATAGAACAGAAAACTCAGGTCAAAGTGGGCATTATAGGCCAAAAGCAGGGTATTTCCCAGAACCATTTCGGCGATGTCGGCGCAAAGCTGCTCCTTGGAGATCCCTCGCTGCGCCACATCCTCCGGCGTGATGCCGGTCAATTTCTGAATTTCGTAGGGAATGGTGTTGCCGGGGGTCAGAGATACCAGATTGTCGTACTCTTTGGTAATGATGGCCTGACCGTTCTGCACTTCCAGCACCACGGCTGAAAACTCGATGATCTCATCCCGGGCGTAGTCCAGACCTGTGGTTTCCGTATCAAAAATAAGGAATTTATCATATTTCCTTGTAATATTTCCAATTTCAGCCATGGTTATTCTCCTGTTACCAGATCCATGGCTCGGCGAAATTTGCTTTTGGGTTCGGGCTTCAGTCCGTAAGCGGCAGCCAGCTGCTGGGCCAGTGCAACGGCAGCACTTTCCGATCCGGATTTCAGCTCTACTTCCACCTCGCACAGAGGGATCTCTTTTCCACCGCCCATCAGCACGCCGTTGTCCAGTGCCAGCTCTGCCATGCCGTCCGCTGTGGCGACATCAATGGCCAGACGGGTGAAGCGGGCACCGCAGACCACATTCAGCCCCCTGGCGGTCAGTGTTTTCAGCTGGGAAGGTGCACCCAGATCCAGCAGGGAGCGGATGCCTGCGGCAATGTCGGTGGCAGGGCATTCCCATTCGCTGCGGCTGCCATCGGGCAGGGGTGTTTTCAGTGTGCAGACGGATGCACCGTTTTCTTCCCGGATGCGCAGGGTCATTTTCCTCTGGGACAGGGTGCTGTCGGGGGTGTCGTAATAGGTGGTGTGCATGGAAATCTTGCGGCCGCCTGGGTATTTTGCTGCCAAATCGGAGAGTATTTTCTCCGTTGCGGCGTATTTTTGTTCAAATTCTCGACCCATGGGGAACCTCCAATGTTTTTTTGTATTATACATCGGTTTTCCTTCCAATGCAAGAAACTTTCACAAGACCCTCCGTTCGACAGAAAAAACGGCATTTTCGTGCTACCATGCAGGAAGGAAAGGGGAGCGTGATCCATTTATGAGAATGCAGGTGAGAAGCGGACTTGGCCAGTGGCAGCGACTGGCACAAAAACTGTTGGATGATCCAAAAATGCGAATGCTATTGGGTCTTGCGGCCAGCTTTTTAGGAGGATTTTGCCTAAGTGCTGCCAGCCTTGGGAACAGGGCGCTGCCGCTCTGCCTGGCTGTGCTGTGTGCCGGATTGGACGGATGGCTGCCCATGACCTTCGCCCTGGGCAGCGGTTTGGGCTACTGGGCATTTTGGGGGCAGGAAGGGGTGCAGGGACTGGTCTGGCTGGCACTGGGGCTGCCGGTATGCGTGCTGACCAGCCAAAGCCAGCGGAAATTACCGTTGCTGATGCCAAGCGTGGGGGCGCTGATCGTTGCGGCCAGCGGGCTGGTTTTTCAGCTTTGGCAGAGAGAAAGCATTTCTGTTGCCATTTATTTACTGCAAATTGCTCTGGCCTTTGGTGTGACCTGTCTGATGCTGGCACTTCAGCGGCAGCGTGGGCCTGTGGTCGATGGATTGGCAGTGGGCGTTGGGGTGCTGGCATTGGTACAGATCGCACCGTTTACCTGGCTTAATTTGGGCTTTGTAGCTGCTGGTGCCATTGCCCTGCTGGCACCTTTTCCGGCAGTGGCAGTGGCGGGATTGGCGCTGGATCTGACAGGGGCGGTCCCGGTACCTATGACGGCGGTTTTGTGCCTGGCTTATTTTATCAGACTGATCCCGTTCCTGCCGGAAAAATGCAGACCGCCGATGCCGGGGCTTGCCTATTTAGCGGTCATGGCTCTGTGCGGTCAGCTCCAATGGCTGCCTCTGCCTGCGCTGGCGTTGGGGGGACTGGTCGGTTTGCTGGGAGGACGCAGCAGACAAGTGACTGACGACCACAGCGCCGAAGCCCATGTTCAGAGCCGACTGGAAACGGTGGCAGGGGTCCTGGCGCAAACAGGACAATTGCTCAAGCGTGGAAATCGGTGTTCGCCGGATGAGGGGGCAGTAATGGCACGAGTCGCAGACCGGGCCTGTGGCAGCTGCCCATGCAGGACAGAATGTACCGCCGCAGAGCGGGTCAGGTATTTGCCGCAGGCATTGCTGCACCAGAGTGCGATCACGGTAGAAAACCTGCCCTCGGATTGCAGATGCTCCGATCGGCTGCTGATGGAATTACAGCAAGGACAGGCTCTGTACCGTCTGCTGTGCTCTGACAGACACCGGCAGCAGGAGTACCGCACGGCGCTGGCACAGCAGTATGGCTTTTTGGCGGAGTACCTGCGGGATACGGCCGACCGGCTGCCCCACCGGGAAGAAATACCCCCAGCTAAATTCCGGCCGGAAACGGCGGTGTGCAGCAGAGGCAGAGAAAGTGCCAACGGTGACCGCTGTTTTCGGTTTCAAGGAGCAGACCATCGGTTTTATATGCTGCTATGCGACGGTATGGGCACGGGGGAGGGAGCGGCCTATGAAGCGAAGCTGGCTGGAAATTTGCTGCGGCGGATGCTGGTGGCCGGGTACAGTGCCCATGCGGCGGTACAAAGCCTGAACAGCCTGTGCGCCCTGCGCTCCAGCGCCGGAGCAGTGACGATCGATCTGGCGGAGGCGGATCTGGTGACGGGAAGGGTGACCCTGTACAAATGGGGTGCTGCTCCGTCCTGGCTTCTGGGTCGGGCAGGCTGGGAAAAAATCGAGGGTGCCTGTTTGCCCCCGGGACTGTCACTGGAGGAAAGCCGGGAAACAGTAGAGCGTGTTACATTGCAGCATGGGGCGGTGCTGCTGATGGCCAGCGACGGTGTGGATGGAGATGCTGCGGTCGGAGCACTGGCTGGAGAGTATGACCAGCCTGCCGGATTTTTAGCGGCTTTGGTTCTGGAAAACGGAGTCACAGCAGTGCCGGACGATGCCACGGCGGCAGTGCTGCGGCTGCACCGTCTGGAAAAGTGAAAACGGGGGCGCATTGTTTGGGCAATGCGCCCCCAAATTTGCACAAAATGCATATGTTCATTTGTCAATGATGTGAGACCACAAAAAAGCATATAGAGTTCTGATTTA
>CAYROJ010000121.1:0-3842 GCA_964425865.1 uncultured Oscillospiraceae bacterium | reverse complement strand
CCATCGCTATCGAGAAGGGCCTGCGTTTCGCTATCCGTGAAGGCGGCCGTACTGTTGGTTCCGGTGTTGTAACCGAGATCCTGGAGTAATCTCCTAGCCTAAATGGTAACAGAAAGTCCCCGAGCTTTGCTCGGGGACTTTTTTCGGATATTTGTCGGGATTTAAGCTATGATAAGTAGCAGAAAGGGCGGTTGTCATGAAAAGGGTTTCGAGAGTTTTGTTTCGCATTTTAGAAGGAGTTCTGTGTCTGTTGCTGATCGCATTGATGGGTGTCTTCCTTTGGTCAAAGGTCTATTATTATGATTTTTACAAGGATTCCCAGCGCAGCATTGCAATTCCCGGCTTGTCCACGGGGTTTATACCCCAAGGCTTTGCCTATGCACAGGAAGAGTCTCTTTTTCTTATCAGCGGATATATGAAAGAGAACAGCCTGCCATCCCGTGTTTATATGGTCGGCGAAGATGGCAGGCAAGCGGTCACAGAGCTTCTCAACGAAGACGGAACACCCTATACCGGCCATTGCGGCGGCGTGGCCATCAATGGCGACTTTGTTTATATCAGTGGAAACAAGAAGCTCTGTGTATTCTCTGCAACAGAGGTTCTCTCCGGTGGTCAAGCCAAGCAGCTTGGCAGCATTGACACAGGTGTTCGGATGAGTTTTTGCACATTTGCAGGCGAGTATTTACTTTCCGGCACTTATGCATCGGGTGGAAGCTATGAGACTCCGGAATATTATCACCTGACTACACCTGGCGGGGATGAAAACACGACCTTAATTTGGGCTTATAAGGCGAATAAGGATGCCGCTTTTGGCATTGAACCTGTGCCTGCGGCAGCCTTTTCTGCCCGAGACAAGGTGCAGGGGATCGAGGTGACAGACGATGGGAAAGTGGTCTTGTCTACCTCTTATGGTTTGGAGTCTTCCTGCCTTTGGTTGTATGAAATCGATAACCGGGTCGGCACGGTAACACGGAATGGCCGGACTGTCCCGGTGTACTATTTGGATCGTGCAAGTCTGGTGGAAACGATCAAAGCACCGCCGATGGCAGAAGAACTGGTGTTTTTAGATGGAAGAATATATGTGCTGACAGAGTCTGCCTGCCGAAAGTACTTCTTCGGAAATTTCATAGATGGTCGAAATGTGTTTGCTTACTCATTTTAAGGAAAAATTCGGACGGGAATCCGTCCGAATTTTTCATGGTTTTTTAACAATTTTTTAGTTGGCAAGCTAGCCCGTTTTTGGTATAATGGCCTTAATATAATGAACAGAAAAGGTGATGAGATTTGAGAGAACTTTGGGAGAAAATCAAAGAAGCTCTGGTGTCAGCTCTTCCTGTAACGGCAGTGGTCTATATTCTGGCTTTGACGCCGCTGGTGGATCTGTCTGCAACAGAATTGATTACATTTACCATCGGTGCGGTGCTGCTGATTTTGGGCATTGGTCTGTTTAATTTGGGCGCTGATTTGGCCATGACCCCCATGGGTGTTCACATGGGTTCCGGCCTTTCCAGACAGAAGAAAATCGGGTTGCTGCTGGCGGTCTGCTTTGTGATGGGTATGCTGATCACGGTTGCGGAACCTGACTTGCAGGTGCTGGCAACCCAGGTCGGTGCAGTTATGAATGGCACGCTACTGGTCTATGCCGTTGGCATTGGTGTTGGTGCATTTTTGGTGATCTCTGTTATGAAGATCATTTTTAAGAAGAGCCTGTCCCAAATCCTGATGCTGTTTTATATGCTGCTGTTCGCCATGGCACTGATGCTGGTGGTAAGCGGCAATGAAAGCCTATTGCCGTTGGCTTTTGACTCCGGCGGAGTTACCACCGGCCCTATCACCGTACCTTTTATTATGGCACTGGGTGTCGGTATTGCCAATGTGTTAGGTGATCGCAAGAGCAAGGACAGCAGCTTCGGTTTGGTGGCCATGTGCTCAGTAGGCCCCGTGCTGGCTGTGCTGCTGCTGGGTATTTTCTCCAATGCAGATATGCAGTACGAAGTGCCCGATTACACAGTTAGCAATGATATTTTGGGCGCATTTTTGCATTCCTTCGGTCATACGGCACAGGAAGTGGCAATTGCTTTGGGGATGATTGTGGTCTGCTTCTTGATTTGCCAGGTGCTGTTCCTGAAGCTGCCCAAGCGCCGTCTGCTGCGTATTGCAGTGGGTGTTGCCTTTACCTATGTGGGACTGGTTATTTTCCTGACCGGCGTTAATGTGGGCTTTATGCCCATCGGCTATAAGATGGGTACTGCCTTGGCACAGACCAATAAGGTGCTCCTGGTGGGCTTTGGTCTGGTCATTGGTGTGCTGGTGGTGCTGGCAGAGCCTGCCATCCATGTGCTCAACGCTCAAGTGGAGGATGTAACCGGGGGCCTGGTCAGTAAAAAATCCATGATGCTGGGTCTGTGCATCGGCGTGGGCAGCGCCATTGCACTTAGCATGATCCGCATCATCTTTGACTTCTCTTTGGTATATTACATTATTCCTGGCTATTTTATTTCCCTGGCACTGTCCCTGTTTGTGCCGCCAGTGTATACTGCCATCGCTTTCGACTCCGGTGGCGTTGCCAGCGGCCCGATGACTTCCGGCTTTATCCTGCCCTTTGCCACCGGTGTTTGTGTGGCAATGCAGGGGGAGGCGGCCGTACTGCGGGACGCTTTCGGTGTGGTGGCGCTGGTTGCTATGGCACCGCTGATCACCATTCAGCTTCTGGGATTTAAGGGTATTGTGACTGAGCGGGTCAACGAGCGCCGTGCAATGCGCAAGATGCTCGATGCGGACGATCAGCAGATCATCAATTTTATGTAAGGAGGGGACATAATGCGTAATTCCGTCAATGATTCTGCAATTAAAAAGTTAAAACTCCTCTTTACTGTCGTAGATCGGCCCAAGGGTGAATTCTATATGGATGTGATCAGCCAGTTTGATGTGAATTTCCAAATGGTCGTAGGCGGTCTGGGTACAGTTCGGTCTGATTTGGTGGAGATGCTGGGCCTGGAACCTCACAAGGCCGTGATCATCAGTGTGGTTCGGGAGGAGCTGGTGGAAACCGTCATCAGTTGCCTGGAGGAGAAATTTGCAACGATTAAAAAGGGAAAAGGTATTGCATTTGCGGTGCCGCTGAGCAGCGTGATCGGCGTCAATGCCTATCAGTTTTTGAGTGATAACCGAATGGGGAGGGAAGGCTAATATGAAAACCAACGAACATGAAGTGATTTTTGCCATCGTCAACTCCGGCTATGCCGACGAAGTGATGGATGTGGCAAGGGAAAAGGGTGTCCGTGGTGGCACCATCCTCAACGCCAGAGGCGTTGTGAAGGAGGATGCAGCAGCGTTTTTTGGTATTACCCTCCATGCAGACAAGGAGATCCTGATGATGGTGGTGGATAAGGCCATTCGTGATGATGTGCTTAACGCCATTTATAAGGAATTGGAGATGCCCAAAAAGTCCAAGGGCATTGCCTTCTCTCTGCCGGTGTCGGATGTGGCAGGACTTGTGAAGGAAGTCCCTCAGCCGGAGGAAGCATAATATAAAACGGTGCAGTCCCATAGGACTGCACCGTCTTTTCTTTTGCAGCGACTGAGTCTATAAGCCGGGTTCTGTCTTGACAGCCATCTATCTAGACCTGTGGTTGCCCACAGGTTCCAGCCGCCTCCTTGAAACGGTCGGGCAGACCAAATGTTTCTCCACGGCGTTGCTTCAGGATAGAGTTTACATCGTAAAACCCATGTCGCCATGGGCCGAGTGGGCTCTTACCCCACTTTTTCATCCTTGCTTGCACTGCTGAGCAGTGCGTCAGCGGTATCTCTCTGTTGCACTTGTCCTGGGGTCACCCCCGGCG
>CAYROJ010000120.1:0-3902 GCA_964425865.1 uncultured Oscillospiraceae bacterium | reverse complement strand
ACCACCTTCGCCATCAATATGCTGGCGCTGGTGCACAATCAGAGCCAGCCCAAGGTGCTGACCCTGCGGGAATGTCTGGATGAGTATCTGACCTTCCAGGAGCAGGTCATCTACCGCCGCACCGAATACGACCTGAAAAAGGCCCAGGAGCGTGCACACCTGCTGGAAGGCCTGCTGATCGCACAGGACAATATCGACGAGGTCATCAAGATCATCCGTTCCTCCTATGACGATGCCAAGGAAAATCTGATGAACCGGTTCGGTCTATCGGATGTTCAGGCACAGGCTATTTTGGATATGCGTCTGAAGGCACTGCAGGGCCTGGATCGGGAGAAACTGGAAAACGAGTATAAGGAGCTTCAGGAGAAGATCTCTTACTTCCAGGCTGTTCTGGCTGACCCCCAGCTGGTCAAGAATATCCTGAAGGAAGAGCTGACCGCCATCCGGGACAAGTATGGCGACGAGCGTTACACCGAAATTCAGGATGTGGAAGACGAGATCGACATTGAAGACCTGATCGAAGAAGAAAACTGCGTCTTCACCATCTCCAACCATGGCTATGTCAAGCGTATGCCTGCCGACACCTATCGGACACAGGCTCGTGGCGGCCGTGGCGTCAACGCCCAGAATTTGAAGGAGGAGGACTTTGTCAAGAGCTTGACCATTGCCTCCACCCATGACCATATCCTGTTCTTTACGGATCTGGGTCGTGTCCACCACCGCAAGGGCTACCAGATCCCCGAAGCCAGCCGCACCGCCCGTGGCACTGCTATGGTCAATGTGCTGCCGCTGGAGCAGGGTGAGAGCGTGACGGCTATGGTCATCACCCGGGAGTTCGATGATAACGAATACCTGATGATGGTCACCAAATACGGCACCGTCAAGCGTATCCCCTTCATCGCTCTGAAGACCAACCGGAAAACCGGCATTCGTGCCATTACGCTGGACGAGGGCGATCAGCTCATCAATGTGATCCGCACAGGCGGCGACGACAATCTGATCCTGGCTACCCGTCAGGGCATGGCCATCTGCTTCAACGAGAAGGATGTGCGCCCCATGGGTCGTGATGCAGTGGGTGTCCGTGGTATTCTGCTGGGTGCCGGGGACGAAGTGATCGGCGCTGAAAAGGCAGAGGAAGGCAAGACCCTGCTTACCGTCACCGAGCGTGGCTACGGTAAGCGTACGGAGCTTTCCGAATACCTGCGTACCGGCCCCAACGGCGAAAAGGTAGCCCAGGGGCGTGGCGGTAAGGGTCTGAAGAACTACAACATCACCGCCAAGACCGGCCTTGTGGCCGGCTGCCGTGTGGTGAGCGAAGAGGATGATGTGATGCTCATCGAAAACGGCGGTGTCATCATCCGTATTCCTGCTTCCTCCATCAATGTCTACAAGCGTGATGTGCAGGGTGTTATCGTCATGCGTGTGGAAGAGGGCAACCAGGTGGTGTCCGTGGAGCGCGTGGAAGCCGACGGCGAAGAAGTATGAAGCAGGTAACGCTGTATACAGACGGTGCCTGCTCCGGCAACCCCGGCCCCGGGGGCTGGGGGGCCATTTTGGAGTATAAAGGCCACGAACGGGAAATGTCCGGCGGCGAAGAAAACACCACAAACAACCGGATGGAGCTGACCGCCGTGATAAAAGGCTTGCAGGCACTGAAAGAGCCATGCGTGGTGGAGCTGTACTCCGACTCCAAGTATGTCATCGACGGCCTGCAAAAGGGCTGGGCGGCATCCTGGCAGAAAAAGGGCTGGGTCAAGTCCGATAAAAAGCCTGCCCTAAATCCCGACCTGTGGGAGCAGCTGCTGGAATTGACGGCCAAGCATGAAATGCATTACCACTGGGTCAAGGGACACGCCGAGAATCCGAAAAACAACCGCTGCGACGAGCTGGCGGTGGCCCAGTGGAAAAAGCTGAAATAAGCCCCTCCGAGGAAAATGGCTCCCCCTCTGGCCCTCTCTGTCACGGCGTTTGCCGTGCCACCTCTCCCAGAGGGAGAGGCAAGCCGTCACCGCCTGAGGGCAGCGACACCTTCCCAAAAGAGGAAGGCTTTTACAGTTCAACGGTAAAAAGGAGGAAAACCATGTATCTATCCATCGGCGGAGATTTTACGGTGCGGCAGCAGGCGGTGCTGGGTATTTTCGATCTGGATAATACCTCCACCTCCAAGCGCACCCGGGAATTTCTGGAAAAAGCGGAAAAGGAGGGCATGGTTGTTCCCTGCGACGATCTGCCGAAATCCTTCCTGCTGACCAGTGAATTTGGCATGATAAGGGTCTATCTGACTCCCCTGTCCGCATCTACCCTGGAAAAGAGAATGAAATAAGAAAACCGACCCAGACGGGTCGGTTTTTTTGTCCCCTACAGTCCCCAAAAAAAGGTCCATGGCTCTCCCAAAGGGAGAGCTATCCGAAATCTTTGATTTCGGACGGAGAGGGCGGCACAGGTAAACCCTCTCCGTCACGGCTAACGCCGTGCCACCTTTCCCACGGGGAGAGGCAAGACCTCATCTGTCACCGCCTGCGGCGGCGACACCTTCCCCAAAGGGGAAGGCTTTGGGCGGAGTTTATTTGTCATTCCTCTGGGACGAGCTTCATACACTCTTTCCGGGAGGGATATTATGTTCAAGCGGGATATTTATATTTTGGCGGCGGTGGTGCTCATTGCCATTGCCCTTGGAGTGGGCATATTCGCCTCGGAGAGCCTCGAAACCGGATCGTGGGGTCTTTCCTTCCGAATGGAGGGTTCGCCGCCTGTGGGGCCGGCAAACGCCGCAACGCTGGGTTCTTACGATGCGGCCTATATCGGCGATACCACCGGAAAGAAGCTCTACCTGACCTTTGATGCCGGGTACGAAAACGGCTGCACGGCAAAAATTCTGGACATTCTGAAAAAGCACAATGTGAAGGCGGCTTTCTTTCTGGTGGGCAACTACATCGAAAAAAACGGCGACCTGGTGCGGCGAATGGTGTCGGAGGGGCATATTGTGGGCAATCACACCATGCACCATCCGGATATGTCGAAGATTTCCAATTTCTCCGCATTTGAAAAAGAATTGAAGGATCTGGAAAAGCTGTTTGAACAGACCACCGGGGAAAAAATGCAGAAATTCTACCGTCCCCCTCAGGGGATCTATTCCCAGAGCAATTTGGAAATGGCCAAGCAGTTGGGCTATAAGACGGTATTTTGGAGCTTGGCCTATGTGGACTGGAACAACGACAAGCAGCCCACGGCAGAGTACGCATTTTCAAAACTGCTGCCCCGTACCCACAACGGTGCGGTGGTGCTGCTTCATTCCACCAGCCAGACCAATGCTGCCATTTTAGACGAGCTTTTGACCAAATGGGAGAGTTTGGGCTATACCTTCGGCACAGTGGATGAGCTGTTTGGAAAATAAAAAATGCAGGGTGGGGTCATGACTCTGTCGAAAAAGCGTTGTGTAGGGGAGAAATCTCTGCTATTTCCACTGCTGAAAAATGAGATCTTCGACCACATCAGTCACCTGTGGTGACAGCTTCTCCTCCAGGAGAAGCCATTTGCGTTTTTCATGCCCCCTTTTTGCAAATATCTGCTGGATGGGAAAGCAAAAAACCGACCCGGTTTCGGGTCGGTTTTTGTCTTACTTTCTTTGGCTGGAGGAGCGCAGGGTCACATCATGGTAACTGCCCTCGACGATGGAGGTGGCGGAAACCAGGGTCAGCTTGGCATTTTCCTGAAGCTGAGGGATGGTCACGCAGCCGCAGTTGCACATGGTGGACTTGACCTTGTACAGGGAGCCTTCCACATTGTCGTGGAGGGTGCCGGCGTAGGTCACATAGGAGTCCACGCCCTCTTCAAAGCTGAGCTTGGAGGAGCCGCCCAGATCATAGCGCTGCCAGTTCCGGGCACGGTTGGAGCCTTCGCCC
>CAYROJ010000119.1:0-4030 GCA_964425865.1 uncultured Oscillospiraceae bacterium | reverse complement strand
TCACTCTGGATAACCTGTTTGCAAGAATGCAGGAAGGCTCCATGAAGGAGCTGGCGCTGATTGTTAAGGCCGATGTGCAGGGCTCTGCCGAGGCTGTGAAGGCTTCTCTGGAGAAGATCTCCAACGAAGAAGTCCGGGTCAAGGTCATCCACACCGGTGTCGGCGCCATCAACGAAAGCGACATTCTGCTGGCCTCCACTGCCGGTGCCATCATCGTTGGCTTCAATGTCCGCCCCGATGCAGGTGCACAGGCCAGCGCCCAGCGTACTGCTGTGGATATGCGCTTCTACCGGGTCATTTACGATGCCATCGACGAGATCGAGTCCGCCATGAAGGGTATGCTGGCTCCCAAGTACGAGGAGGCCATCATCGGTCACGCCGAGGTGCGCCTGACCTACAAGGTCTCCGCCGTTGGTACCGTCTGCGGCTGTATGGTCAAGGACGGCAAGATCACCAGAGATGCCCAGGTTCGTGTGCTGCGTGACAATATCGTTATCCACGAGGGCGAGGTCGGCTCTTTGCAGCGGTTTAAGGACGCTGTCAAGGAAGTCACCGCCGGTTACGAGTGCGGCATGAGCATCGTCAAATTCAACGACCTGCGTGAAGGCGACATTTTTGAATGCTTCGTCATGCAGGAAGTGAAGAGATAAGTTTTCCATTTCGCCGCACCGCTGCTGCGGTGCGGCGATTTTCTCCCCCACCATTGAAAGGAGGATACCTATGTCACAAAAACGCATTACCGCCATCAATCAGGAGATCCAGAAGGAACTGAGCGATCTTTTGCGCACCGTTAAAGATCCCAGAGTTCAGGACTGCCTGATCTCCATTACCCGTGTTGAAACCACCCCCGACCTGCGCTGGGCAAAGGTCTATGTCAGCTTCCTGCAGCAGGACAAGGCCAGCGATGCCATGAAGGGCTTAAAGTCCGCTTCCGGCTATCTGCGCCGTGGCCTTGGCCAGGGGCTGAACCTGCGCTATACCCCCGAGATCCAGTGGGCGCTGGATGACTCCATCACCTACGGTGCCCATATGCTGGAGCTGATCAACTCTCTGGGCGTTGAAGCCGATGAAAGCACTGACGAATAAAGAAGCTGCCGCTTTCCTGCTGGAAAGCGACAACTTTGCCATTTTGACCCATGCCCGTCCCGATGGAGATACCCTGGGTTCCTCTGCTGCCCTGTGCCGGATGCTGCGGCAGTTGGGAAAAACTGCCCATGTCCTTGAAAATCCGGAAATCACCGAAACCTACGCCTGGCTGCATCAGGGGCTGACCAAAACCGAGGCAGCCCCGGAGGACACCATTCTCTGCGTGGATGTGGCAGCGGCTCATCTGCTGCCGACCTGCTTTCAACGGTATCTGGGCAGGATCGACCTGCGCATTGACCACCACGGCGCCCAGGGCTCTTTTTCCCGGCTGGAACTGGTGGATACCAAGGCCGGTGCCTGCACGGAGATCATCTATGAACTTTCTCTGGCGCTGGGTCTATCTTTGGATCATGCAACTGCCGATGCCCTGTACACCGGCACCATTACCGACACCTCCTGCTTCCAGTTTGCCAACACCACCAGCCATACGCTGACGGTAGCGGCAGCCTGTGTGGCAGCAGGCGCAAGAAATTTTGAGATCAATCAGATGGTCTTTCAAGAAAACCTGTTGCAGCAGCTTCAATTGCAGAGCCATATCGCCCAAAATATGCACATCTTTGCCAAGGGTAAAATGGCCATGGTCTCCATTCCCTGGGCAGTGATCTGCAAAATTGGTGCCACAGAAGACGATCTGAACAATATCCTCAACTTTCTGCAAGCCCTGACCAAAGCACAACTGGCCGCCACCCTGCTGGAAACAGCGCAAGGCGGCACCCGTCTGTCCATCCGTTCTGTACCGGGGCTGGACGGTTCCGGCATCGCCGCCGCCTTTGGAGGCGGTGGTCACAAAGTTGCCGCCGGAGCAAACATGACCATGCCTCTGGAGGAGGCGGAAAAAGCCGTGAAAAAAGAAATGCTTCATCAATTTGGAGAGATGCTATGAACGGAATCGTCATTGTCGATAAACCCCAGGGCTGGACCAGCCAGGATGTGACCGCCCGGCTACGCCGGGTCTTCGGCACTCGCCGTATCGGTCACGGCGGTACATTAGACCCCATGGCCACCGGCGTGCTGCCGGTATTTGTGGGACGAGCCACCCGGGGTGTGGAATTTTTTGAACACGCAGAAAAAACCTATGAAACCATCCTGCGCCTTGGGCTGACCACCGACACTGAGGATATTACAGGCACGGTCTTAACAGCCCAGGAAGCTCATTTTACCAAAGAGGAGATCGAAGCCGTTTTGGAACAGTTCCGTGGGGATATTTTGCAGGTGCCCCCCATGTACTCCGCCCTGAAAGTGGACGGCCAAAAGCTGTGTGATCTGGCACGCAAAGGCAAGGAAGTGGAGCGCAAGCCCCGTCCCATCACCATTTACGAGCTGACCTTTTTAGGCTTCTGCGATGATGGCATCCGCCTGCGTGTCCATTGCTCCAAGGGTACTTATATTCGCACCCTGTGCAAAGACATCGGAGAAAAACTGGGCTGCGGCGGCTGCATGGCTGCCCTGCGCCGCATTTCTGCCGGAGAATATACCATTGAAGAAGCCGTGCCCCTGGAACAGCTGCTGGACACCGCCGAACCGGAAAAATATTTACGGCCGGTGGACACCATGTTCCGCAATTACCCGGCCATCACCTTGACAGAAAACCAGGAAAAACGATGCCGCAACGGCAATTCCTTCTCCATCAAAAAAGAAGACGGTACCTACCGGCTCTACGGTCAGAGAGGGGAATTTCTGGCACTGGGCAAAGTAGAAGCCGGCATTATGTCAACTATTAAAAGTTTTTTTGAGGTCTGACCACACCTGCTTGTAGGGAGGATAATGCCTTCCCCCTTGGGGAAGGTGTCGCCGCCGACAGGCGGTGACGGATGAGGGCTTGCCGCTCCCTCTGGGAGAGGTGGCACGGCATAAGCGGTGACGGATAGGGCTTGCCGCCCTTTCGCACTCTACCCCCTCTCAGTCAAAAATCACAGATTTTCGACAGCTCCCCCTTTGGAGAGGGTCGTCTCCATAATGTTATTCGACGGCTCAATAGGCCCATTTATCACTTCTGAATTTATGACCATGAAAAAGTACATTTACGCTCTGGGTTTTTTTGACGGTGTACATCTGGGTCATCAGGCTCTTTTGAGTCAATGCCGCCATTTGGCATCCGAGCTGGGCTGCCAGACTGCCGCCATTACCTTCGACCGTCATCCCCAAGCCCTGTTTACCCCCACACCGCCGCTGCTCATCAGCAGTACGGAAGACCGGCTTCTGCTGCTGAAAAAATACGGCATGGCACAAGTGAATATTCTGCCGGTGAGCAAGGATGTTATGTCAACCTATTGGGAAGATTTTCTGAGAAAGCTCACAGAAAAGGGAGCCGTCGGCTTCGTCTGCGGCGACGATTTCCGCTTCGGTGCAAAGGGCGAAGGCAACTGTGAAAAATTGCGATCTTTCTGCGCCCAGCATAGCCTGCCTTGTATCATCCTGCCGGAGCAGGATCTGGACGGAAGGCGCATATCCTCCACCCGTATTCGGCAAGCCCTGGAAAATGGCGATTTAAACGAAGCCAACAGGCTTCTGGGGCATCCTTATACCCTGACCGGGACAGTGGTGACCGGGCAAGCCCTGGGGCGCACCATCGGCGTTCCCACCGCCAATGTGCACCTGCCGGAGGGCATTCTCTGCCCTGCTTTTGGGGTCTATGCCTGCAAAGCCACCGTAGCGGGTACCACATACCCGGCGGTGACCAACATCGGCACACGCCCCACCGTAGGCGGTCGGGGTGTGACCATAGAGCCATGGCTTCTGGATTTTGAGGGAGATCTGTACGGCAAACAGCTGACCCTGGAATTTTTTGCCTATCTGCGGCCGGAGAAAAAATTCCCCGATTTGCAGGCGTTACAGCAGGAAATCCTGAAAAATGCGGCAGAAACCCGAAAAATATTTGAAAAAA
>CAYROJ010000118.1:0-4047 GCA_964425865.1 uncultured Oscillospiraceae bacterium | reverse complement strand
TATAAAAGGCTGTACGACAGAGGATTACACCGACCTCTTCGGCACAGCCGAGTACATATCCGATGATAATGCCGATAATCCTTTGACTTTTAATATGTGTGATTCAGATGAGTGTAGAGAAATGAACATTTTCCTGCACATCATAAAATTTTATACCAGCGCCGCAGCTCTCTTGTCTTCACAAATCCCATACGCCGGTACAGGGCAACCGCCCGAGTGTTGCTTGCGACCACCTCCAAAGTGATCCGATCTGTGTTCATGGCGGTAAACAGAGTTCGAGCTACGGTCTCCCCCATGCCCGGCCGAAGGCTGACTACCGCCAGCAGTTGATCACCTTCCACCCAGCCTAAGCCCAGAAGCTCCCCATTCCGGTGGACAAAATACGCACCACCGGAGGCCAGGATCGCTTTTTCGTGAAAGGCCGTCAATGTTGTGTGATTGTCCACTTCTGTCATTGCTTTATTATACTGCGACCGCCACTGCGCCACGGTTTCCTCCGTCACAGGCCAGAGCATCGCCTGCGGCTCCCGGGGCTCATAAGCCAAGGACATTTCCTCAACCACACTGTGTACCGGGTAGCTTTCCAGCTCCGGGTGTCCGGTTGCCAGGACCCTCTCGGCCCCGGCCGCTCGGCAAAAACCGACGCATTCTTCCAGATGTTCTTTCAGCCGTCCTTTCTGTACATCTTGCACATGTACAAAGGCCACCTGCTTGTAAGGGATCTCTGCCAGCATCAGACTTGCTACACCATAGTCCGTGGTAAACATGGGAATATCTTTCACCGCTCCCCCTCCTCTCTTTCTTTATTCTAACATATCATCCGCCTGGGAGCAAGCACCGATGGCGGTAAAAACCGGGACTTCCAGGAACTTTTCGTCAATAACGTTGTGCAATTTGACGGATTTTTTCAAGATGATCCCTTTCAAAAATGACCGCTTCAAACAAATCGAAGTGAAAAATCAGGTTTTTTCCGAAAATAGCCTTGCATTATTTCCAAAATAATGTATAATAACATCAATAGAATTCCTTGGGAAAGGAGGTCAGTACCATGAAGAAAATCATCCGCAAGAAGGAATACGATTCCGAGACTGCTACTCTGATCAAGAAGTGCACCTATGGCACCTACGGCGATCCTGCCGGTTACGAAGAGATCCTGTTCCAGAACGAAGGCGGTCTGTACTTTGTTTACACCCGTGGCGGCAAGGCTTCTCCCTACCCCGGCGAGGACATTCAGAGCCTGGCAAAGGCCAAGGTCAACGAGTGGATTGAAAATCACTAAGATACATAAAAACGGAGGCAATCGTCTCTGTAAAAATCGCAGGCGCGACAAATGTCGTGCCTGCGTTTCTATTTTTTACAACAAGTGACCATCCATAACTTTTCGCAGTTCCCGGATAAGGGGTCCATAGTGCTTTTGTAGTTTTTCGCTGTCGGCATATACCATATCAAAACGAATGAGCCGATCCACAATATGCTCAGACACTGCCTGCTTATAGGCTTTGGTATCTTCGAATCTGCGGATGACCAGATTTCCGTCTTTCTCTTCTTGCAGAAGGCGTGCATACAGATCAATGACGGGAATTTCCCGGTCAACGGCCACTTCCTTTTCACTTACCAGTTCCGGGCTCCATGTTGTCATTCCACGCAAAAAGCTGTCTTCGCTGACTTCATAGATCCAGCAGGCTTTCCCTTGAAATACGGATTGAAAGGCACCGGGATAGCATTCCATCACTACGGCAGTCCCATTTTCCTGCCTGATCAAAAAATCGAAGTCGTCATGCGGCGCACCGAACAGCAGCCCTGTTACCAGATTTTCAACCGCATAAACATAAGGTTTTCCATGAGTGGAGATCCGGGGCTCCAACACCTTCAGCCCAGCTGTTTTGGAGATATGGTACAGCATAATCCTTTCCTCTTTCCGACGGCAATACTTACAGCATCAAAAAACTGACAACCTGCGGTTGCACCTCTTAAAAATCCGGGAAATACTCCTCAACGAAGTCCACTTTTTCCACCCGGAAGCTCTTTCCGTTTAGATATTCCAAGCCTTCAGCATCAGTGGTAAATTTAAAGGTCAGCTTATAGGAATACAGCGCTTGATAATTGCGGTCAAACCGCTTATCCAATTTTCCGTATTTGCCGTCACCCAGCAGGGGATGTCCGGCATGGGCAAACTGGGCACGGATCTGATGCGTGCGCCCGGTGATCAGCTCACATTCCACCAGCGACAGGCCATTGCGACTGGTCAAGACCTTATAATTGGTCTGGCAGGATTTGCTGCCAGGCTGGGGCTTGTCGGATACGAAGACCCGGTTCTTCTTGGCATCCTTAAAAAGGTGGCCTTTCAAGCTTCCCTCTTTGGGCTTGGGCGCCCCTTCCACGATTGCCAGATACCGCTTGTCCATCTCCCGATCCTTGATTTTCTGATTCATGACCCGCAGAGCTTCCGCCGTTTTTGCAGCGATAACAATGCCGCCGGTATTGCGGTCAATGCGGTTGCAGAGAGCCGGAGTGAAAGAATTCTCAAGTCTTGGCTGCCATTCCTTTTTCTGATAGAGGTAGGACTGAATGTGGTCGATCAAAGTTCTTCCGTACTCCGCACCGTCGTGGGGATGAACGGCGATTCCCGGCCGCTTATCTACAAGAAGGATATTTTCATCCTCATATACAATATTTAGTTTTGGTGTTGCCACTGTCAGATAAGCATTATCCTCCCGGGGCTTGTCAAAAAACTCATCATTGATATATAGTTGCAGCACATCTCCGGCATTCAGGCGGCTGTCCCGCTGGGCACGGCCGCCGTTGAGCTTGATCCGCTTGAGCCGAATATATTTCTGCGCCAGCGAGGCAGGAAGCAGCGGAACCGCCTTCGCCAGAAAACGGTCTAAACGCTGGCCTGCATCATTGGTTCCAATCGTCAATTCTTTCATACATTATTTCCTGTGTTCGCATCAAAGCTGCGATTGATCTGCTCTGTCAATTCCAGAGCGGCATTGTAGCCCATCTTCCGCTGACGGTTATTCATAGCCGCCACTTCCAAAATCACCGCCAGGTTACGGCCGGGGGTGATTGGAATGTTATAGGTGGGCACTTTCACGCCCAGAAGCTCCGTGTAAGTTTCATCTGCTCCCAGGCGATCGTAGACACTCTTGCTGTTCCAAGGCTCAATATTCACCACGAGATTGATCTCATTTTCCGCCTTGACTGCGCCCATACCAAACAGCCTTGCCACATTGATAATGCCAATGCCCCGCAGTTCGATATAGTTACGAATGACTTCCGGCGCTGTACCAATGAGGGTGTTGCCTGCACTTCTGCGGATCTCCACCGCATCATCGGCAATCAGGCGGTGGCCACGCTTTAGTAGTTCCACAGCCGTTTCGCTTTTACCCATGCCGCTTTCGCCAGTCAGTAAAATACCTTCGCCATAAACCTCGATCAACACGCCGTGGCGTGTGATACGGGGTGCAAGTTCATCACGCAGATAGGCGATCAGCGCCGACAAAATCGCCGAGGTGGGCTCCTTGCTGCGCAGAAGCGTCACATCGTGTTTTTTTGCCATAGCCACACAACGGTCATGGGGCTGTAAGCCCCGGGCGATCAGCAATGCCGGGATCTTAAAAGAAAACAGCTTATCATAGATCTCTTCCTGCCGCTCCTCGTCCAGCTTGTTCAGATAGCTCATTTCCACATTGCCCAGCACCTGAAGCCGCTGGGGCTCAAAATGGTCAAAGAAGCCAGCCAAAAGCAAGCCAGGTCTTGCCACATCCGCCACCGTTAAACGGATCTTGTCATAATCAGAGGATGCGAATTCAACTTGAAGGTCAAACTCCTTCACCAGTGTTTTCAGCGGTAAAGAGTAAATATCAGCCATAAACTCACCTCTTTCTCTGTCGTTGAGACCATTATACCCGTCGAAGAGTGGAATAGCAATCAATTTTTTGAAAAATTTTCTGAAAAAAGTAAAAATAATGCTTGCATTTTCTCGCAAACTCTGGTATCATATTCTAGCGCTTGTGAAAAGCGTCATTTCGTGAGTTTTTAATT
>CAYROJ010000117.1:0-4238 GCA_964425865.1 uncultured Oscillospiraceae bacterium | reverse complement strand
AATAGCTTTAGTATTTTGACTTTTCTGAAATTCTCCCGTACCATAGCAAGGCTCCTGTTTTGTATTCCGTTCCTTATTTTACCATAAAAGCTGCAAAATAGCAAGAAGCAACTGTCTTCTTATTGCGACAGATAGAGCGGGTCTTGCAAAAGGGATGAAAGTGTGCTATTATGTTAATAACAAAAAGGAGGGGAAACAATGGCAAAGCTGGAAAAGACCATTTGCGGCAATTTCGAAGATATTCTGGAAAAAATCGAAGTGGGTATTCTAAACGGCAGTATGTCTGCCTCTCTGGAAGAAGCCAGCGATTTCCGCAGCGGCGATGCCCGGTGTGCTGTTCGGGTCTTTGAGCGGTACAGCTATATGGGCAAAAATCGTGTGAGCCTGAGCGTTACCCTGTTTCAGAACGGGAATGAACCCATCCGGCTTTCCGCTATCACCGCCGGGGGCAGCCAGGCTATGTTCTTTAAGGTCAATACCTGGGGCGAGGAAGCGTTTTTAGACAAGCTGCGAGAGCTTTTATAAATGGATATTGAACACTGCCACCGGGTAGTGAATGCAAAAGCATTCGGTCATACATCGTTAGGTCTGGGAGGATGTATGCTCGTATGCTTTCTTTTTTGGAGGAAATATGAAAAAAATCAAAACCTTTTTATCCGATTTTTCCCTGGGGGAAAAGCTGCTGTGGAGCATTTCTGCGCTGGTGATATTGGCATCCTTTCTTGCCTTTGACCGGGGCAACTATTTGACCTTGGCAGCATCGCTGATCGGTGTAACTTCCCTGATCTTCGATGCAAAGGGACATCATTTCGGCCAGCTTTTGATGGTTGTTTTCAGCATCCTTTATGGTGTGATCTCCTTCACCTTTTCCTATTACGGGGAGATGATCACCTATCTGGGCATGACGGCTCCCATGGCAGTGGCGGCCTATCTTTCTTGGAAGAAAAACCCGTTTGGCCAGGGAAAGACGGAGGTTCAGGTCAACAGGATCAGCTCCGCAGAGCATGGCTTCATGTGGCTTCTGGCAGCAGTGGTCACCGGGATCTTCTATTTCGTTCTGAAGGCCTTTGATACAGCCAATCTTCTGCCGAGCACTGTTTCTGTGACCACCAGCTTCCTGGCAGTATACTTGACCTGGCGCAGAAGTCCTTATTATGCCCTTTGTTATGCAGCCAACGATGTGGTGCTGATCCTTTTGTGGGTGCTGGCCTCCGTGGAAAACAAGGCATATATTTCTGTGGTGGTCTGCTTTGGAGCCTTCCTTGTCAATGATCTATATGCATTTTTCTGCTGGAAGAAGATGGAGCGTCGGCAGGCGGCCTTTCAAGCATCCTGCGCCAAATAGGCCTCTGCCTGATGGCAAGCGGCAGCACCATCAGCAACGGCTGTGACCACCTGCCGCACCTGCTTGGTCCGTACATCGCCTACGGCGAAAACACCGGGAATACCGGTACCGGTAGACTCATCGGCGATGATATATCCGCTTTCGTCCAGTGCCAACTGGCCATTTAGGAATGAGGTGGCAGGCTGGCGGCCAATGCTGACGAAAATGCCGTCGCAGGCAAGCTCCATGGACTCGCCGTTCAGGACATTTTCAACTTGAATGCCGGAAAACCTGTCCCCCAGAAGGGCGGTAACAGTGCTGTTCCAGCAAAATTCTACATTCTCTGCCTGTTCCAGTGCCTGATGATAGACTTTTGTGGCACGCAGGCGGTCCCGGCGGTGAATGAGGATGACCTTTTTGGCAATGCGGCTTAGGAGCAGAGCATCTGCTGCGGCACTGTTGCCACCGCCCACAACGGCTACGGTTTTGCCTCGATAGAAATTGCCATCGCAGGCCGCACAGTAATGCAGACCCTGTCCCAGAAATTCCTGCTCTCGGGGAATACCCAGTGGGCGAGGGTCGGCGCCGGTGGCAATGACGACTGTTTTTCCGTAGAATATTTTGTCACCGGTGTGGACAATTTTGGGCGTGGCGTGCAAGTCCAGCTTTGTCACCTCTGTGATAATGGTTTCGGCACCAAAGTACTGGGCTTGTCGGCGCATATCCTCGGCCAATGTCCAGCCGTCAATGCCATCGGGAAAGCCGGGGTAGTTGTCGATTTGGTGGGTCAGTGCCATCTGACCACCGGCGGACAGCTTTTCCAGAACAGCCACTGAAAGGCCGGCTCGGGCAGTATAAAGGGCGGCGGTGTATCCGCCGGGGCCACCGCCGATGATGAGCATATCATAAGTCTTTTCCATGAAGGAGCCTCCTTTGTTTTTTACAGTATATCCAGTTTTCCCGAAGATTTCTGTGATGAGATCACATTGGCGGCGTTGTTGACAATTCCGGCACTGGACTGTTATAATAAAGCAAAGGGGGCAATGCCATGTCAATATCTGCTTACTTTCCCATCTGGGACCAATTGACCGCCCAACAGCAGCGGTTGATCCAGGAAAATGCTTTGACTCGCAGCGTGAAAAAGGGGGAGATCGTCCACAATGGTTCGGTGGATTGCGCCGGACTGATGCTGATCCGCAGTGGCCAGCTGCGTGCCTATATGCTCTCCGGCGATGGCCGGGAGATCACACTCTATCGGCTGTTTGAAATGGATGTTTGCCTGTTTTCTGCTTCCTGCGTCATGAGCAGTGTTCAGTTTGAAATGATGATCCAGGCGGAAAAGGATAGTCAGCTTTATATCATTCCGCCCCATGTTTATCGAAAGCTGCTCAATGAATCTGCGGCCATGGCTAACTATACCAACGAAATTATGGCCAGCCGGTTCTCTGAGGTCATGTGGCTGATGGAGCAGATCATGTGGAAGAGCTTTGACAAACGCCTGGCGGCATTCCTATTGGAAGAGGCAGCATTGGAAGGCAGCCTGAGCCTGAAAATCACCCACGAGACCATCGGTAACCATTTGGGAAGTCCCCGGGAAGTGGTGACGAGGATGCTGCGCTATTTCCAGAATGAAGCAATGGTGGCTCTGCGCCGGGGCGGTGTGGAGCTGCTGGACGAAAAGAAGCTGCAAAAGCTGGCAGAATAAGCAAGGGCGCTGCAACAGCAGCGCCCTCATTTTTTACAGCATAGCGTTGATTTGAGCTTTGGGACGGGCGCCGGTGGCGCGTTCTACTACCTGACCATCTTTCATGACCAGCAGGGTAGGGATGCTCATGATCTGGAACTGCTTTGCCAGCTCCCCTTCTTCATCTACATTGATTTTCACGACTTTAATATCGTCCCGTTCTTCGGCAATCTCATCTACCAGAGGGCTGACCATCCGGCAGGGGCCGCACCAGGGTGCCCAGAAATCAACCAGAACAGGCTTTTCGCAGAGCATGACCTCCTCTTGAAAGGTTTCGTTGGTGACAGAGATAACAGACATAAGTTTTTCCTCCTGGGTTTTATTGATAAGTTGATTATACCAGATCATTTCTTTCTTTCCGTGACAAAGTCACATTAGGTGCGTGCCATGCCATCTACGCTCAGTACCACGCCTGTGATATAAGAGGCATCCTGAGATGCCAAAAAAGCAAAAGCATTGGCAATGTCCTCGGGCTGACCCATGCGACCCAAAGGAATTTTGGCAACAAGAGGATCGATGACCTCTTTGGGGACGGATTTCATCATATCCGTTTCTGTGATGCCGGGGGCAACGGCGTTGACCCGAATACCTTTGCTGCCCAGCTCCCGGGCAAGGGAAACGGTCATACCGTTGACTGCAAATTTAGAAGCCGGATAGGAAAAACCGGTGCTTTGCCCCACAATGCTGACTATGGAGGAGGTGGAAAGGATCATTCCTTTTCCCTGCTTTTCCATTTGCTCAGCGGCAGCACGGCTGGCATTGAAAACCCCTTTGACATTCAGATCCATTACCTTGTCGAAGGTTTCCTCAGTATAGGACAGAAAAGGGGTGCTGTCGGACATTCCGGCATTGTTGACCAGAATGTCAATGGAACCATAGAGAGAAACCACACCCTCAAAGGCATCTTTCACGGATGATAAATCGGACAGATCCGGGCTGATCCCCCCAACTCGGGCAGTGGGATATTTCTTCTGTAATTTCTCTACGGCCTTTTGGGCAGAGAGGGGGGTGCTGGCGGCAATGACCACAGCAGCTCCTTCCTGAATAAATTTTTCGGCGGTGGCAAAGCCAATGCCACGGCTGCCGCCGGTAATAATCGCAACTTGATTTTTCAGTTTCATAAATATAACCATTCCTTTCCGCTGCGCTACAAGGCACCAAAGGTAGATG
>CAYROJ010000116.1:0-4271 GCA_964425865.1 uncultured Oscillospiraceae bacterium | reverse complement strand
GCCCCGAAGCCTATGTGGCTGAAAACGGCCAGTACCCGGTGCTGAATGTGGGTGCCACCCCTGACGGTGATACCATCATCACCACCGGCGACGGCAAGGGGCGGATGATCCGCTACACCTTCACGGAGTAAGCCATGGAAAACGAACTAAAAAGCGGCCTTTCCACGGTGGTGCGTGCAGAAGAAGAATGTGATGTCTATTGCCCCATCTGCCACAAAATTCTCCATGTGGAGAAGGGGCAGGTCATCCCCCGATGCTGCGGCAAGCCCATGGAAAAGATGTAAAACAGGCACTCCGCCATTGGCCGGGTGTTCATAAAACAATTCGTGGAGCGTATCGGTATCGATACGCTCCACTTTTTATGTAAGGATATGTGGCTTGGCTCTCCCTCTGGGAGAGCTGTTACCGCAGGTGACTGAGAGGGTCTTACAGTCGGTTTTGAATGGTAATGTTGATTTGTTCGCACACACCTTGAAAGTCCCTGTCGACCTCCCGGTTGGAAAACCGTAAAATCTCCAGACCAAGCCCTTTCAAAAATTCAGAACGCTCAGAATCATAAGCCAACCCCTGCGGCTCATAATGCTGAGATCCATCCACTTCAATGACCAGTCTGGCAGATGCACAATAAAAATCCACAATGAATCTGCCAATGATCCGCTGTTTATAAATCTTTACCGGATATTTGCGGAGGAATAGATACCAGAGCTTGCGCTCATGGGGTGTCATTTCCCTGCGAAGCCGTCGAGCATTTTCTAATTGACTGTTATCTTTTGGTATGGTCATATTCTACCCTCTCAGTCGGCTTCGCCGCCAGCTCTCCCAAAGGGAGAGCCAAGTGCCGCAACCTGACGCACGACACCAAACGGTGTATAGAAGTACGCCCTTATATCTGTTCGATAAATTATCATTCTACTGTTTTGGATATTGTCATGTTACACATGCTCCATACCTCATCTGCATATACATGCATCTTTTTCACACTTTTCTCAACAAAACCAATGTGTTTATAGCAATGCTTTGCATCTATGTTTTCATCAAAAACATTAAGCTGCACCAATTCCGCACCTGTAAATTCAACCGCATACCGCAACGCCATCTGCGTCACTTCTCTGCCATAACCTTTTCCACGCAGCTTATTATCAATAATTACTGATGCCAAAAAGCCCACATTGCTCTCAGGATTTACGGAATAACGGAAAAAGCCCACCGGGTTTCCGCTGTCATCCGTTGCTGTAAAAGCGCATACAGTCCATTCTTCCATTGTTTTTTCCATAAAACTATGGAAAGCTTCTGCCGTAAGAGGATACGGATAATGATTTGCGCACCATAACGCATGGCTTCTCTCGTTGTCAATCCATCCTGCTATGAATTTAAAATCTTTACTCTTTATGTAAGGTCTCAGCCTCATACAACTCTCCTCCACATTCAGGAACGCTCTGTTTCATTACATACTATCACACCGAACAGCCACAACAGATAAAACTGTTATGGCTGTCAACTGTGTTATGACTACTGCGCCTTCTTGGGCTGGGCGTAAGCCACCGCCGTTCTGGCGGCCAGTGCCGCATTGTTATACACCAGTTGGATATTGGATGCCAGACTGTCGCCTCCGGTCAGCTCCGCCACCCGAGCCAACAGAAAGGGGGTGGTGGCCTTGCCGTGGATGCCCTTTTCATTGCACTCGCTGATGGCCTGATCGATGGCGGCATTGATGATCTCCGGCGGCATGGCAAATTCTTCCGGGATGGGGTTTGTCACCAGCATACCGCCCTTTAGTCCCATGTCATTCTGGGCGCGGAAGGCAAATGCCAGTTCTTCCGGGGTATCGATCCGATAATCCACCTTAAAGCCGGAGCTTCTTGTATAGAAGGCAGGCAGCTCTTCCGTGCCATAGCCAATAACAGGAACGCCCTTGGTCTCCAGATATTCCAGGGTCAGCCCCAGATCCAGAATGGACTTTGCACCGGCGCAGACCACCATCACCGGCGTCTGGCTCAGTTCTTCCAGATCAGCAGAAATGTCCATGGTGGTCTCAGCCCCCCGGTGGACACCGCCGATGCCGCCGGTGGCGAAAATAGAGATCCCAACCATGTGGGCAATGATCATGGTGGTCGTGACGGTGGTAGCGCCATCCTCCCCTCTGGCACACAGCACTGCCAGATCCCGACGGGATGCCTTGGCAATGGCCTGACCCTTTTTTCCAAAATATTCGATCTCGTCGGCGGTAAGTCCTGCTTTCAGCCGTCCTCCAATGATGGCAATGGTGGCAGGCACAGCACCGTTCTCACGGATGATCCGCTCCACATTCAGGGCTGTTTCCACATTCTGGGGATAGGGCATACCGTGGGAAATGATGGTAGACTCCAGCGCCACCACAGGTTTTCCTTCCCGAATGGCCGCCGCCACTTCCGGGTTTACATCTAAAAATCGGTTCAGGTTCATATTTTTCTCCTTATATCAGCCCAAAGTGTTCAAGTGCGTATGCAATGCCGTCTTCCATGACAGTCTTGGTGACAAAATCGGCTGCCGCTTTTGCCTCTTCCACGCCGTTGCCCATGGCAACGCCGGTGCCAGCGGCTTTCAGCATGGGAATGTCGTTGCCGCTGTCGCCGAAAGCCATGGTTTCTTCTTTGGGGCAGTTCAGCTCTTTTAAGATCAGCTCCATGCCCAGCGCCTTGGAGCAGCCTTTTAGGACAAACTCCGCCATTCCCCGGCGGTCGATATACTCGAACCAGGGGGCAGCATCGGCAACCATTGCCGCCCGATCACAGCCGGGCATATCAAAGGTGCAGAATTTCACCACAGGATCGGTGATGCCTTCCTTTACATCACGAATATAGTTTCCGATACGCTCCATAAAGGCGCACTGGATGTCGATCTCCGGGTGGTGGGCGGAATTTTCACCGTCCAGATAATAGCCGCCTTGGGCTTCATAGGCCACTTGCAGCCCATTTTTGCGGACACAGTCGATCAAATGAGGCATGACCTCCATGGGCACGTTTTCTTTTTTCAGCCATTTGTCCCCGATGCGCACCTCCGAGCCTCCGGCAGCCACACAGCCTGCAAAGGGCAGCGCCCGAACCCGGGGATCAATGTGGGTAAAGGGGCGGCCGGTATTCACCACCGGGATATGTCCCCGCTCCACCAGCGCCCCAATGGCATCGGCAGTAGACCGGGGCAGGATCTGGGACTTTTCATCCACCAGGGTTCCGTCAATATCGAAGAAAATGACCATAATTACTCTCTCTTTATTCAGAATTTTTTATGCAGGCAGCCCCGTGGCCGCTGCAGTCAGAATGCCCAGATTATCCCGATAAATTTCATCAAACTGGGAAAGGGGCAGCGGATTTTCCCCCTCCCCCACCTCAATGGTAAATCCGGGACGGCGGAAATTCTGGATGAACCAGTCTTTATAGCCTGCATAGGAAGACTCCTCCGGCACCTGCTCCAAAGCATAGCCGCTGGTACGGGCAAAATCATTGGCCAGTGCTTCCGCCCCCGGCACTTCATAGTCCCGGAACTGCCAGTAAATGACCTTTCCCTGGGTGTGGTAAGCCAGCACCAGATCCGGGTCGATCTGCTCGGTCAGGTCTGCCAGTGCCCGGCTTTCCAGCTGATTTAAGGGTGCCCTGCCTACAAAATCCCGGGGGCCGGGTCGGGTAAATCCCTGGGAAAATTTGATTTCTCTTGCTCGCAGCCACCCGGCAGGATACTGCAAATTCAGATCCACCCCCAAAAGGTTTGCCTTCCAGCCATTAGGGAATGGAATATCCGGATAATTGTCCCCCAACAGGCGTGCCAATTCGTACTCCACCGAGCCGGGGGCGATGGCCCCGGTCACCAAATCCACCCCATCCGGGTCAACCAGCGGAACAAGGGTGATGGTAGCGGCATTGGCGATGGTATTGGCCGGGATACCGTAGACCCTGCCGCCGGAAGCGATGGCAGAAGCCAGCTCCTCCGCAAATTTTAAAAGCACATAGGCAGTGATCCATTCGTTGGCGTGATGGGCAGCAGAATAAATTACTTTTCGCTCCCCGTTTCCAATGGTCATGGCCCACAAGGGGCGGCCAAAGGCAGTGGTACCAAACTGGCGTGTTTGGATAAAGGGATAGGCGCTTTGCAGGGCTTGAATGAGCGACACATTTCGTGCAGATGTAATGGGAACATCCGTCGTTACAATGGGCATATAAAAATCACCTCTGGTCAGTGTATGCATAGCCTTGAGCAAAATGTGAAAAGTCGTTGTGCCGCAAGGCTTTTTGAATTAT
>CAYROJ010000115.1:0-4383 GCA_964425865.1 uncultured Oscillospiraceae bacterium | reverse complement strand
AATCAGAACTCTATATGCTTTTTTGTGGTCTCACATCATTGACAAATGAACAATGCAGAGCTTGGAATGCTGACAGTTTTTATTGCATTTTCTTTTGAATATGGTATACTAAAGTGTAAAACAACGGATAGAAAACTGAAGATCAAGGAGCGTTCACATTGAAAAAACTATTAAAATACATGAAAGGCTTTGGCAAAGAGTGTGCCCTTGGCCCACTTTTTAAGCTGCTGGAAGCCAGCTTTGAGCTGCTGATCCCACTGGTGGTGGCATCCATCGTAGATGTGGGCATTGAAAATGGGGATCAGAGCCATGTGGTAAAAATGTGCATGGTGATGATCGCCCTGGGTATTGTAGGCCTGATCTGCTCGGTGACTGCCCAGTACTTTGCCGCCCGGGCAGCAGTAGGATTTGCCAGCCGTCTGCGCCACAGCGTCATGGAACACATTTTGGGGCTCAGTTACAGTCAGATGGATACCCTTGGCACTTCTACCATGGTGACCCGAATGACCTCCGACATCAACCAGGTACAAAACGGCGTTAATCTGACCCTGCGGTTGCTGCTGCGGTCGCCATTTGTTGTGTTCGGCGCAATGATCATGGCCTTCACCATCGATGCCCAAGCGGCGCTGGTGTTTGCCGGGGTCATTCCGGTGCTGTGTTTGGTGGTGTTCGGCATTATGTTGATCACCATGCCAATGTATCGCAAGGTTCAGGGCAATCTGGACCGTGTGACGGCTTCCACCAGACAGAATTTGACAGGTGTTCGGGTACTGCGTGCCTTCTGCAAGGAAGAAAATGAAACCCGGCAGTTTGAGGAAGAAACGCAAGCCTTGGCACAAAGCCAGCGCCGTGCCGGACGGATTTCGGGACTGATGAATCCCATGACCTTCGTGATCGTGAATCTGGCCATCGTACTGCTGGTCAAGGTCGGTGCACTGAAAGTTTACGATGGCGTGCTGACCCAGGGTCTTGTGATCGCCCTGTACAACTATATGTCCCAAATTCTGGTGGAGCTGATCAAAATGGCCAGTCTCATCATTACTATGACCAAGGCTGCCGCCTGCGGCAATCGAATTCAGAGCATTTTGGAAATCCAGCCGGATACCATTGGGGGCAAGGCGCAGGCGGATTTCCGTGGCAAGGTGGAATTTAAAGATGTGACGGCAACCTATGCCGGCGCTTCGGAGCCTTCCCTGTCTCATATCAGCTTTACCGCCCAGCCGGGTCAGACCATCGGTGTCATCGGCGGTACCGGCTCCGGCAAGACCACTTTGGTGAATTTGATCCCCGGCTTCTACGGCACAGCCCAAGGGCAGGTGTTCATTGACGGCGTGGATGTACAGGAGCTGGATCCCAAAGCATTGCGCAGCGCCGTGGGCATCGTGCCTCAGAAGGCAGTGCTGTTCCGGGGTACCATTCGGGAAAATCTGCGCTGGGGCAAGGAAAACGCCACAGATGAAGAACTGTGGACAGCTCTGGAAACGGCACAGGCGGCCGAGGTGGTACGGGGCAAAGACGGCGGTCTGGATGCCCCTGTTTCCCAGATGGGTGCTAACTTCTCCGGCGGCCAAAAGCAGCGTCTGACGATTGCAAGAGCACTGGTGCGCAAGCCTGCCATTTTGATTTTGGACGACAGTGCTTCTGCCCTGGACTACGCAACCGATGCCCGGCTCAGGGGAGCCATCCGCACCATGGACAATGCGCCCACCACCTTCATCGTGTCCCAGCGGGCAGCCTCTGTCCGCTTTGCAGACCAGATTTTAGTACTGGACGACGGCGAACTGGTCGGCTGCGGCACCCATGAGCAGCTGCTGGAAAAATGCGAGGTCTATCAGGAGATCTATTACTCTCAGTTCCCTAAGGAGGTGCCCACCCATGGATAAAAAATCTTCGGTTTTTCCAAAGATCCTGCGCCGGGTGCGCCGTTACCTGCCGGGTATTATTCTGTCGCTGATCCTTACCACGGTATATGTGGCCATGAGCCTGTATATTCCCATTTTGGTGGGTCGTTCCATTGATGTGATCGTGGATGCAGGCCAGGTTGATTTTGAAGCTATGAGCCGGGAGCTTGTAGGCGTTGCCATTTGCGCAGCAGTGGCAGCGCTTGCCCAGTGGTGCATGAACGAACTGAACAACCGAATCACCTATGCCGTCACCCGGGATATGCGTAACGAGGCCTTCCGCCACTTGCAGGTGCTGCCTCTGGCGTACCTAGACAGCCATCCTCAGGGCGACACTGTCAGCCGGGTCATTTCTGATGTGGACACCTTCGCCGATGGCCTTCTAATGGGCTTTACCCAGCTGTTCACCGGTGCCATGACCATTGTGGGCACCCTGGTTTTGATGCTGGGCATTGACTGGAAGATCGCTCTTGTGGTGATTCTCATCACACCCCTTTCCCTTGTAGTGGCAGCCTTTATCGCCAAGCGCACCCACTCCATGTTCAAGCTTCAAGCGCAGACCCGGGGCGAGCAGACCAATCTCATCGATGAATCCATCGGTCAGATGAAAGTGGTTCAGGCCTTTGGCCGGGAGGAAGCCACTTTAGAGCAGTTCGATGAGATCAATGGCCGACTGGAAAAGGCCTCCCTTCGAGCCATTTTCTTCTCCAGTCTGACCAACCCCTGCACACGGTTCGTCAACTCCGTGGTTTATGCAGGCGTGGGCATTACAGGTGCGCTCATTGCCATTGCCGGCGGTATTTCTGTGGGCAATCTGACAAGCCTTTTAAACTATGCCAACCAGTACACCAAGCCCTTTAATGAAATTTCCGGCGTAGTGACAGAACTGCAAAATGCCATGGCCTGTGCCGGGCGTGTATTTGAGCTGATCGAAGCCCCCGCACAGACCCCCGACCCCATCACACCGAGAACGCCTGCACGGACGGAAGGTGCCCTCCAAATTCGGGATCTGGAATTCTCCTACAACCCGGAAAAGCCTTTGATCGGCGACTTTGACCTGGATGTAAAGCCCGGTCAGCGCATCGCCATCGTTGGCCCCACCGGCTGTGGCAAAACCACCCTTATTAACCTTCTGATGCGCTTCTACGATCCTCAGGACGGTCAAATTCTCCTCGACGGCGTAGATACCCGGGAGATGACCCGGGAAAACCTGCGCAGCTCCATTGGCATGGTGCTGCAGGATACCTGGCTGAAGGCCGGAACCATTCGTGAAAATATTGCCATGGGTCGCCCGGATGCCACCCAAGAGGAAATTATTGCAGCGGCGAAGCAGGCACACGCCCACAGTTTTATCAAGCGTCTGCCCCAGGGCTATGATACCGAAATCGGCGAAGCCGGCGGCAACCTTTCCCAAGGCCAGAAGCAGCTGCTGTGCATTGCCCGGGTGATGCTGTGCCTGCCGCCCATGCTCATTTTGGACGAGGCCACCTCCTCCATTGACACCCGAACGGAAATCAAGATCCAAAAGGCCTTCGATACCATGATGAAGGGCAGAACCTCCTTTATTGTCGCTCACCGATTGTCTACCATCCGGGAAGCGGATGTGATTTTGGTGATGAAGGACGGCCATATCGTGGAGCAGGGCAACCACCAGTCTCTCTTGGAAAAGGGCGGCTTCTACGCAACGCTTTATAACAGCCAGTTCGCCCAAATGTAATAAAAAAGTGAGGCAATATCTGCCTCACTTTTTGCTTTGCGCCGCCCTGCCGCAAGCCCCGGGAAAAAGCCTTCCCCCTATAATTAGCATCGCCGGGCTGTGAACCGGTCTGACAATGAATATGTTTGATCGTGCATGATTCAAACATCGAGCAATCTGCCTATATAAAAATTTACCGCCCATTGACATCCTTTTTCTGCATAGCTATAATGGATTTATCCAAAGAAAAAGGGGTAATCCTTATGTGGCTCATTCTGGCGTTAGGCTCTGCGGTCTTTGCTGCGCTCACCTCTATTCTGGCAAAAGTCGGCATTGACGGTGTCAACTCCAATCTGGCCACCGCCATTCGGACAATGGTGGTCGTTGTCATGGCCTGGGGCATGGTTTTTTTGACCAATGCCCAAAGCGGCATTTCGGAAATCAGCCGAAAAAGCTGGATATTTCTGATCCTATCCGGCCTTGCCACAGGCGCATCCTGGCTTTGCTATTACCGGGCGCTGCAAGTAGGAGATGCTTCCAAAGTTGTACCCATCGACAAACTGAGCGTGGTCATCACTCTGGTTTTGGCCTTTGTATTCCTGCACGAAAAATTCACCGCCAAGTCCGCCATTGGCTGTATACTTATCGCTATTGGCACGCTGGTAATGGTTCTGTGACAAACATTCAAACAGCGTTGGCATTCGAGGATGCCAACGCTGTTTTGCTTCCCCTGTATGTGCTAAAATGATGTGAACCTAAAAAAGATGAGAAGTCGCCCTTGATGTG
>CAYROJ010000114.1:0-4430 GCA_964425865.1 uncultured Oscillospiraceae bacterium | reverse complement strand
AACCATAGGTTTTCGCCATTTTTTAATTTTACTGTTTTACGACCACCCAGCATCCGCTGGCGGCATTTCGAAGACCGTCTAAGCCCCCATTGGGCTTACAAATACAAGAAGATATAAAGGCTTCTCCTCGGGGAGAAGCTGGCAAAAATCTTTGATTATTGACCGATGTGGGGCAAGAAGACGAAAGGCACCGCCTTTTTATTCCTCCACACCCGCCCCTTCGGGGCACCCTCTCCTCAAGGAGAGGGCTTTTCGACACGCTGAAAACGCCGTCAGCGGATGCTGGCGGCATTTCGAAGACCGTCTAAGCCCCCTTGGGCTTACAAACGCAAGAAGATATAAAGGCTTCTCCCCGGGGAGAAGCTGGCAAAAATCTTCGATTTTTGACTGATGTGGGGCAAGAAGACGAAAGGCACCGCCTTTTATTCCTCCACACCCGCCCCTTCGGGGCACCCTCTCCTCAAGGAGAGGGCTTTTCGACACACTAAAAACGCCACCAGCATCCGCTGGCGGCATTTTCAGAGTATCCTAATTATAGCAATCAAAATTCAACGACTTCCGGGGCGGCGGTGAAGGAAGAGAAGGTTGCCACAGCGTTTTTGAAATACAGCACCTGGGTATTGCCGTCGTTTTCGTCGTACATACTGCGAAGATTGGGATAAGCGTCCAGCATGGACTTTCTGGCCTCTACCCGGTCATCTTCCACCAGTTCGCCTGCAATGCGGACCCACTTACCACCGTGGAAAGCGCAAATTTCCGCCTTGGGATTTTCCGCCAGCTGCTTAGATACCGGCTTGACCTTTCCCGTCTGGATGTAGAGCTTGCCCTCAAAAATATGTGCTGTTCCAAAAGGCCGTACACGAGGTTGGTCACCCTCCACCGTTGCCAGATAATACACTCCGGCATCCTTCAAAAATTGACATACCCGTTCCATAAAATTACCTCCGTTGTTATATGTTTATTGTCTTCATATTCTTTTCCGCCGAATACAATTGCTGCATAGCTGACACAACATCAGAACTGGCTAGTTTCTTTTCAATAAAGCTTACACACTCTGCGGTGGTGTTCATAAATGTATTGACAGCAATATCGTATAACGACTGTGGCTCAAGGTCATTTATCTGCCCTTCCCCTTGCCCGATATTTCTATCACCTCGTTCCGCCTCCCGACGACGCAATTCATGGGTGGGACAGTCCACTTTAACCAGAAGAACAGGGTAATTATGCAAAGCGGTAACATATTGTTTCAATGTTTGGAAGTATGTCAGCATCACATTATCTACAACAACATTTGTCCCTGCATCCGACAACATTGTAATGGCTTGAAGCATAATGGTTTGGCTTTTATAAACTGTATTTCCCAAATCAGTCTTAATTATCTTTTCTGGCATCATATTGATAAAATCGTCGATGCTTAACCGAATATACGGTTCGCTAAAGGCTTCTTGTATAGCTTTTGCTAATGTGGTCTTTCCAGAGCTGGAAACGCCATTAAGAACAATAATTTTACCTTTATTCATTGCATATATTCCTTTTCGAAACGCCCTCATTTTCGTTCTCTATGGGCGATGTATCACAACATCACCGACCAATCTCCAAAATCATGCTTTCCGCTGCCATGGCGCAGCTTTCCCTCCCTGTCCAGTTTCCGAAAGGCACTACACATTTGCATCAGGATTTGGGAGTCAATGTCCAAAGTATGATGCCCCGGAAGAACACGCTTGGCAGGAAGTCTTGACACATTTTCCAAGGAACACAGATACGCTTTGGGATCTGTGGAGGGATAATTTGCAAACAGCGTACCTCGATACACCAAGTCCCCGCTGAAAAGATAGCCTTTTTCCGCTTCCCAGAAACACAGGTGTCCCGGCGAATGTCCCGGTGTGTGCAGCACATTCAGGGTTCGGCCGCCCAAATCAATGATGTCCCCATCGTTCAGCCAACAACTGGGCTGCCCCTGAAAGATCTCATAGCGGCTCAAATCAAAATCTTCCGGCAGCTTACAGCGGTCTGCCACCATCTTCTTCACCGCTTGAATGGGCAAAGGAAATCCACCGCTGAGCCATTCTTTTTCCCCTTCGTGGGCATAAAAATCCGGGAAAAATTTGTGACCGCCAATATGATCCCAATGAATATGGGTGGCAACGGCTGCCACCGGTTTGTCCGTCAAGTGCTCCACTTGCCTGCGGATATTGCCCACACCCAATCCTGTGTCGATCAGCAAGGCCCGGTCATGTCCGATCAGCAGATAGCAGTGGGTCTGCTCCCAATGCCCATATTCGCTGATGACGAATGTGGCTTCGTCCAGTTGCTCAACAGTGTACCAATCTTTCATAGACTGTTTTTCCTCAAAATCACATGATGGAAGAATGCAACGCTCCGATAAGGCTCTAATTCCGAAACCTTTGTTTCCGCTTCCAGCATTTTCTCCTATTGTACCACCGTTCGTTTCCAATGTAAAGCGTGCATATTCTCCCCAGAGAACGAAAAAGCCGCCGATGTTCGGCGGCTTTCAGTGTGTCAAAAAAGTACCGTCCATTGGCTCCCCCTGTGGGGGAGCTGGCCGAAATCTTTGGTTTCGGCCTGAGAGGGCAAAAATCCGCCCTCTCCGTCACGGCATTTGCCGTGACACCTCTCCCAACGGGAGAGGCAAGTCATTCACCGGCGCAAAAACGACAGTTTTTTGAGAGTCTCAAAGCCGCCGATGTTCGGCGGCTTTGCCTCCCCCTTTGGGGGAGCATTTTTATTCGTCCTGCGGCAGTTTCCGCAGGAAATTCAGCGTAATGGGGAAAGAGATCGCTGCCGAGAAGAAATAGGCCACCGGCTGTGCCACCTCAATGCCCACGATCCCCCAAATCCGGGACAGGATAATGCACAGCGGAATAAACAGCAATCCACTCTGCAAACAGGCCAAAATCAGCGCCGTCATGCTCTTGCCAATGCTCTGGAAGAGCATATTGCCCACCACCGAAACCGGCAAACAAATGAGGAACAGGCACATGATCCGCAGTGCTTCGCTACCGATTTTCACCACTTCCGCATCCTTGCGGAACAGGGAGATCACCTGCGGTGCCAGAGCATAGCAGATGGCCGACAGCACCCCGATGAACACCGCACCGAAGGCCATGGTGAACCACGCACCCTTTTTCACTCTGGAATACTTTTTTGCGCCGTAGTTAAAGGCCGCCACCGGCTGGAAGCCCTGTCCGATGCCAATGCCTACGCTGAAGATCATATTGGAAGTTCTGGCCACATACCCCATCGCCGCAATGGCTGCATCGTCAAAGGGCTTTGCCGCCATGTTCAGTACCATGGTAGAAATGCTGCTCAAGCCCTGCCGTGCAAGGCTGGGCAAGCCCGTACGGATCACATCCCACAGCACCCCAATATCTCTGAACAGGAACCGGGGCGCAATGACGCTCTGGGTCTTTTTCGACAGGAACATGGATAGCAGAATACCAAAAGAAATGTACTGGGACAGCGCCGTTGCCAGACCTGCACCGCTGATACCCATGTCGAATGTGAAGATAAACAGCGGATCAAAGAGCATATTCAAAATGCCACCGGTGGTCAGGCCCACCATGGCAAGGGTGGCCTTGCCCTCATAGCGCAGGATATTGTTCAGCACGCAGCTTGTGGTCATGGCAGGAGCGGCGATCAAGATCCATCTGCCGTAATCCATGGCATAGGGCAAAATGGTGTCGGTGCTGCCCAAAAGCACCATAAACGGCTCCAAAAGCACCAACCCCACGCCCATCACCACAAGGCCGCACAGCAGCGCCCAGAAAAATCCGGTGGAAGCATACTGGCTGGCTTTTTCCGTGTGTTTGCTGCCCAGCATACGGCTGATGTTACTGCCTGCGCCGTGACCAAACATAAAGCCGAAGGCCTGCAAAATTGCCATAATTCCGAATACCACGCTGGTTGCGCCGCCGGCACTGAGGGACACCTGGCTGACGAAATAGGAGTCGGCCATATTGTAAATATTGGTGATGAGCATACTGATGGTGGTGGGGATCCCCAAGGAGAAGATCAGCTTTCCCACCGGAGTCTGCGTCATCTTAATGTACTGTGCATCCGCACTTTGCTTTGGTTCTAACATGATCGTTCTCTGCCTCTTTCTCCCTTTTTTCTTATTATAGCACACTTACATCTGCATTGTAAACTTGCCTTTTTCATTCTTTTCCGCTATACTATCCGTACAACCGCCAAAAGGAGAGAATGTATGGGCAAATTCGCCGTCATCGATACCGAGACCAACTGGGTCGATCAGGTCATGAGCATCGGCTGCTGCATTGCAGACGAAGATAGCTTCAAGTTGATTGAAGCCAAATACCATATCCTGCCCATAGAATGTCAAATCGGCGGTATGTACGAAAGCACCCTCTATATCGACACCCCGGTGCCGCCCATCCTTTGCACCAGAGCCG
>CAYROJ010000113.1:0-4486 GCA_964425865.1 uncultured Oscillospiraceae bacterium | reverse complement strand
AGGACGATGCCCACATCTTCATGACCTGGGATCAGATGAAGGACGAGATCAAGAATGTGGTCAAGCTCTTTGACGAAGTATACTCCGTCTTTGGCCTGAGCTATCAGATCGAAGTTTCCACCATGCCCGAAGATCACATGGGTGACGAGAAGGACTGGGATTTTGCTACCAAGACCCTGAAGGCTGCTGTGGAAGAAATGGGCAAGGACTATATCATCAACGAAGGCGACGGCGCTTTCTATGGCCCGAAGCTGGACTTCCATCTGGCAGACTCTCTGGGCAGAACCTGGCAGTGCGGTACCATCCAGCTGGATATGCAGCTGCCCGAGCGTTTTGAACTGGAGTATGTGGGCGAAGACGGTCTGAAGCACCGCCCCGTTATGATCCACCGCGTGGTTCTCGGCTCTATCGAACGATTCATCGGTGTCATTACCGAGCACTTTGCAGGCGCATTCCCCCTGTGGCTGTCCCCTGTTCAGGTAAAGGTCCTGCCCGTTACCGACCGTGCCCACGAATATGCAAAGGCGCTGAACGAGAAGCTGAACGATGCCAATATGCGCAGCGAAGCTGACCTGCGTAGCGAAAAGCTGGGCTACAAGATCCGTGAAGCACAGATGCAGAAGATCCCCTATATGCTGGTGGTCGGCGACCGTGACATGGAGAACAATACCGTCTCCGTCCGTACCCGTACCGGCGAAGATCTGGGTGCTATGACCATGGACGAGTTCATGGCAAAGTGCCAGAGCGAAATCGCATCCAAGAGCAAGGACATCTAAAAAATATGCAAGCCGTTCCCAAAGGAACGGCTTGTTTTCTTTTCGCTGCTGTGATACAATATTTTATATGGGAGGTGTGTATATGCTGTTTCTTTGCATTGGCTCGCTGCTTCTGGGCGCTGTTCTGCGGCTACGCTCGCTGTATGCACCGCTGGATGTGATCTGCTTCATGGCCGGTGGTTTTTTCGGTCTCTGCTTTTTACTGAAACATCTTGCAAAAGCCATTTGGAGGCTGATACGCAAGCCCTTGGCTGTGGTTGCAGGCATTGTACTGATCGCCATGGTCATTACCCTGATCCCCATTAAAATTGGCGTGGAGAGCCAGTCCCAGACTTCCTGCGACTTTTTGATCGTCCTGGGCTGCAAGGTAAAAGGCGGTGCACCATCACCCGTCCTGCAATATCGGATCAACACCGCTTACGACTATTTGACCGCCCATCCAGGCACGATCTGCATTGTCTCCGGCGGCCAAGGCAGTGATGAGGACATTTCTGAAGCCCAATGTATGTTTAACGAGCTGACGGCCATGGGTATTGCTCCGGATCGGATCTGGCTGGAAGATCAGGCCACCTGCACCAGCGAAAACTTTGCATATACTCTGGCATTGCTGAAAGAAAAGACCGGCAATGTTTCTGCCCCGGTGGCAGTGCTTTCCAGTGAATTTCATCTGTACAGAGCCAGTCTCATGGCAGAAAAGAACGGTCTGGATGCGGTCTATATTGCTGCACCCACCCTACAAACCGAAACCAGGATCGGCTATACCCTGCGCGAGATCTTCGCACTTTGGAAATATTTATTGATAGGAGAATAAACCATGATCGAACAAAACTACGCTGACTACGCCTGGAACATGACCGCTGCGCTTTTGTCTATCGACTCCCCTTCCGGCTATACTGCCGAAGCAGCCAATTGGGTCAAGAATGCCTTTGAAAACCTTGGCTTTATGGCCCGTATCACCACAAAGGGCGGCGTGCTCGTTGACTTAGGCGGTGAAAAGCAAAATGATGGCCTGCTGCTGGAGGCTCACGCTGATACCTTGGGTGGCATGGTGGCCGAGGTCAAGGGAAACGGCCGTCTGAAAGTGACACCTCTGGGAGGCATGAACCCCAACAACGCCGAAGCCGAAAATGTCCGGGTCTACACTCGCAGCGGTAAAGTCGTTGAAGGCACTTGCCAGCTGTGCAACGCCTCCGTCCATGTCAATGGGGATTATTCCTCCACCACCCGGAAATGGGACACAGTAGAGATCGTGTTGGATGAGGATGTCTCTTCTTCCAAGGACACCCGAGAGTTGGGCATTGAAGTAGGCGACATTGTTTGCTTTGACCCCCGTACCCGCCGTACTGAAAGTGGCTATCTCAAGAGCCGTTTTCTGGACGACAAGCTGAGTGTCGGCATTCTCTTAGGTTTTGCAAAATATCTTAGCGACAATAAGATCGTCCCTGCCCGTCAGGTCTATGCCCATGTAACGGTATACGAGGAGGTAGGTCACGGCGGCTCTGCTTCCGTCCCTGCCGGTGTCACTGAAGCAATTTCCGTAGACATGGGCTGCGTGGGCAACGGTCTGCAGTGCACCGAAAAGCAGGTCTCCATCTGTGCCAAGGACTCCGGCGGCCCTTACTCCTACGATGTAGTGAGCAAGCTCATCGATGCCGCCAAAAAAACCGACGCTGACTATGCGGTGGATGTATACCCCTTCTATGGCTCCGATGTGGAAGCCACCCTGCGTGCCGGTAACGACATTCGCCACGGCCTCATCGGCGCAGGCGTTTACGCCAGCCATGGCTACGAGCGCAGCCATATCGACGGCGTAATGAACACCTTGAAAGTCCTGTGCGGCTATCTGGATGTATAAACCATATAAAGCGAAAATTCCGGGCCATCGATGATGGCCCGGAAAATTTTATTATGCCTCGTAGCCCAGCAGAAGGCCTCCCTGTTCTGCATAGAAGCAGCACAGGCCACCGCAGTCACTGATGACCACATCCGCCTGGGGATATAGTTCCCGAATGAGCGCCGACATTTCAAGCGCCCCTTTCACATTGCTGCAATGGGCAATGCGCACCTTGCCACCTTCGTAGCCCCGCTCTGTCATGCACTTGAGCATGGTGGTCAGTGCCTTTTTCTCCCCTCGGCACTTGTGCTCCTGATGCAGCGTGCCTTTGTCGCTGGCAGAACCAACCACACGAATACCCAGAAGACCTGCAGCCTTGGCGATCAAGGGAGATACCCGGCCATTATTGGCCAGATTCTCCATCCGCTCCAGCATAAAAAGCAGATGGGTTGTTTGCATATAGCTGTGGATCATCTTTTTGATCTTCTCAAAGCTCAGCCCCTGCGCAATCAATTCTTGCAGCTTTTCCACGATCAGCACCATCTCAGGTCCGGTAGACAAGGTATCCAGACAGCAGACTTTTCTTTCCGGATGCTCATCCAGATATACCCGTGCCGCCTGCCGTGCAGCATTGTAACAGCCGGACAGACCGCTGGTAATGGAAACAGTGAAGACAGTCTCTGCATCCCCAAAGGCATCCAGCCAATCGCCCACATTGGGGCAAGAGGTGCCGGAGCGGCCGGAATAGTGCTGCATATAGGAAACCATTTCTTCCACATTTAAGGACGCATCGTCGCAAAATTCCCGTTCATCGGTAAGGATTTTCAAGGGGACTGTGGTTACCATGTTCCCTTCCACCCGGTGCAGGTTGCTGGACGAGTCGGCAATAATCTTTATATTCATAACGAGTCCTCGTTTTCTCTTACAACATCGGTTTTTAAAAAACCGATTACATTGTATCAGTATTGATAGTAAAAGTCAAGAAAAACTTAAAACAGGTTTTTAGAGTTGACAAATTGTTCATTTTTTAGTATAATGCTCCCCGGTGATAGCTATGAAACAGGAAACAAAACAGCAGATTTCCCTGTCTGTCCAAAACTTTCGATTGCCCCGCTATAACGAGATCCCCGGTGTAGGGCTGTATCTGGAGCAGGCCAGCAAATTTATCTGCGAATATTTAGCTCCCTTTGGTGAAAATACATTGACACCCTCTATGATCAGCAATTATGTAAAAAAAGGGCTGATCTCCAACCCTGTAAAAAAACAATACAACCGGGAGCAGCTTGCTTATTTGCTTTTTATCGCACTGGCGAAAAATGTCCTTTCTCTGGACGCTCTGGCTGGCTTTATCAAGCTGCAGGAAAAAACCTATCCACTGGAAAGTGCTTATAATTACTTCTGCCAGGAGTTTGAAAACCTTCTTTTCTTCAGCTTTGAGCTGACGGACACCGTAGACTCCGCCTATGATATTCTCTCCGACGAAAAGCGGCTTTTATATACCTGCATCGTAGCCGTGGTGCAGAAGCTATACCTGGAAAAGTGTTTGCAGGCCATTGCGGAAGAAAAAAACGAAAATTAGTATTGCAAGAACAGGAGCAACGCCATTGTTCCTGTTCTTTTTTGTATTTTCTGTGGCGCAGTGATTGACTTTTTTCTAAAATTATGGGATAATATGTGGGTTAATTGTAAACTCAAACCATACAAGAGAGGTTTTTATTATGATGCAATCCAGAACTCATACCTGCGGAGAGCTCCGTCTTTCCGATGCAGGCAAAAATGTGACCATCGTTGGCTGGCTGGAAAATGTCCGCGAGGTCGGTTCTAACTTCGCCTTCTGCGTTCTGCGTGACTACTACGGCACCACCCAGGTGGTCAT
>CAYROJ010000112.1:0-4572 GCA_964425865.1 uncultured Oscillospiraceae bacterium | reverse complement strand
AGACTCAATCGCCTTTTTCTATTCTTTTAGTCTCACATCAATTGTAACGCTACAGTAATTCCCCCTGCTCCGGGCTTTTCACACTTGTAATTTCATAGAATATTTGGTATACTACCTCTATATATTTTATTATTCTAAAATGGCTGTTTATGCCGATCTTGATGATGGAGGTCATGCACCTTGAATGCCGTGATCCATGGAATCGATACCAACTACATGACCGCAGGCCAAGGCCAGCCGGTGCTGCTTCTGCACGGCTGGGGTTCCAGTTTGGAGCCATACCGCCAGACCATGGACCTGCTTTCAAAAAAATATTTCGTCATTGCCTTGGATATGCCAGGCTTCGGTCGAACCGCAGAACCGGAACGCCCCTTCAGCGTGGACGACTATGTAGATTTTGTTTTGGAATTTTTAAAGCTGTTTTCCATTGACCGCCTGTCGCTGGTAGGCCACTCCTTCGGTGGCCGGGTCATCATCAAAATGGCCAACCGTGACCTGCCGTTTCCCCTAGACAAGATTGTGCTCATTGACAGCGCAGGCATCAAGCCCCAGCCTTCCAAAAAGAAAAGCTGGAAGCAGCGCTGCTATAAACTGGGCAAATGGTTTGCCCAGCGCCCTCTGATACGCAAGTGCTGCCCCGGACTGCTGGAAAAATTGCGGGTAAAATTTGGCTCTGCAGACTATGCTGCCGCCTCCCCTTTGATGCGCCAGACATTGGTAAAGGTAGTCAACGAAGATCTGACCCCCCTGCTCCCCGGCATTCACGCCCCTACACTGCTTGTCTGGGGTGAAAACGATACCGCCACGCCCTTGTCCGACGGGCAAAAAATGGAAAAGGCCATTGCAGATGCCGGCCTTGCAGTGATCCAAAATGCCGGGCATTTCTCCTTTGTGGAGCAGCCCTTTGTTTTTAGAAGTATTATGGCCTCTTTTTTTGAAATCAGGTGATAACGATGATCGTAGCTTTTTTAGCGGCAATGGTCGCTTTCCTTCTGTTCCTGGGTCTGACAGTGGTCAGATCTATGCACATGCTCCAATTAAATTCCTATAAGGCATCTACCCATCTGCGCTGGCTGCACAACAATACGGGCAGTCTTCTGCCGGGATTTTTAGGTGCCGGGGTGACAGCTGTGCTTCTTGCACTGCCAGTGAAGCCTGTGGTTTCCATTTCGGTAATGGCCGTTCTGTTTGCACTGCTGTCCCTGACCCAGCGCCCCCGCAAGGCCAAGAAGCCTCTGGTCTACACCAAGCGTGTCATTCGGATGCTGTGCACCATTGGTCTGATCCTTGTGCTGGTATACCTTGTCTGTTTGTATTTTGCCAGTGCAGCTGCCTTTATGCTCGCTGCAGCAATTCTGTCGGCGCTTGCCCCCCTGCTGGTGCTGGCAGCTAATTTCCTCAATAAGCCTTTGGAAAAGGCCATTAACCGGCACTATATCAACGATGCCAAGCGGCTGCTGAAAAGCTGCCCGGATCTTTTGACCATCGGTGTCACCGGCAGTTATGGCAAAACCAGTGTCAAATATATTCTGCACACTCTGTTGCAATCTGAATTTGAGACTCTGAAAACCCCCGAAAGCTATAACACCCCCATGGGCGTTGTAAAAACCGTCCGCTCCTCCCTGCGTGCCACCCACCAGGTATTCGTGTGCGAAATGGGTGCCCGTCGGGTGGGCGACATTCAGGAGCTCTGTGACATCGTCAATCCCGGCATGGGGATCATCACTTCTGTTGGTCCTCAGCATTTGGAAACCTTTCTGTCTATCGATAATGTAAAGAAAACCAAATTTGAGTTGGCGGATGCCCTGCCCTCCGACGGTACGGTTTTTCTGAATATGGAGGACGAAAACATTCGTTCCTATGCAAATCACGCAAAATGCCAGGTGATCAGCTACGGCTTGTCCGACCGCTGTGACTACTATGCCACCGACATTTCCGCCTCCACCAAGGGCACTACCTTCACACTACACACCCCTCAGGGAACCAGCGAGAGCTTCACCACCAAGCTGGTAGGCGCACACAATGTGATCAACATTGTCGGTGCCATGGCCATCTGCTGCCAGCTGGGTATCCCCCTGACCCTTCTGAAAAGCCAGGTGCGTAAGTTACAGGCGGTTCCCCATCGGTTGCAGCTGATTCGCCGTGGCGGCATCACCATCATCGATGATGCCTTTAATTCCAACCCCACCGGTGCCAGAGCCGCCATTGATGCGCTTTCCCTTTTTGATGGGTGCAAGATCCTGGTGACCCCCGGCATGGTGGAACTGGGTGCCAAGCAAGACGAGCTGAACCAAGCCTTCGGTGCTTATGCAGCCAAGGTCTGCGACTATGTGATGCTGGTAGGCAGAAAGCAAACCCAGAGCATATATGAGGGACTGCGCTCCGCCGAATACCCGGAAACCAACATCTATGTGGCCGACACCCTGCAAGATGCCCTTTCCAAAGCATACAGCATCAATGCCGAGGAAAAGATCATATTGCTGGAAAATGACCTGCCGGATAATTTCTAGTCGACTGGAAAGGATAACGCCTTATGAAGATTAATGTTGCAGTCATGTTTGGCGGCAAAAGCGTAGAGCATGAGATCTCCGTGATCTCCGCATTGCAGGCCGCCCAGCATTTGGATAAAGAAAAGTATTCCATCATCCCCATCTACATCACCAAACAGGGCAAGATGTATACCGGAGACCAGGTAGGCAAGATCGAGTCCTACAAGAATATCAACGCCCTGCTCAAAGCCAGCCGCCAGATCATTCTGACAAGCGAAGACGGCAAGGTCGTCATGGCCGAGTATCCCGTTAAGTTTCATTTTGGCAAAAGGGAAAACACTGTCATCGATGTAGTTCTGCCCATCGTCCACGGCACCAATGTGGAAGACGGCACCCTGCAAGGCTATTTGAAGACATTAGGTGTTCCCTTTGTAGGCTGTGATGTGCTGGCCTCCGCCGTAGGCATGGATAAGCACCTTATGAAGCTGGTCTTCCGGGAAGCAGGCATTCCTGTGCTGGACAGCAAATGCTTTTTAAAGACCGATTTCATCCACGAGGAAGAGAGAGTCCTCTCTGCTGTTGAAGAGGCCTTCTCCTATCCTGTCATCGTCAAGCCGGTCAATTTGGGCAGCAGCGTTGGCATCAGCAAGGCGCGTAACCGTACGGAGCTGATCGATGCGCTGGATCTGGCCTTCCAGTTTGCACCCACCGCTCTGGTGGAGCGTGCCATTACCTCCCTGCGGGAGATCAACTGCGCTGTTTTGGGCGATATTTATGAAGCGCAGGCTTCTGAATGCGAAGAGCCGCTGAACGCCACCGACATCCTCAGCTATGAAGATAAATACATGGCTGGAAGCAAGGGAAGCTCCGGCAGCAAGGGCATGGCCAGTCTTGCCCGAAAGATCCCTGCTGACATTTCTGATGAGCAGCGGACTTTGATCCGCAGCATGGCCGTCAAAGCCTTCCAGGCCATTGGCGGCAACGGCGTTGCCCGGATCGATTTTATGATTGACACCGCCGATGATCAGGTCTATCTCAACGAGATCAACACCATTCCCGGCTCTCTTTCCTTCTATCTGTGGAAGCCGGTGGGCATCTCCTATCCCCAGCTTCTGGACAAAATGATCCAGCTGGCGCTGAAGCGTTCCCGGGAAGAGGCCGACATCACCTACTCTTTCGACACCAATGTGCTGTCCAATTGCAGTTTTGGCTCCCCTAAATCCGGAAAACTTGGCTAACATAAAAAAGCGGTGCGGCCTTTGAGGCGCACCGCTTTTGGTATCAGTCGTTGGTTAGATCCCCATCTCCAAAAATAGGGATGATCTCCCCCAGATAGGTAGGCTCGGGCTGAAAAATACCGGTGAGGAAATCCTTGTTCCGTGCCAATATCTCTCGGGCATCCCGATAGGTCTGGCCGGCATAGCTACGGTAATCCGCCGCCACACCCACAGCCTCCAGGCCCAGCTTGTTGGCGATATACAGTGCCCGGTGGAGATGATATTTCTGGGTAACGATGATGATTTTCTTTGCTGTAAACACATCTCTGGCCCGGTACAGGCTCTCATATGTAGAAAATCCGGCGTGATCCATAAACACATCACCGGAAGCGACTCCTGCATCGACAGCAAACTGCTTCATGGCGTTCACTTCGTCATATTCCGCCCGGCCATGGTCGCCACTCATCAGCAGCTTTTTTCCGGCGCCTTGCTCAAACAGCTCCACACCTCGCTGTAAACGGTCGTGGAGCATATCGCTGGGGGTGCCATCATTTTTTACAAAGCAGCCCAGCACCAAAATGCAATCAGCATCGTAGTTCGCCGCTTCTTCTGCCGATAGGATCTGTTTCTCAGTGCTCAGCATCACATAAGCATTGATCCCCAGCACCGCACCCACAGTCACTGCGCCCAGAATGCACAGTGCCAGCAATATCCTCAGCCATTTCTTCCGTTGCAAACAATCGCCCCCTTTCTTTCATTGTAGCAAGGGCAAGCCCCAATTGCAACCCATCTCTTGACAAAAAATCATTCTGCCTCTGCGGTGTAAATAGATGTGACCCAAATTGGTGAAAAGAAAAAGATATGAT
>CAYROJ010000111.1:0-4639 GCA_964425865.1 uncultured Oscillospiraceae bacterium | reverse complement strand
ACAATCCCTTCCTTTGGCATCTCATTTTTGCTTCTGCATTTTGCTCATCACTACTCATTATATAACACGAACATTTGTTTTGCAACCACAAATTTATGGAAACATCAAAATCGCTGCCGGGTGGCAGCGATTTTGATAGTCTCAACTCAATTTTTTGTCAAAGGCCAGGCGGTCTCCCCCGCCTTGAATAACTGTGCCGCAATAGGCAAAGCCGTTTTTGCTCAACACATGGCGCATCCGCAGGTTCTTCTCATCCGTATCGATGCGCAGCCAATGCACCCCTTTTGACAGGGCAAATTCTCCGACCAGTCGGAAGGCCACATCCGCCAGTCCCCTGCCCCGAAATTCCGGTGCCATGGCAATGCGGTGGATCACCGCATACGCCCCATCCTCATGCCAGTTGCCTTTGATCAGCGGATAGGCCGGGTCCCCATCAAAGCCAATATACAGATACCCTGCCACCTGTCCGTCCACACGCAGGGCATAGCCCTTGCCGGTTCGGATGTCCTCTTCCACAGAGCCGCGATCCGGGTAGCCATCCGGCCACTGGACAAAGCCCTGCTGCCGTTGAAACTCCCGACCGGCAGTTAAAATCGCCATATAGACCGCCAACTCTTCCGGGACAGCCGGACTCAGTTCATATTTTTCCATGGTTCAGGCCTCATCCAAAAATTCCCGGACTTCATCCATGGCATCTTCCAGCATTTCATGCTCGTCTGCCCAGATCTCATAGGCATCGCTGTTCATATTTTTCGGTTCTTGGGCATCCAGCGCCGCCACTCTCTGCTCCAGCTGCGCCAAATATTCCAAAAGCTCCTCTCTTGTCATGTCCTCCAAATATTTTTCTTCCTGGGGCTGTGGGAATTCTATAATACTCATGATTTTTCCTCCATTTCGGTGTCAAAGGCCGTGCCTTGCAATTGGTGTTTCTTTCGGAACTGGGAAGGAGACATCCCGATATGCTTGCGGAACACCCGGTTAAACTGGGAAAAACTATTAAATCCGCAGGGTGCTGCCACCTCCGTGATCGGGATTTTTGTATTGATGAGCATGGCCTGTACATTTCGGATCCGGGTCATCTGGATATAGTCCGTCACCGTAAAGCCCGTGACCTGTTTGAACTGGTGAGACAAATAGCTGGTGCTGATGTCAAAGTCCTCCGCCAGCTGCTCCAGAGAAAGCTCCTCGGAGTAATGGGCGTGGATAAAGGTAGCCACCGCATAAATCCGCTCTTCCATGGCAGACACCACCGAGTCGTTACGATACTGGTTTTTGTCCCGGTTCAGGTACATCAATGTGAGAAATTCAATAAATTTCAGATGGATGATGAGATCTCGCATAGGATCAGTCTTCTGCGCCAGATGGTAGATCTCGTTGAGCTTTCGGTACAGTTTTTCCTGCAATTCCCGGTCAAATCGGTAAAACGGCAGATCCTGATGAAACAGGCTCAGCAGCATTTCATACTCATTGGACAGACCCACCACATTTTTGGGCATATTAAACTGGATAATGATCCGCTGGCAAGGCTCCCCTGCTGGATATTGGGTCTTATGCAGCACATTGGGCGGTACGCCCACAATGTCAAAGGGCTGCAAGCGGTGGGGCGTGCCTTCGATGAAGAGCACGCCGTCGTGACAAAGCATGATGCAGATCTCGTAAAAGGTGTGGAAATGCTGGAACTGCATATTGATGTCAGAGCTGCGGACATCGTAGTCAAAAAAGTAAAAAAGGGTGTCGTTGTCCTGATTTACCTTAATATAATATTTATCCTTGTAAAGAACCAGATTTTCAATCAGCATAGGTCACAGCCTCGCATTGGGCAATGTAGATTGGCTCTGCCACCGCCACATCCTCCGCACTGTAACGCAGCCGGTTAAAATGCACTTCCTTCACCCGTTCCAAATGCACATAGGAAAGGCCTTTTTCCGTACGGATGGGGCCAACGGTAGGCCGCAGGTCATGGAAGCCCCGGGGATAGTCCGTCACCTGATGGAGCCGCACCTGCACATCGTTGAAGTAGATGTCCCGGATCATACCATCTCTTTCCCCATAGACCAGGATGCCGTTTTCACCGTCGCACAATACATTATTAAAATAAATATTACGCACCGTGCCCACAGCCGTGTCCTCTTTCCGGCGCAGCACCGTGATGGCGATGGGCTCCGCTGCGCCCCAATAGACCTCAGGCTTGAAAAGCCGGGTGGAAATGGTGAGGTTTTGGAAGACCACATTTTCGATGCTTCCTTTGTCCCGCAATTGCAGAGAAATGCCCCGGTTGGTACCGGAAATCACACAGTTTTCCACCAGAATATTGCGGAACAGCGCCTCGCTTTCGCTGCCGAATTTGATAGCAGCACTGGTGGATGTCAGCGTGCAGTTGGAAACAGTGATATTTTCGCAGGGGCCGTACTGCATGGCAGCAGCGGTATTTTTAAAGACGATGCAGTCGTCAGCGCACTGCACATGGCAGTTGGAAATGCGGACATTGCGGCAATGATCCGGGTCGATGCCGTCGCAGTTGGCCACACGCAGATCGTTATAGATCCGAATACCGTCGATGAGCACATCCTGGCAGCCCACCAGATGGACTGTCCAGAAGGCACTGCGCTCCAAGGTCACATTCAAAATGCTGATCCGGCGACAGTTTTCCATGAAGATCATTGGGGTACGGGGATAAAAGCGGCCCTCGATGTGCCACTTGGTCACTTCTCCATAATAAATCTCGTCGTTGCCGTGGATCTTGCCCAGGCCGGTAATGGCCACATTTTCGCAGTCCTTGGCATAGAGGAAAAAGTGCCGGGGCGCACCGGTATATTCGCAGTTATCGTAAGACGCCACCGTGGAGGCCGCAGGAATGTAGTTTGGATCGGATGCAGGCAGGTAATCTCGCAGGCAGTCGCTGCCTTTGAGTACCGCCCCCATTTCCAAATGCAGCTCCAAATCGGAGCAAAGGCGGATCATGCCGCAGCGGAACACATAGCCCCCGGGTACGACCACCCGGCCGCCGCCGGATGCGGCGCAGGCATCAATTGCAGCCTGAATGGCGGCGGTATCATTGGCGCGGCCATCGCCGACGGCACCGAAATTTAAAATATTGTAGCTCATAATCAGCCTCCCGGTTCTTATTGTTTTCTGGGTATCAGTGTAGCATAATTTGTGGCGCAACGCAAGAAGATATTGCAGTTTCTTTTACGCTTCCTCACCGTTTTCGATGTTGGTCGTCAAAACAAAGGTATCCATTTTGTGTAATTTTACTAAAATTTAAAAAATCGCAAACCCCAAAAAGCATAAATTGCAATATTATTTTTTAAATAAAGCAAATATTGCGTAGCTTATTGTGAAAAATATTGTATAATATAGGTAATTCGAGTGTCCTGCGCTTGAAAACCAATTCTTTTAATGGGAGGAAATCTTATATGAAGAAGTTCACCAAGTGGCTGTCCCTGCTGCTGGCGATCGTCATGTGCGTCGGTATCTTTGCCGGCTGCGCCCCTGCCGATCCGACTACAACCGGTAATGTTCCCGGTACTACCACCGGCAACACACCCGAACCCTCTACCACCGTCCCGCCTGTTGAGATCAAGGGCTATACTGAGGCCCCCTACATCACCAACCTGGGCACCTACGGTAAAGTAGAAGACCGTCTGCCCGTTGAGGACGACATTTTCGTTTCTCAGGTCGACGCTACCGGCGCTCTGCTGGAGATCGGCACCTACGGCGGCACCATCAACCTGGTTGGCGGCGGCGGCTCCTGGGATCTGTCCAGACCCACTCTGGAGACCATCATCCGTCGTAACACCGATGGTTCTTACTCCCCCAATGTCATTAAAGACTATAAGTACAACGATGACTACACCGTTTGGACCTTCTACCTCAGAGAAGGCATGAAGTGGTCCGATGGCGATGACTTCAACGCTGACGACATCACCTTCTGGTACTACATGTGCCACATCAATAACTTCGACACCAAGGCCAGCTGGGCTGCTCTGAAGGACGGCGACGGCTTCGCTAAGCTGGAAAAGGTTGATGACTACACTGTCACCTGGACCTTCTCCAGCCCCAAGTTCCCTGCTGACTTCATTGAGGACGGCAACTTCAAGTGGTGCTGGGCTCCTTCCCACTGGATGAAGGATCTGATCCCCTCCTCTTACTATGTTGAGAACGAGTACTGGAAAGACACCGGTCTGTCCGAAGAGGATGTTTTGAAGAATGCACAGGCCAAGGGCATCGACAAGGCCACCATCAAGGACCTTGGCAAGGAAGTTGCCTACAACTTCTGGAATGTCGGTGGCATTCCCACCGTTAACTCCTTTAACCTGAGAAAGGGCGAGTCCAGAAGCGATTCCATCGTCCACATGGACCGTAACATCTACTACTGGAAGGTCGACGCTAAGGGTCAGCAGCTGCCCTACTGTGACGGCATCGTCTTCACTAAGACTTCTGCAGACGGCCAGGATCAGCTGCTGTTCCGTTCCGGTGAAGTGGATATTATCGGTGTCGAAATGCAGGACATTTCCTCTATCCTGACCGATATGGGCGACAAGGCTGTTCTGCGTACCTTCTCCAGCGTTGACTGGGGCGGAGTGAAGGTCACCTTCAACTACACCCACACCGACAAGAACTACGCAGATCTGTTCAA
>CAYROJ010000110.1:0-4724 GCA_964425865.1 uncultured Oscillospiraceae bacterium | reverse complement strand
ACAGGTTCAGATATAGAGGGTTATAGACACTTAATCAATCCAAAGGCTTCATCGTGGGGAACAAAATGACTTCCCGGATGGTATCAGCGCCGGTGAACAGCATGACAGCACGGTCAATGCCGCAGCCCATGCCACCCGTGGGAGGCATACCGTATTCCAGAGCATTGAGGAAATCCTCATCCAGCATTTCGGTCTCATCGTCGCCACGCTCACGCTGCTCCACCTGCTTCTGGAAACGCTCTCTCTGATCCAGAGGATCGTTCAGCTCAGAGTAGGCATTGCCCATCTCACTGCGGCAGATGAAGAACTCGAACCGCTCGGTCAGGCGGGGATCTTCCGGAGACTTCTTGGTCAGAGGAGACACTTCCACCGGGTACATGGTGATGAAAGTGGGCTGCACCAGATGCTCTTCCACCTTCTGGTCGAAGGTAGCATACAGGGCGTTGCCCCAGGTCTTTTCGGCGGCATCAGCCAGTTCGACGCCAATGGCGTTGGCAGCGGCCACAGCCTCTGCATCGTCAGTGATCGCACCAAAGTCGATGCCGGCGTACTTCTTAACAGCCTCCACCATGGTCAGACGGGGCCAGCCGGGAGTCAGGTCGACCTTCTCGCCCATCCACTCCAGCTCGTAAGTACCCAGATACTTCTTGGCAAAGGAGCTGTAAATGCCTTCGGCAATATCCATCATATCGTGGAAGTCAGCATAAGCCTGATACAGCTCCACGGTTGTAAACTCGGGATTGTGCTTGGGATCCATACCTTCGTTACGGAAGATACGACCGATCTCGTATACACGATCCATGCCGCCCACGATCAGCCGCTTCAGGGGCAACTCGGTAGCAATACGCATGTACATATCGATGTCCAGGGTATTGTGGTGGGTGATGAACGGACGGGCGGAAGCACCGCCTGCGATGGTATTCAGAACGGGAGTCTCAACTTCGATATACCCCATATTGTCCAGATACTCACGCATGTGCTTGATGAACTGGGAGCGGATCACGAAGTTGCGCTTGACCTCGGGATTGACCATCAGATCCACATAGCGCTGACGGAAACGGGTCTCCTTGTCAGTCAGGCCATGGTACTTTTCGGGCAGAGGCAGCAGAGACTTGGACAGCAGCACAACCGCCGTAGCACGGACAGACACTTCGCCGGTCTTGGTGGTGAACACCTCACCCTCACAGCCCAGAATATCGCCAATGTCCAGCTTCTTAAAGCGATTATACTCTTCCTCGCCCAGCTCGTCGATCTTCACAAACAGCTGGATGCGACCCTTGGTGTCCTGCAGGTCGCAGAACATGACCTTACCCTGGCCACGCTTGCTCATCAGACGGCCGGCAACCTTTACGGTCTTGCCTTCAAAAGTCTCGTAATTATCCTTAATATCGGCAGAGTAGGCATTAAAATCATACTTGGTCTGGACAAAAGGATCCCGACCTTCGGCCTGCAAAGCCGCCAGCTTCTCCCGACGGATCTGGGCCTGCTCAGAAACAGGCAGTTCAGCCTGCGGTACAAACTTTGCCATGGTTAGCCCTCCCGAGACAGGCTGACGACCTTCATCTCGTAAGTGCCGTTGGGGGCCTTCACGGTGAAAGTCTCGCCGGCAGCCTTGCCAACAATGGCACGGCCAAAGGGAGAGTCATCAGACAGCTTGCCCTCCATGGGGTTGGCTTCCTGAGAACCGGTAATGCGATAGGTGGTGCGCTTGCCGTTCTTGTCTTCTACGACCACAGTGCAGCCCAGGCCAACACGACCGGAGGCTTCATTCTCGTCCTCGATGATGACTGCGTGGGACAGAATATCCTCGATTTCGGCAATACGGCCATAGAGCTTGGCCTGCTCATTTTTGGCAGCATCATATTCGGAGTTTTCGGACAAGTCGCCGTAAGAACGAGCTTCGGCGATCATAGCAGCGATCTCACGCTCACGGGTGGTCTTCAGGTAATTCAGTTCCTTCTCCAACTCCTGCAAGCGCAAACTGGTAATTTTATATTCCTTTGCCATAATCAGTTTCCTTTCTGTTAGCAAAAATATTCACAGCTTTTTCAATTATAGACGATTTTGTCCACTTCGTCAAGGTTTTTCTCCACTTTTTAGGGCATTTATTGCTGCAATGATCTGCGGATCCTCCATGGGCTCCAATGTTCCGGCGTAAATTTGGGCGTAGACCTCCTCTGTGACCTCCACCACCACATCCGGTGTTAGTCCAACGCCCTCCAGATCCACACCCTTGGGCGTTGTGTATCTACCGGTGGAAACACCGACCGCCGAGCCATCGCTGAGAGTAAAGCTCTCCTGGAAATGCCCCTTGCCAACGGTCTGCTGACCCACCAAAATGGCCCAATCATACTCTTTCAATGCGGCGGCAAAAAACTCAGCTGCAGAATAAGATTCACTGTTGATCAGCACTGCCATGGGCAGCTGCAGACAATTATTCTTCGATTTATCCACTGTTATGGTGCCATCATAATACTCGCTGTGGAACAGTTCTCCTTCCGGAAGGAGCTCATCAAGGATCTTTACCAACTCCCGTTTATAGCCACCGCCGTTGAAGCGGACATCAAAAATCAGTGCCTTTGCGCCCTGCTTTACCAAAGAATTGATTGCCGCCATTGTCTCTTGATAACAGTTTGTGTTGAAGTTTTCAATGGTCACAAGGCCGATTTGATCTTCCAGCATAATTCCTTTGGCCACCGGTGTTTTCACCGTTTTCCGTGTGACTGTGAAGTTTAGGCTTTCCTCTCCACGCAGCAAAGTGATCTCCACCGCAGACCCTTCCGGACCACGAACCAGTTGCTTGCCCTCATTGATTTCCATTCCGGCCACGCTCTGCCCGGCCACAGCTGTGATCACATCTCCGGCCAGCAATCCTGCTTCCTCTGCCGGTCCGCCTTCGGAAATTTTTACGATCAGGTATCCTCTGTCATCCGCCTGAATGGTCACACCAATTCCAACATAACTGTTGTTCTTGTTATCCACATAGGAGGCGTACTGATCTGCCGGAATATAATAGCTCCACCGATCTCCCAAAGCGCTCACCATGGCATCCGCTGCTGCATCCTGCAGTGCTTGCCGATCCGCACCATCCACGAACTTTTCCACCAGCAGGTCTTCCAGTTCCTGCAGCTTGTAGCCGGATGAGGGCAGATCCGTCTGAGTAAAATACAAAGTTCCCAATACCGTCGCAAGGATAACCAGCAAATAGGACAGGGGCAGTAGTAGCTTTTTCACAAAAATCACCTCAGAAAATTTTTCCCACAGCCCGTTCCGGCTGTGGGATCTTTGGGCCTCGTATGATCAATACAGCAAGCTGGCAAACAAAGACAGCATCAAGCTCAGCACCATGACACCTGCCATAACGCCTGCCATAACCGCTGCCAGTTTCTTTTTGTTTTTCATGGTCGATCTCCTTTTTGGCAGGGGGCAAACAGATACTTACCCTCTCCCACTGTTTTTATACAGAAATTGTATCACAAGAAAAATTTGAAGTCAATGTAAAAAGCAGAGCCGCATTGCGGCTCTGCCAAAAGTTTTAACGAACTTCCCGGGAAGACAGGTACTTACGAACCATCAGTGCCACCTTGAACACAATGGCGTGGTCAAATTCACGCAGATCCAGACCGGTCAGCTTCTTAATCTTCTCCAAGCGGTAGACCAGGGTGTTACGGTGAACGAACAGCTTTCTGGAGGTTTCGGAAACATTCAGATTGTTCTCAAAGAACTTATTGATGGTGAACAGTGTCTCCTGATCCAGAGAATCGATGGAGTTTTTCTTAAACACTTCCGTCAGGAAAATGTCGCACAGCGTTGTGGGCAGCTGGTAGATCAGACGGCCAATGCCCAGATTTTCATAGTTGATGATGCTCTTTTCCGTATCAAAGACCTTGCCCACATCAATGGCGGTCTGTGCTTCCTTATAAGCATCTGCCAGAGAGCGCAGGTGCTCCGCCACAGTGCCGATGCCGATAACGGTCTTGACGAACAGTTCATTTTTCAGCGTCTCTTCGATTTGGGCAGCGATTTTTTCCAGTTCTTCCGGCTCGTGCTCCGGCTCCAGCTGCTTGATGACTGCAATATCCGTCTCGTTGACACTCAGCACAAAATCCTGCTGCTTGTCCGGGAACATACCCGACAGCACATCCACAGTGGCCACATCCCCATGTCCCAACTGGCGAACCAGAAACACTGCTCTGGGTGCATCGGTGGCAAAGTGCAGTTCCTTGGCTCGGATATAAATATCACCGGGCAGGATGTTATCCATAATGATATTCTTGACGAAGGTTCCCCGGTCATGCTTCTCTTCATAGAAGGTCTTTGCATCATTCAGGGCAATGTAAGCCATGGAACAGTAAGCCTTGGCCAGTTCGTCATCACCGGTGCAGAACACGGCATACTCAAAGAAATTGCTGTTGTTGAACATGGGCTTGAAGGTTTTCTGGCCGTAAGTTACCACTTGCTCGGCAGCACCGGACACCTTCAAAACAGCCTCGGGCCATCTTTCACCCAAAAACGCCACATCCGTGCAGGAAACCACATGGCCATCGGTATCGATCACACCAAAGACCCGATCCGACACCTCTTTCAGCTGGATCATGACGCTCTGAAAAATACTGTTAGACATGGATATGCCTCCTCATAAAGTTGCATAAATGCGTATTTCACAAAATTCCACGAACAGTATACATCACTTTTGCACATTTTGCAAGTACCTTTTGACATTT
>CAYROJ010000109.1:0-4859 GCA_964425865.1 uncultured Oscillospiraceae bacterium | reverse complement strand
TGGTGCCGATCAAATATCGACCCAAATCAAAATCTTTTACAGCCGTTTGCGCAGGATATTGTGCTGGACATAATCGCCCACAAAATACTGCCGGGAGAAGAGAATGGGATTACCGTCAATATCAAAGTCCACCTCTTCAATGTAAAGCAAAGGGGTACCCTGGGGAACTTTCAGAATTGCAGACAGGTTTTCGTCTGCCACGATGGGATGCAGCCGAGCCATATCCATATAGCAGTTGAGTCTGCATTTGTTTTGCAGCAGCTGGAACACCGGGGAGCGGAAATCCTGCTCGGTCACCTCGCTTTTCAGCAGGGAGCGGTCAAACATATCCTCGCAGTAGATGGCAGGATTTTTGTCGGCGGTGCATAGCTTTTTGCACCGCAGCAAAACTGTGCCCTCGGGCAGGTGCAGCTTCTGCGCCTCCTCAGCTGTGGCAAGACCCTCTTCCACCTGCACAGAGGCCACAGAGGGGGTAAAGCCGCCGGCGTGGATCATTTCCATAAACTCCTGCTCCATGTCGATGCGGTTTTTCACTTGTAGAACATGGCGGTTGATGATGGTGCCTACACCATGGCGGCGGGTGATGAAGCCTTCACATTCCAGCACAGCCAGAATGTCCCGCAGCTGGGTACGGGAAATGCCCATGATATTGGCCAGCTCACTTTCCCGGGGCAGGTGAGAACAGTGGGCATAAGCACCCTGACGCATCTCCTGCAAAAGCTGGGCGTGGGCTTGCTTGGCGTATATATCCTTAAACTCAGTCATAGTGCGACCTCCAAAAAAGAAAGGTAATACCTTTTAACACTAACGCCATTATATGACAAAACTCGAGGATAATCAAGGGGAATTTTCTCTTTTTTGATACAAAAAATGCGCCGCTTTTGGCGGCGCATTTGGCGTATTTCACAGGGGGAACTGTTTGATTTTCGCAAATCTTCTGGGATACTGGGCAGGGGTGGAGGAGATCTTGCGCAGGATGATGAGCGCATGGTCAGCTCCGTCAATGGGGAAGTGATGTACTTTTTCCAGCCGCAGCCCCAGCTTGGAGATGGCTTTTTTTGCCTCGTCCAGCTCTTCCTGGGCGGCAGAGCCCTTCATGGCCAGCACTGCGCCCCCCACTTTTACAAAGGGGGCGGTCAATTCCAGCAGCACATTCAGCCGTGCCACTGCCCGGCTGGATGCAAAGTCGTATTGCTCTCTTCTTTGGGCGGCGGCTTCCTCGGCCCGGGCGGTAACGCATTCAGCCTCTACACCCAAGGTGGGCAGCACTGTTTGCAGCCAGTTCATCCGCTTGCCCAGAGAGTCCAGAAGGGTCAGCTTCACCTCCGGACAGGCGATTTTCACCGGAACGCCGGGAAATCCGGCACCGCAGCCCACATCGATGAGGGTCTTGCCCTTCAGATCGGCGCATTTGAGAAGGCTGACACTGTCCTGCAGGTGGAGCTTTGCCACAGCAGACGGCTCTGTGATGGCAGTCAAATTCATCACTTCGTTCTGGCGCACCACCGCCGCACCAAAGGCGCAAAGGGTGTCGATTTTTTCCTCGTCCAGAGGCAGGTCAATGCTGTTTAACCCTGCTTTGAGGGTCTGTTTCATCAAATTATTCATTGTTTCCACCTAAAATTCCGTTAATATAGTCTTTGTTTGTGGGGTCAAACTGGGGTGCTTGTTCCGGCTGTGTGGTCAGATGCAAGTACCAGTTGACCAGCTGGGTCACCACTTGCTGATAGCTTTGAATGCCCTGACTGTCACCGCTGACCTGAATATAGGTATCGTTTACCTTGTTGGCCACATTGGTGGCGGTCTGGCTTTTGTTTTGGTTAAAGAAATCGTCGTAGAAAGTCAGATCCCTGCGGAACAGGGAATTGACCCCCTTGTTGATCTCCCCGGCGGCGGAGCCCAGAGCGTTGTAGCAATAGCGGTAGGCCATGTAGTAGGCCGCATACTGGAACTGGGGATCGTCATTGGCTTCGCAGGCCAGAAATGCCGCAAAGTTGGCATCATCTTCGGAAGCGATGGCCATTCGGTGCGCCATTTCATGGCACATAACGAAGGGCAGGGACATATTGGGAATGTCGGGATTGACGGCGGCCTCTCCGGTGATGGCCATGGTCACACCGCAGATGCCCATGGAGGTGTACATCTTTTTCCACCCCAGCTTTTTCACCGGCAGGGTAGATCCGGCAAAGACGGAATAGCCTTCCATTTTCAGCTTTTCATAGCCTGTTCCGGCGTTTTCCGCCAAAGTCTCAAAGCTGTCATAGAGCAGATTCCCACCATCGTCCCGGGGCAGGCTTTCAGCAAGCGCATTGGCTTTGTCCCGGAAATAAAGGGTGGCCTGCTGCAAGTCTGCGGCGGTGATGTCCTTCAGCTCCAGGTGCATATCCTCGGCCAGGGGACTGGCGTAGAAATTCAGACCGTGGATGGAAGTGTGGAAGGTCCAGCCGATGGACACAATGGCCAGCCACCAGCCCAGCCAGCGCAGGAAGCTCCGCTTTCGGATAAACAGAAACACCAGCGACAGCACAAACAGAACGAGCAATACCACTGCTCCGGCCTGCCACAGGGTGAAGGGAAAAATGCTGCTGACCGTGGCCAGAACCTGTTGAAACAGACGGCTCATATATGGATAGAAGGCATCCAGAAGCGCACCATAATGCTTTGCAAAAAAGGTGATGACAGCGGTAAATAAAAGCGCTGCTCCGGCCACAAAAAAGCCCGTGTATTTTTTCAAAAGGATACCTCCTTTTCGTGATAAATGATAAAGCGCCCATGGAGAGCCGCCTTCGGAGGGTGGGGGCATGACCCCACCGAGCGATTTTTGTGCAGGGATAATAAGATTTTCCTTAGTATACCACAGGGCGTATCAATTGTGGTATCGAAAATGAAAATTTTTTAAAAATCCGGAATAAAAGCCTTGTCCGCCCCAGCGGCATCCTGGGTAAAGCCTTCCAGATCGTTCAAAAACATCCAGCTGAGCACCGAATCGTACTCCTCGTCGGTGACGGTGCGGTCAAAGGGGGCACAAAGCCCCGGCATGGGGGTGTATTGCCGCATGAGGCTGACCAGAACCTGCCCCGGGGCAAAATGGTCACCGATCCAGTCCAGCACCTTCAGGGAGTTTTCCACCTGTCCCGGTAAGATCAAATGGCGGATGATAACGCCTTTTTTGATCTTTTCCCCCTCCCATTGGGGAGGACCCACTTGCCGCACCATTTCGCAGATGGCGGCGGTGGCGGTTTCGAAGTAGTCAGCTGCCCCGGAAAGCTGCTTTGCCAGAGCATTGTCGGCGTATTTCAGGTCGGGCAGGTAGATGTCCACCGATCCTTCCAGATTTTTTAAGGTTTCCACCCGTTCATAGCCGCCGCAGTTATAGACCACAGGGACACTGAGTTTCGGGGAGAGTGCAGCAATGATGGTGGGTAAAAAATGGGTGGGGGTCACAAGGTCAATGTTTTCTGCGCCTTGGGCAATCAGATCTTCAAAAATTTGCCGAAGCTCCTGAGAATTGACGGCCTTTCCCACAGCACCGCCGGAAATGGTTCGGTTCTGGCAGTAGCTGCAGCCCAAGGTACAGCCACCGAAAAACACAGCACCGCTGCCGCCACTGCCTGCCAGGGCCGGCTCTTCCCATTGGTGGAGCATGGTCTTTGCCACCAGAGCGGTGCCCGGGCAATGGCAGAAGCCGGTTTGCCCAGCGGTTCTGTCCACACCGCACTGCCGGGGGCAAAGGGTGCAGTTTTCATAATTCATAGTATCCCCACCTTTCTATAAAATATTGTATCATCTTTTGTTTCATTTCTCAATGGGCACTTTACCCTGTTGATTTTTTGTGATAGAATTATTAAAAGGGTGTGCGCCCTCTCAGTCCGAAATCAAAGATTTCGGCCAGCTCCCCCAGAAGGGGAGCCTAGAGCCTTCCTCTCCGGGAAGTCGATTAATGGAGAATCACTTATGCTCAACAAAAATGAAATTTACGAAGCCGTGGTAACGGACTATACTTCCGAAGGACAGGGGGTGGCTCGGGTAGAGGGTTGTGCCGTGTTCCTGCCCAATGCCATCGCCGGGGAAAAGGTGAAATTGCGCATTGAAAAGGTGGGCAAGACCTGGGCCGCCGGAAAAATCGTGGAGATATTGGAAAAATCCCCCCATCGGGTGAACCGGGAATGCCCGGTGGCAAAGCTCTGCGGCGGCTGTGACTTCTGGCACATGGACTATGAAGAGGAAAGCAGGCTCAAAGCCCAGCGTGTCCACGATTGCCTGACAAGACTGGCAGGTCAAGATCCGGGACAAGTGCCCATTTTATCCGCTTCCACCTGCTATGGCTACCGCAATAAGGCCCAGTATCCGGTGTCCACCCAAAAGGGGAAGGCCTACGCCGGTTTTTTCAAGGCAGGCACCCACACGGTAATCGAAAACAAACGGTGTCTGATCCTGCCGGAACAGAGCGATTTGGTCAAGGATGCGGTTATAGATTATGTAAACCAAAATAAAATATCCGTCTATGACGAAGTGGCTCATACCGGCCTGCTGCGGCATATTTATGTCCGCCGGGGCGTGGTGTCCGGGCAGATTTTGGTCTGCCTTGCCTGCAACGGCGAGAAACTGCCCAATTACCGGAAGCTGGTAGAAAAATTGAAAAAAATCGAAGGCTTTACCACGCTGGTACTGTCCGTCAACACCAAAAAGGGCAACGCCGTGCTGGGGGACAAATTCATCACCCTCTACGGCCCGGGATATATTGAGGACACCCTCTGTGGCCTGAATTTCCGCTTATCCCCCCGGTCGTTCTATCAGGTGAACCACCATCAGGCCCAGCGGCTCTATGCCGCCGCCATCGAGCTGGCGGACATTACAAA
>CAYROJ010000108.1:0-5023 GCA_964425865.1 uncultured Oscillospiraceae bacterium | reverse complement strand
GCACTTTACGCAGGGTCTCCTACTCTGTTCGCCCAACATCATACACCATTTTGCCTCAAATGTAAATAGGAAAATTCAAAATTCTGGGAGAAAATAGGGCAATTTACCTATCACTTTTCCCCGATGGGGCGTTATTCGGCATTCAGGGCATCCACCACGATGTCCGGGTAGGGATTGGCAATGACGGTGCGATAGGTGTGGTAAATGACCATGCCGGGCTTGCCGTTGGGGATCTTTTTCACCTGCTTGACAGGGGTCACATCCACTGCAATGTTCTGACCGCTGGTCGATTCGGCGTAGTAGGCGGCCAGCTGAGCGGCCTGGGTGACGGTATTGTCCGGGGGCGTGACTCCGGCGCAGGCGATGATTACATGGCCGCCGTGAACTTTGGAGGCGTGAAGCCAAAGGTCGTCCTTTCGGGCGGATTTAAAGGTCAGTTCCTCGTTCTGGCGGTTGTTTCTGCCCACATAAATGGCATAGCCGTCGGTGGAGGTGAAGCGCATGGGGGGAAGCTTCGCCGTTTTTACCCGTTTTTTGCCGGAGTCGCCGTGGAGATACCCGGTGACCTGCAATTCCTGACGAATTTCTTCCAGCTCCGGCTCGGTCTGAGCACGGTTCAGCTCGTCTAAAACACTGGAAAGATATTCCAGCTCCTCCTGGGCAATGGCGATTTGTCTGGTCAGCTCTTTTTCCGCATTTTTCATGCGGCCGTAATCTTTGTAGAATTTAGCCGCATTTTGCTGAGGGGACAGCAGAGGAGAAAGAGGAATGTCGATCAGTTTCATTTCCTCATCGTAGAAATCCTCCACCTGAACGGATAGCTGTCCCTTTTGAATGCGGTGGATATTGGCGGTGAGAATATCTCCCAGCTGGCGCAGCCGCTCCCGGTCGTAGGTGGCGGTCAGCTCCTTCTGCTGGATGGCGATTTTTCGGTTCAGCCGCTGGCAAAGGTTGGTGACAGTTTTGCGCACTGCCTGACTTTTTTGCCGCATGGCATCTTTCCGGTCACGGAGGGTATAGTAGCTGTCCAGCAATTGGGAGAAGCCCTCTGCTTGCTGGTAAGCACCGTACTGTCGAATGGGACAGAATGCGAATTGCTTGGGGGTGCCGTCGGCCTGACAGTAGAAATAGGGGGCAGGATGGGTCAAATGCTCCGCAAAGAACAGCTGTAGTTTTTCTGCTGTGGGGGCAATGTCCAGATCGTCGATTCGGGCATCGGTGTCTCCGGCGGCGTAGAGGGCTGCCTCCCGGCACACCAGCGGCGATAAACCGCCCAAACTGTCCATCAGCCGATCCGCCAGAATATCTGCACCGGGGACTTGCAGCAGGGCGGTAAAATCCGCAGTTTTCGGATCCTGCTTTTCCACTTTGTCGGGGTACTGATAGTACATACCCGGAAGAGCGGTGCGTTTTGCCCCTGCGTCCAGACCAATGCGCCGCAGGCAATCAATGATGCGGTCGGTCTTATCCAGCAGGTACAGGTTGCAGGTTTTTCCCATCAGCTCCGCCAGAAGCCGCTTCTGGGTGGCATCGCCCAGCTCGTCGATGCAGTCGAAGGTAAAAATGGCTGCACGCTCCATGGGGAGCTGCTCGACCTGTGCCAGCCGTGCGCCGGACAGGTGCTTGCGCAGCAGCATACAGAACATGGGCGGCTCTGCCGGATTTTCAGGAGTGGCGGTGGTCAGATGTAGTCGGGGAGCAGCCGGGTTGGCGGCGATCAGCAGCTTTGCCCGGGTTTCCCGTCCCTTCAGGTGCAGGATCACCGTGTCCCGACTGGGCTGGTGGATCTTGTCGATTCGGGCATCTCCCAGACTGCGGATCTCATCCAGCACCGCACCCATATAAATTGCGTCAAATGCCATAAAGTTCCTCCATGACAAGCCCAAAAATCTCATTGGCCCGCCTGTCTTGTCCGCTTAGGTGCAGATAGCCGAACATGGCCTCCAGACCGGTGGCTTTGGCATAGTCTGCCGGGGTCGCCCCCTTGGGCACAGCGTGGACATGGGCGTTTTTGCCCCGGCGGTAGTAGGAAAGCTCCGTTTCCGTCAGATGAGGCAGCATTTTATCGGCAAATTGGGCTTGAGCCGTGGCTTTGACCAGGCGTACCGTGTCCCGGTGAAGCTTGTCCACGGTCTGCACCCCCCTGCGGCACAGATAGCTGCGGCACAGAAGCTCGAAAACTCCATCGCCGATGTGGGCAAGGGCTAGATTGGAAAAAGCATCAATTTCCGATTTTTTCATATTCATCTGAAAATAATTTTCCATGGTGATGTCCTCATAAATTGGTATTCTAACTTTTATCATACCATTTTTCTGAGAAAAAGTAAACTGTCAGTATTTTAAGTATCGGCGCAGTTTCTCCTCTGCCCGGTGGAGGGTACGGCTGACGGTGCTTTTGTGCACCCCACGGCTCTGGGCGATCTGGGGAATGGTCAGGCGGTGAAAGTAGTAGTCGGTCAGAGTCTGCCGCTGTAATTCCGTCAGCTCTTCCCGGATGACCCGCTGCACCCGTTCCAGCTGTACTTGCCGGGGAAGCCGGGGACCTAAATAGCCTTCATAAAGTATATTTTTCACTGCGATAGTACCCCCTGTCATAATAGTGGGCGGTCAGCTCTGCCAGCTCGTTCATTTGGGTCAGCATGGGAGTCAGATCTGCAATGCGGCGCTTGATGTGCCAAATCTCCTCCGGATCGGTGGCCAATGTCAGCGCTTGCCGCAGTTCTCGCAGCCGTGCACGCAGAGGAACGGCGGCTTCCTCATAGCAGGGGCTCAGCTCAGCGAGGGTCATGGTTGCGCCCCCTTTCGCAGCGGATGCAGAAATAAGTAGGCGGATAGACGCAGCTGCTGCAAATTGGGCAGCGCTTTTCCTTTTGTCGCTGCGGATCAGAAAATAAAATCAGTTCAAGTTTGTCCATGGGGCCTCCTCCTTGGTAGAAAAGTCGAATTTTGCGGCATGGGTCGCCAACAATTTCCAGAAAGCAGTATACTACACGCTCCGTGTGGAATTGCTCGAAATGTGTAGAAGACAAAATTCGGCATTTTTCGTGGAAATCCTATGCTATCATGGGAAAAAAGGGGGGAGCGAAATGCTGGGAGAGCGGATATGCCTGCTGCGCAGGCGGCAGGGATGGAGCCAGGCGGAGCTGGCAAAGTGCCTGAAAGTTAGCCCGAGTACCGTGGGTATGTATGAGCAGGGAAGAAGAGAACCGTCCTTGACGGCGGCGGTGGAGCTGAGCCGGGTATTTGGGGTCAGCATCGACTATTTGCTGACAGGAAAGCCGCTGACGGAGTATGACTGCACTGCAATGCAGGAAGCGGTGGAACGGAGCTTAGCCGGTTTCCGTCAGAACCGGGACGGTTTTTCGCCGGAGGAATTGGCAGTGTTTTTTGCGGCCATGCTGACTGAAACTTGACAAATGGTATATCTTTCCGTTATCATAATAGGCGAGGTGATGACATGACAGATGGGCAATTTATGGAAGAGGCACTTCGCCTGGCAAAAGAGGCTGCCGAGGATGGAGAAGTGCCGGTGGGTTGTGTCATCGTTCGGGATGGAAAGATCGTAGGACGAGGGCGAAATCGCCGGGAAAAGGCCAGAAATGCTCTGGGACATGGGGAGATCGAGGCCATCAACGATGCCTGCTCCACACTGGGAGGCTGGCGGCTTTGGGACTGTACTCTGTATGTGACGCTGGAGCCGTGCCCTATGTGCGCCGGTGCCATTATCAATGCCCGAATTCCCAGAGTGGTATTTGGAGCGAAAGATGAAAAATGTGGTGCCTGCGGCTCGGTCTGCGACCTGATGACCATGGATTTTAACCATCATCCGCTGGTGGAATCCGGGGTCTTGCAGGAAGAAGCAGGGGCTTTGCTGCAAGAATTTTTTCAAAATCTGCGAGTGCAATTGCGGACAAGACCCCGGTGGAAAAAGCCGGAGACACAAGCCGATCCATTGCCCGTTGGGAGGAAACAGTAGATGAACAGAAGAATAGGCGTGATGCTGATCCTCATCTGCCTTTTGGCAGGGATATTTACCGGCTGCTCGCCGGAGGGCGGAAAGCTGCCCTTTTTTAAACATCCTCAGGGAGGCCTTTCGAAGACGGAGCCCAGCACGGGCACGGATATTCCGGTAGGGCCTGCTACGAGCCCTTCTACAACGGCTCCTTCCGCAACGGCCACACCCACGCAGCCTATCATTCCGGTTTTGCCGGGAATCACCTTCACGACTGCAGATGCAGCATTGGCCAGCCAGAATACCACGAACCCCTCTGTCAGTGCCAAGCGGCCGGATCTGACCGATTTGGTGCTGCGGCGGCTGGACTGGGATCTGTCTGGTGCAGAGCCGACGGTGTTGATCATCCATACCCACGGCACAGAAAGCTACAATGAACATGCTTCATCCAACTGGCGCACCCAGGACAAAGGGGCTAATATGATCGCCTTGGGCGACAAGCTGGTGCAGCTGCTGACCCAGGCAGGCATTTCGGTGCTCCACGACCGCAGCCTTCATGACTATCCCAGCTATAACGATGCTTATGACAATTCCAGAAAGTCCGTAGAGGACTACCTGCAAGCCTATCCTTCTATTCAGGTGGTGCTGGATCTGCACCGGGATGCGGTGGCCTTGGGCGATGGCAGCCAGTGGGCACCGACGGTCACAGTGGATGGGCAGAAGGTGGCCAAGCTGATGATGGTAGTGGGTACCAATGAATATGCCAGCGAGCCCCATGATTGGCAGGAAAATATGGCGATGGCACTGAAATTACAGGTGCTTTTGGAAAAGCAGGTGTCCGGCATTACCCGTTCGACCATGCTGAAAAAATCCAGATATAATCAGGATCTGTCCTCCGGGGCGGTGATCGTGGAGATCGGCACAGCGGGCAATACCTTTGAACAGGCAATGGGGACAGTGCCCTATCTTGCCAATGCGCTGATCCAGCTGATGCACGGAGCGAATAATACATAATCAAAAGGGGCTGTAAAATAACAGTCAGAGGAAAACGGAGGATTCCAAGAATGGGAT
>CAYROJ010000107.1:0-5105 GCA_964425865.1 uncultured Oscillospiraceae bacterium | reverse complement strand
AAATCAGAACTCTTTCTGCTTTTTTGTGGTCTCACATCATTGACAAATGAACAAAAATTGCAAAATTCCCCGAAAATATATAAACGGAGGTTATTTTATGCATCCTTTTCCGGAAATGAAGAAAAAACTGGCCTTTGGCATGATGCGCCTGCCGAAAATCGGCGATGAAGTGGATATTGCCCAGGTCAATGCCATGGTGGATGCCTTTCTGGCACGGGGCTTCAACTACTTTGACACCGCCACCCCTTACATCGACGGCAAAAGTGAGCTTGCCATTCGGGACTGCCTCGCCCGTCGCCATCCGAGGAAGGCATTTTTGCTGACCAATAAGCTTTCCAATAATTTCTGGCAGACAGGGGCAGACATTCGCCCCCTGTTGGAGCGGCAGCTTCAAAACTGCGGCGTGGAATATTTTGATTTTTACTTATTGCACGCCATGAATGCCGAGCGCCATCAGCGGTATCTGGCGGAAGGAGCCTATGACATTGTGCAGCAGCTGAAGAAGGAAGGAAAAATTCGCCATGTGGGTATTTCCTTCCACGACAGTGCCGCCGTGCTGGACAGGATCCTGACCGATCGGCCGGAGATTGAAGTGGTGCAGCTGCAATTTAACTACGCCGATTATGACGACCCCAAGGTACAGAGCAGACTCTGCTATGAGGTCTGCGTCAAGCACCATAAGCCTGTGCTGGTCATGGAGCCTGTGAAGGGCGGCTCTCTTGCCAGCTTGCCGGCGGAAGCGGCGGCACTGCTGCCCGAGGGCAGTCCGGCCAGCTACGCTGTCCGCTTTGCCGCAGGCTTCCCCAATATCGTTATGGTGCTCTCCGGCATGAGCGATCTGGCGCAGATGGAAGATAACCTTTCCTACATGGAGGATTTCAATCCCTTGACCGGGGAAGAGCTGGCACTGCTGGAAAAGGTAAAGCCCATTTATCAGAGCCACACCCGGATCCCCTGCACCGCCTGCCGCTATTGCGAGGAGAATTGTCCGGCCGGCGTGCCTATCTCCACGATTTTTGCCCAGATCAATGGCCTGCATAAGCAGGAGGGAACCCCCAAGGCTGATTATGTCGCCTTGGAAACCAAGGCCGATGCCTGCGTGGGCTGTGACAGCTGTACAGCCGCCTGTCCCCAGCATTTACAGGTGCGGCAGCTGGTTGCCGAGGCAGACCGAATTTTAAATCACTGATCCCAAAGGCGCTCCCACGGGAGCGCCTTTCGTCTTTCTCCGGGAGAAGGAGCACCCATGGGGCGATGTTCGTTTATCCCTCACAGCCTTGTCTACCTTGCACAAAAAATCTGTTCTCGTCTGTGTAGAATAAACAATTGCTTTTCAAAAAAACACATGATAAAATAAATACATTCTGAAAAAGGAGAGTTTTTCTATGATTTCCAGAGAAATTTGCCAGCGTGTCCTGCAAAAGGCCGTGTCTACCGGCGCTGATTATGCTGAAATTTTTGCAGAAAACACCGTCAACCACTCCATTTCCATGATCGCAAGCAAGGTCGATGCCATCAACGACACCGTCATTGCCGGCGCTTCTGTGCGTGTGTACAAGGGAATGCGCTCTGTCATGGCATCCACCGTCGATACCTCTGAAGCAGGCCTTATCCGCTGTGCGGAACAGGCTGCGGAGGCACTGGGACAGGGCACTGCTCCCATGGACATTGTGCTGAAAGAACGGCTCTTCGGTGACATTCACCCTGTGAAGGTGGCGCCCTCCTCCTGCGGCAACAAGGAAAAGGTGGCCGTGCTGAAGGAAGGCTATTTTGCCGCCAAGGAATACGACGAATCCGTTGTTCAGGTCAGCGGCAGCTTCCTGGATGTGGATCATAATATTCTGATCGCTTCCACCGATGGCATTTATGCCCAGGATCGGCAGATCCGTACCCGTCTTGCCATCTCCGCCGTGGCCGACAAGGGCAGCGGCACCCAGACCGGCTTCTTCGGCCCCGGCCGTCGGATGGGTATGGAGGTGTTCGACAGCATCATTGACCCCAAGGCAGTGGGCATCCGGGCTGCCAAGCAGGCCGTTACCATGGCCGGTGCAGGCTACTGTCCTGCCGGTGTCATGCCTGTGGCCATCGACAATGGCTTCGGCGGCGTTATTTTCCACGAAGCCTGCGGCCACGGCTTGGAAGCATCTTCCGTTGCCTATGGCCAGAGCGTCTTTGCCGGCAAGCTGGGTCAGAAGATCGCCAACGAAAAGGTCACCGCCATCGACGACGGCACCATCCCCAATGCCTGGGGCTCTATCAACATTGATGACGAGGGTACCCCTGCCCAGCGCAATGTGCTGATCGAAAACGGTATTTTGAAATCCTACATGATCGACAAGTTCAACGGCAGAAGAATGGGCATGGCTTCCACCGGCTCTTCCCGCCGCCAGAGCTATGCTTATACGCCCACCAGCCGTATGACCAATACTTACATTGCAGCCGGTCAGGACAAGAACGAGGACATCATCTCCTCCATTGAGTACGGCCTGTACGCAGCTTCCATGGGCGGCGGCTCCGTCAACCCCGTCACCGGTGAGTTCAACTTCTCCGTCAACGAAGGCTATATGATCCGCAACGGTAAGATCTGTGAGCCTGTCCGTGGCGCTTCCCTGGTGGGCAAGGGCGGCGAAGTCATCCAGAACATCGACATGGTGGGCTCTGACATGGATATGGGTCAGGGTATGTGCGGCTCTTCTTCCGGCTCTGTTCCCACCAATGTGGGTCAGCCTCTGATCCGTGTGTCCACCATCACCGTCGGCGGCCGTTAATAGGAGGGTTAAAAAATGAAATTCAACGAATTTAAAGAGCTTGTTATCGCCGAGTGCAAAGCCCGTGGCGTTGCAGAATATGAGCTGTACTATCAGGCCAGCTCCTCCACCAGTGTGGACACCTTCCAGCATAATATCAACGAATTTTCTTCCAGCCTTTCCGGTGGCCTGTGCTTCCGCTGTATCGTAAACGGCCGCATGGGCTATGCCTCCACCGAGGATCTGAGCGCCGAGCAGGCCAAGGCTGTGGTGGCCAAGGCCGTGGATAACGCCGAAAATTTGGAGACAGAGGAGCAGGTGTTCCTGGGTGAAGGCGGCCAGGCTTATGAGCCTCTGCCCGACAGAAGCTATGCCGAGCCTACCACCGAGGAAATGATCGCCAAGGCACTGGAAACCACCGAAAAGCTCTACGCCGCCGATTCCATGGCTGTGGACGGCTGCCAGACCCAGATTATTCGTGGAGCAGAGGAAGTGGCCATCTACAATTCCAAGGGTCTGGACCTGCAGCGCAGCAGCAGCTATGCCGGTGTGGTGGCTGTGGGTGTGGTGTCCGACGGTCAGGGAATGTCCAACGATTACCAGATCAAGCTGGGCGAGCTTTCCAAGATCGATACTGATAAAATGGTGAAAAAGGCCATTGATACCGCCAAGATCAAGCTGGGCGGCGAGGTGGCACCCACCGGCCAGTACCCCGTTATCTTCAACCCCGATGCCATGTGCAGTCTGCTCAATGTCTATTCTTCCATCTTCAATTCCGAAGCTGCCCAGAAGGGGCTTTCCCAGCTGGCCGGCAAGGAAGGGGAAGTGATCGCAGCCGACATCGTCACACTGGTGGACGATCCGTTCCACAAGGATAATCCCGAACCTGCCAACTTCGATGCAGAAGGCAGCCCCACCCATAAGAAGAACATCATCGAAAAGGGCGTGCTCAACACCCTGCTGTACAATCTGAAAACTGCTGCCGTGGCCGGCAAGAAGACCACCGGCAACGCTGCCAAGGGCGGCTATAATGCATCCGTGGGCATCCGTCCCTTCACCATGTATTTGGAAGGCGGCGCGCTGACCGAGGAAGAGCTACTCCGCAAGGCAGGCAACGGCGTGTATATCACTGACCTGAGCGGCCTGCACGCCGGTGCAGACTCTATTTCCGGCGACTTCTCCCTGCAAAGCGAAGGCTATATGATCGAAAACGGCGAAAAGACCAAATTCGTCAAGTCCTTCACCGTGGCAGGCAACTTCTATGAGCTGCTGAAGAACATCGTGGCACTGGCGGATAATTGCCAGCTGCCCAATGCCATGGGCATGACCACCTTCGGCGCACCCAGTGTGCTGGTGGAAGGCCTGAGCGTGGCTGGTAAGTAACGATGCAAAACGCCCGATGGGAAACCATCGGGCGTTTTTCTATCCTCTGTCCCAGAAACTGAACCGGGACTTGTTCTGCTGCCAGAAGAGGCGCAGCTGTTTTTTGTGGTGGCACAGCTTTTCCTGACAGTTGGCACAGGAAAGGCAGCCGTTGGTGCTTTCGGAAAACCGCTCCGGGTGCAGCCGATAGGTCAGCTCCCAGCGGAGCAGCAGAGCCAGAGACATGGCCAGCAGGCTCCATGTAAAAGGGCTGGGGATGAAAACAAAGGGAGTAAACATCATGGCAAAGTCCCAGTTGTAGATCCGGCAGACGGTGCAGCATCGATTTTTCATAAACCAGGTCTGGAAGGGACAGAAAAACAGGATACAGATCATGTCGCACACGCCGTAGGCTAGGCTGATCAACACCAGAATACCCTCGTCGATGATGTTCAGAAAATACAGCAGACCGATCAGTGCATTTAATCCCACCCAGGCAGCGACCACGGCGAAGGTGCGCTTGCCGGACATTAAGACAGGCTTTTCTCTGCCGGTGGGCTTCAAATTTCGCCGAAACTGCTTCTGGCAGCCCATGCTTTCCAATCGGGAGGGGAAGAACCGTGCCACCATTTCGGCGGTATAGACGATGGCGATGAGGAAAAGCACCCACAGGCTGTCTTCAAAACCGTGGAACAGCTGGCCGGTATGCTGGATGCGGCTTAATATGTACATCACCGCTGCCACCAGAAACAGGGCTGAGCGGTAGAGCAGTTTGACATAGTGCAGGGAGGAGATCAGGGAAATTTTGATTTTTTGTGTTTTCATGTTTTCACCCATAGATCCGGTGTTGGCGGTTATGACCAGTGTAATGGCGTATTAAAGTTAAAAATACCATGATTTCGGTAAAATGTCAAGTGTCCGCAAGGGGAAAGCACTGTTCAGAATCTGCGGTGTAAATAGATGTGACCCAAATTGGTGAAAAGAAAAAGATATGAT
>CAYROJ010000106.1:0-5111 GCA_964425865.1 uncultured Oscillospiraceae bacterium | reverse complement strand
TGAACAGCCGTATCATCGACCGTCCCATGCGTCCTCTGTTCGACGAGGAGCTGCGTAACGACACCGTCGTCACCTGCACCGTTCTGGCCAACGACTACGATAACCCCGTGGAGATCGTGGCTTCTCTGGGCGCATCCATCGCCATCGCATCGAGCGATGTGCCCTGGAACGGACCTGTTGCCACCACCAATGTGGCTCACCTGAACGGCCAGTATATCATCAACCCCTCTGCCGACGAGCGTGATGCCTGCGACTGCTTCGTGTGCATCTCCTCCACCTTCGAGAAGGTTGTTATGATCGAGACCGAGGCCAACGAAGCTCCCGAAGCCATCGTGTACGAGGCTATCCGCATCGCCCACGAGACCAATATGGAGATCGTCAAATTTATCAACGGCATCGTCGCTGAGATTGGCAAGCCCAAGTTCACCTTTGAAAAGGCTGCCGTCAACCACGACCTGCTGGACGATTTGATGGCCTACGGCCTGAACCAGATCGAGTACGCTCTGGACACCGACGACAAGAATGTCCGTGAAGAGCGGCTGACCGCTGCCCGTCTGGACTTTGCTGATAAGTTCGCTGAGAAGTACGAGGACTTCGAGACTCATATCGAGGTCTGCCTGTACAAGATGCAGAAGAAGGTCGTCAAGAAGTGGCTGCTGGAAGGCAAGCGTGTGGATGGCCGTGGCATGGACGAAATTCGTCCTCTGGATGCCGAGGTCGGCGTTCTGCCCAGAGTCCACGGCAGCGGCCTGTTCTCCCGTGGTCAGACGCAGGTGCTGTCCATCTGCACTCTGAACACCCTGTCCGCCGCACAGAAGCTGGACACCATCTACCCCGAGGATACCAAGCGCTATATCCACCACTACAACTTCCCCTCCTTCTCCACCGGCGAAGCTCGTGCTGCCCGCTCCACTTCCCGTCGTGAGATCGGTCACGGCGCTCTGGCTGAGAAGGCTCTGCTGCCTGTGATCCCCTCCGTGGAGGAGTTCCCCTATGCCATCCGTGTGGTCTCCGAAGTCCTGTCCTCCAACGGCTCTACCTCTCAGGGCTCCATCTGCGGCTCTACGCTGGCTCTGATGGACGCAGGCGTGCCCATTCGCCGTCCTGTTGCCGGCATTTCCTGCGGTCTGATCTCCGATCAGGAGACCGGCGCATGGAGAACCTTCACCGACATTCAGGGCGTGGAAGACTTCCACGGCGAAATGGACTTTAAGGTTGCCGGTACCACCGAAGGTATCACCGCAATCCAGATGGACCTGAAGAACAAGGGTCTGACCATGGAGATCATCGCCGATGCTCTGGAGCGCTGCCGCAAGGCTCGTCTGGAAATTCTGGACGAGGTCATGCTCAAGGCCATCGCCGCTCCCCGTGCTGAGGTCAGCGAATACGCCCCCAAGATGATCTCTCTGAAGATCCCCGTTGATAAGATCCGTGAAGTCATCGGCTCCGGCGGCAAGACCATTCAGAAGATCTGCGCCGACACCGGTGCCAAGGTAGACATTGAGGACGACGGCAGCGTGTTCATCTCCGCTGTGGACTCCGCCGCTGCTTACGCCGCCAAGAAGATGGTGGACGACATCTGCTTCGTTCCCGAAGTTGGCAAGCTGTACTACGGCAAGGTGGTTCGTATCCTGCCCATCGGCGCTTTCGTGGAGATCGCTCCCGGCCACGATGGCATGGTGCACATCTCCAAGCTGGAGAACCGCCGTGTGGAAAAGGTGGAAGATGTCCTGAACCTGGGCGATATGACTTGGGTGAAGTTCATGGGCTTCGACGAGAAGGGCCGTGCAAACTTCAGCCGCAAGGACGCTCTGAAGGAAATGGAAAACCAGTAATTTTTCCGGGCGTGTCGTGAAAGCGACACGCCCTAATTTTTGCCTTCCCCATATTTTACATATAAAGGAAATCATCTATGAAACGCTTACTTGCTCTTATTCTGGTAGCGCTGGTGCTGACCGGCTGCGCAGCTCATTCTGTCAGCTCCGATGTCAGCTCCTCCATTCGTCCCTTGGAGCCTACCGCTTCCGGCACCTCCACGCCCACCTCTACCTCTGCCACCGTCCCCACCTCCGAGGCCCCAACTCCTTCTCAGCCCACCATTCCCACCTGTTCCGGCCACGACAGCGACCCCTATGTGAATGTGGACACGGAGGCTTTCTATGCCAGCTACACCACCGCCTGCTGCTATGAAGATGCCCAGTACCGTTCGGCTCACTATCTGATGTCCGGCTCTCTGGAAGTGCCGGGGCAGTACGCCACCGTGGCAAATAATCAGCCCATGGAGGGGAACGCTTACATCCGCAACACCGACAGCATCTATCTGGACGACGGCAACACCTATGTGGTGGTGGACAGCCAGGGGCAGCAGCTCATGCGCATTTACAAAGGCGGTGCCTACATCACTTTGGAAGAAGTGGCAGCCTATATGTATGCCTTCGGCGGCAGCACCAACAGCTTTCCGGCCAACTACACCAACCAGAAGCTGAACAATGTGGGCAGCAGCTCCTGGGGCATTTACCTGCGGGGCAATTACTCCAAGTTTAGCGGCAACACCCGTAAATATCCCTATGAGCCGGAACTGCCCAATATCACCGGCTGCGGCGGTAGCTTGCAGTACTACGAAATGGACATCGGCACCACCGGCACCGATACCGGCAACGGCTATGCTGTCGCCCCCTACAACGACGGTAAGAAAATCACCCGTGGTGCTGCCCGGATTGTCTATACCCGGTGCGATCTCAATGGGGACGGCCAATACAGCCAGGACGAAGTGTATGTGTTCTACACCGCCAACCACTATAACGACTTCCAGGAATACTTGAATTACTATGGCGGCTGGGGTCAGATCTTCGGCAATGTGACCGGCGGCGGTACCCTCAGCAGCAAGCAGGACTGCAATCCCACACCCTATGTGGAAACTGCTTACGCCTCTTTCCGGGAAAAATTCTAAATTGCAGATCATCAAACGCCGCTTCCGCTGGGAGCGGCGTTTCAGCGTGTCAAAAAAGCACGCTCCTTGAGTATAGTGCTTTTGCCCAAAAGCTCCCCCGTCTTTATTGGCTGCCGGTTCCGCAATTCCGGCGGAGAAATGACTTTTTTACCTTTACAAATCCCCTTTTCTGGGCTAGAATAGAAGAAACAACTTCTGAAAGGGCGGTGATCTCCATTGCCACCGGTAGGCCGTTTTGCTCCTACCCCTTCCGGACGGATGCATCTTGGCAATGTATTTGCCTTTCTGATTGCCTGGCTGTCGGTAAAAAGCCGGGGCGGACAGATCATTTTGCGGATGGAAGATCTGGATACCCAGCGCACCAGCGCCGAATATGCCCAACTGCTGCGGCAGGATCTGCGTTGGCTGGGGCTTTGCTGGGACGAGGAAACCGCCCCTCAGAGTCAGCGCAGCCCTGTTTACGACCGCTATTTTGAAAAATTACAGGATGAACACCTGCTCTACCCCTGCTACTGCACCCGCAGCCAGCTTCACAGCGTCAATGCCCCCCACCTGTCTGACGGTACCTATGTCTACACCGGGACCTGCCGCCATCTGTCAGCGGCTCAGCGCGCCGCATTCAGCCGAGTTCCGTCCTGGCGAGTCCAAGTACCCGACAAAATATGGCGCTTTACAGACCTGCTGCAAGGCCCTTACGAAGAGAATCTTGCAACCGACTGCGGCGATTTTGTGGTACGCCGGGCAGACGGATGCTATGTCTATCAATTGGCTGTCACCGTGGACGATGGACAGGCCGGTGTCACGGAGGTGGTTCGAGGGGTAGATCTGCTCAGCTCCGCCCCCCGGCAGATGTACTTACAGCAGCTTTTTGGATTTGAAGCCCCCCAATATGGCCATGTTCCCCTGCTGGTCGCCCCGGATGGACGGCGGCTTTCCAAACGGGACCGTGATCTGGACTTGGGTCAGCTGCAGCTGCACCACAGCCCGGAAAAGATCATCGGAAATTTGGCCTTTTCCTGCGGATTGCTTCCGAAGAATCACCCCATTTCGGCAAAGGAGCTGGCAACGGTCTTCCGCTGGGAGCTCATGGAAAAAAATGCGATCTCACTAAATACGCTTGAATAGAGGAGAGTATGTTATGTCAACTAAGCCCATTCTTGTTGTGATGGCTGCCGGCATGGGCAGCAGATACGGCGGTCTGAAGCAGATCGATCCCGTGGGAAGTCAAGGCGAATCGATTTTGGACTACTCCCTGTATGATGCCTGGCGTGCAGGTTTTAAAACCGCTGTCATCATCATCAAGGAAGCCATTCGTGAAGATTTTATGTTAACCGTTGGCAAACGGCTGGAGGCCTGTCCTCTGGAGATCCGCTATGCCTACCAGGAGCTGTCGAATCTGCCGGATGGATTCACATTGCCGGAAAATCGGGTGAAGCCCTTCGGTACCGGCCATGCCATCCTCTGCGCAAAAGACGCCATTGGCGATGCTCCCTTCGCTGTTATCAATGCAGACGACTATTACGGCTGCTCCGCATTCCAGGCCATCTATGACCGGCTTTGCCAAGCCGCAGACGGACAATTTTTTGACTATTGCATGGTGGGCTATTACCTGCGCAATACCCTCAGTGACAACGGCGGCGTGGCCAGAGGTATCTGCCACCTGGATGGGGACGGTTATCTGGATCGGCTGCGGGAATGCATCGGCATCGAAGGCTGCGGCGATCATGCCCGTTACCCTGTGGGAGATGGTCAGTGGGAGAATGTGGAACTGGATACGCTGGTCAGCATGAATATGTTTGGCTTTACCCCCAGTATTCTGACCGCCCTGTCACAGGATTTTGTAAAATTTCTCACCAATGAGTTGCCCAAGAATCCGGAGAAAGCCGAATTCTTCCTGCCCACTGTGGTCAATCGTCTGATGGCCGATGGAAAAGCAAAGGTCAAGGTTCTGTCCTCTGCAGATCGGTGGTACGGCGTGACCTATGCCGCCGACAAGCCCCTTGTGGTGGCTGCACTGGCAGAAAAGACCAAAGAAGGCCTGTATCCCGACGGCCTGTGGAAATAAGCATCAGCGGCTCTGCAAAAGCAGAGCCGCTTTTTTTTGATGAGGTGAATTATACTATCAAGTGCAACACTTGAAAAAAGTAGAAGAAGTTCATAC
>CAYROJ010000105.1:0-5162 GCA_964425865.1 uncultured Oscillospiraceae bacterium | reverse complement strand
CCAAATCGGCGCTGTCTCCCTCCAGAGGGAATACCCATTCATCTTCGTTCTCTTCATCGGCCAGCTCCGTCACCAGAACCACATCCAGAGGGATTTCCAACTCTCGGGTAAACTCGGTGGCACAGCGGTCGCAAATACCATGGATACAGGTGGTAATCACACCCTTCATCATTAACACACCGGCGGTGTTACGCACCACGCCTTCTGCCTTCACAGGCTCAGACACCGGGTTGCAGGTACCATAGCGAAGATCACTCAGATCAAGATCGGTGGAAAACGGAATGCTGGCACCGGGACAATCGATTATCTTAGAAAGTCCTAATAGCATAGTATCCCCCTTCTCCACAATCATGCTTGGATATTATACAGGTATTTGACCGATTTGTCAAATGTTATTTTACAAAAAATCAGATTTTTTCTTTCTTTTTTCCGAGTCCTGTAAGGCCTATGAGCCAGTGCAGGTCCTCTGCGTACAAAACGCCGCATAAATACAGCCCCAAAAAGAGGATCAGCAAGAACGCTGCCGCTTTCATCACCGGATTATCCAGAAGACTGACCACCCAAACCGTGCCGAGCATGGTCACGATGGTCATGATCGGTACACGCAGGGGCACTTTCAGCTCCGTGATCTTCAGAAGCAGCCCCAGGCTCAGCGCCGCATTGACTGCATGACTGAGAACAAAGCTGATAAAATACCCTTGCATTCCCAGCGTGGGCAGCAGGATATACAGCCCTACCACATCCATGATAGAGGTAAAAATGTTGATCCGCACACAAAGGCGCTGTTTTCCCAATCCCTTGTTAATGGCATCCACTACCGCATCAGCATACAGCATGGGTGCAAGAAGGGCAAACCAGCGCAGATACTCGGCAGCCTCTTGACTTTTATAGAGCATCAGGCATAGGGGCTCCGCCAGCATGAACATCACGCCCCCACAAGCCACTCCATAAAAAAGAGCCAGTCGCAGGCTTCTTCGTGCCAGGTATCGGATGCGCCGGTTGCTGCCGGAAGCGTTGCAGCGTGCCATTTCCGGGATCAAAAGATCTGCCAGGCCGTATAAAATTGCCGCCGGAAACATGAGTACCGGAAAAACCATGCCGCAAACTGTCCCGAACTGAGCCAACGCATCCCCCACCCCAGTGTATAGCGACAAGCGCTTGGGCACCATCAGGTTTTCCGTGGTAGAAATGCCCATCTTCAAATCATCCGCCAGAGCCAGGGGCAACGCTATGCCGGTCAAGCGTCGTGCTACGGCAATGTGAGCGCCGGTCTTTCCTCTTTCCCGCAGTCTCAAAAGCACCAGGCTGCACAGCGTCAGACAGCCACCGATGCAGCCGCCCAGCACCACTGCCTGGCAAGCCCTGCCAATATCATGGCCTGCCCAGAATACCAGCGCACAGGCTGTTACCGCCATGGAGCAAAGCTGCTCCGCCACTTCTACCGCAGCCAATGTGCCAATGCGATTGGCCGCTGTAAAGTAGCCGCTCATCACACCGCTGAGACAGCTGATCGGCAGAAACACCGCAAACAGACGGATCGCACCCACGGTACGCATATCCCCGATCCACGCTCTGGCGATTTTCGGTGCAAATCCATAAACCAGCGTTCCAACGCCAATGCTAAAAATCAAACTGTAAACAATACACCCGGATAAGATCCAAGTCACATTTTGCCTTCGATTTTTGCCCAATTCCTCTGCCGTCAGATACATGGTGCTTGTCCGCACGCCGGCCATTCCGGCAGTCATCGACATCGATGCCACCGACAGCACCAGTTGCAGTAGCCCCACGCCCCCTGCCCCGATGCGTCCGGAAATAAACACCTGAAAAGAGGTGGATACCAGCCGAAGAAGCAAATTGGCCCCTGTCAGCATCAATGCATTGTGAAAAATGGATCGTTTCCGCCCCATTGCACTCCCCCCTCGCCTAAACCTATGAGAGAGAGGGACAGACTATGCCGTAAAAATACATCCACCGGCTGAGCCGGTGGATGTTGCTCGATCACAGTGCCTTAAGCACCTCTTTCACGAATTCCCATGTTCTGCCCACAGAGGCAATACCCAGCTTTTCACGGCTGGTGTGGATGTCGTGCATCTCCGGGCCAATGGAAACGCAGTCAAGTCCCGGCAGCTTTTCACCCAGCAGGCCACATTCAAGGCCGGCATGGATGGCAACTACCTCTGCCTGCTTGCCAAACATCTTGGCATACACATTCACCATGGTATCCCGAAGAACAGACACTTCTTTATACTCCCAGGCAGGATATTCCCCCTTCTGGCTGTAAGTGCCCCCAAATTCCTCCGCCAATGTACGGAGTTTCATCAGCAGTTCTTCCTTCTCCCGGTTAACAGAGCTTCTGACAGAGAAAGTCAGACGCAGCTCCTCTTCCAGCTTGGAAATACCCAAATTCAAGCTGGTCTGCACCAGGCCGGGGATCTGGGTACTCATGGCCTGCACTCCATTGGGCACAGCGCAAATGAGCTCGATCAGCTTTTTGCTATCCTCCGCAGAAACAGCGTTGCCACCCATGGCTTCCACATTAAAAGCATCCACCACAGCCTCCGGCTCGGCGTAATTTTCCCGAATTTCTGCCTGCAGCCGGGCTGCAATGTCATTGATAAACTCCAAATCGTTGCCCAAGGCCACAAAGGTTGCCTCACAGCTGCGGGGAATGGCATTGTCCTTGGAGCCGCCACCAAAAGCAGTCAGTGCCAGCGGGGTCTTTTCGTTGATGCGGCGCAGGAATTCGCCCATGACCTTCGATGCATTGGCACGGTTTTTATGGATCTCCACGCCGGAATGGCCGCCCTGTAAACCATCCACCACCAGCTTCACACAGGGGCCGTAAACAGGCTTGCGGTCTGCCTTGACCCGAATGGTGGAGCGAGCGCCGCCGGCACAGGCCACTGTAAAGATACCCTCATCCTCGGAGTCGATGTTCAGAAGCATTCTACCCTTGAGCATAGAAAGGTCAATACCTGCCGCACCGTACATACCGGTCTCCTCGTCCACAGTAATGACGATCTCCAGCGGAGGATGGGCAATACTCTTATCCGCTGCCAGCGCCATGGCAAATGCCACAGCAATGCCATCATCGCCGCCCAGAGTGGTGCCGTTGGCATAGACATAGCTGCCGTCGTGGGCAATGTCCAGACCTTCCTTTTCCATATCAATGGAGCAATCAGCATCCTTTTCACAGACCATATCCATGTGCCCCTGAAGGATCACAGGTGCATGGTTTTCCATTCCACAGGTACCGGGAACAAAGATAATCACATTGTTCAACACATCCTGAATATAGCGCAGGCCCTGATCCTTCGCAAAATCCACCAGATAATCGCTGATGATCTTGGTATTGCCGGAGCCATGGGGCATGGAACAAATCTCTTCAAAATAGCCAAAAACTGCCGCAGGTTCCAGACCTGCCAGCTTCTTTATATTCATATCCGTTTTCTCCTTTTCAAAGATAAGCTTATCTTACCACAGCAACCCTAAAATGTCCATGGCAAAAATAAAAACCACGAAGGAAATCCTTCGTGGTTTTATTGCTAACATCAGATCAGATTCAAAGCCAGAGCCAGCAGGATCCATGCCAGAGCGATCCACTTGGTGGACTTGGCAGCGATCTCATCCAGAGAACCGGACTTATTCTTGCCCATGTAGGTATCGGTCTTACCGGAAATGGCGGCACCCAGACCATCTTCCTTACCGGACTGCATCAGAACAACAACAGTCAGAGCGATGCTGGCGATCACTTCCAGAGCGATCAGAACATATCTCAAGATTTGCATTTTTATACCCCCCTCCGCTGACAGTAGATACTGTGTATTGCGGATCATCATTAAAATATCCATCGCCAGAATAACGGCGATATACAAATTGCCAAGGTATTATACCACGGCCAAGCAAATAATGCAAGCCCTAAATCGGGACTTTTTTACATTTTATTTCTGCACCCAGTTTCCGGTGGACAGGCAATTGAGATAAGCCTCAATAAACGGATCCAGTGCACCGTCCATTACGCCGTTAACATTGGATGTTTCGCAGCCGGTACGAGTGTCCTTGACCAGGGTGTAGGGCATGAACACATAGTTACGGATCTGGCTGCCCCACTCGATTTTTTGCTGAACGCCTTTGATGTCGGCAATGTTGGCCAAATGCTCTCTTTCCCGAATCTCCACCAGCTTGGAACGGAGCATTCTCAGACAGGTTTCCTTGTTCTGGAACTGGCTGCGCTCAGTCTGGCAAGAAACCACAATACCGGATTTATGGATCAGTCGAACAGCAGAAGAGGTCTTGTTGACCTTCTGACCGCCTGCACCGGAAGAACGGTACACCTGCATTTCGTAATCCTCGGGGCGGATCTCAAAATCCTCAGACTCATCTTCGATCTCCGGAATAACTTCAATAGCGGAGAAAGAGGTCTGACGGCGGGCATTGGCATCGAAAGGAGACACGCGCACCAGACGGTGAACACCGTTCTCCCCCTTAAGAAAACCATACGCATTTTCGCCGTTGACCAGAATAGATGCAGATTTCAGACCGGCTTCATCGCCTTCCTGATAGTCTAAAATCTGATAATCGAAACCGCTGCGCTCGGCCCAACGGGTGTACATCCGGTAAAGCATCTGGCACCAGTCCTGAGCCTCGGTACCACCGGCACCGGCCTGGAAGCTCATGATGGCATTGTTGTGGTCATACTTTCCGGTGAGCAGGGTTTCCAGGCGGCAGGCCTCCATCTCAGCTGTCAGCTTCTCATAGCCTTCCTTCAGCTCGTCCAGCATGGAGTCGTCGTCTTCCTCGGCGGCCATTTCGCAGATGGTCATCAAATCGTCCCAGGTGGCGCACATTTTCTCATAGCGCTCCACCTTATGCTCGGTCTGCTTGACCTTCACCACGATCTTCTGGCTTTTTTCGGGATCGTCCCAGAAGCCGGGAGCTTCCTGCATTGCGTGCAGTCGCTCCAGCTCATTGCGCAGGCCTTCCATATTCAAAGAGTCGGACAGTCCGTCCAGAGCCGGACGGCAATCATTCAGTTTCTGTTTATAGCTATCGAATTCAATATTCATTGCGCACTTCTCCATAATAAGGCATTATGAAGTATTATAGCCGAAAAAAGCCTGTATGTAAAGAGGAAAGTTAAATTTTTTGCAAAAAACATT
>CAYROJ010000104.1:0-5185 GCA_964425865.1 uncultured Oscillospiraceae bacterium | reverse complement strand
ATCAGAACTCTATATGCTTTTTTGTGGTCTCACATCATTGACAAATGAACAATTTCGTGGTTTCTGTCGGAATATGCATCAGCTGTTTTCTCAAAAAATATCTTTCTGTGCAAGTGGACAAACGGGCAAAAATATGCTATGATATTTTATCATAGTATGTTTATTCCCAGGAGGCAGAAAGAACATGGGCAAATTGATCGTCATCGAAGGAACCGATGGTTCCGGAAAATCCACTCAGTTTCGACTGATGGCCGAACGGCTTCAGCGTGAAAATATCGAATTTCGCAAATTGGTCTTCCCCCGTTACTCGGAGGAAAGCTCCGCTCTTATCCGAATGTACTTAGGTGGTGCTTTCGGCTCTGATCCCGATGATGTAAACGCTTACGCCGCTTCGGCTTTCTACGCCGTTGACCGCTATGCGTCCTATAAGCAGGATTGGGGCAAATGGTATGAAGAAGGCGGTCTGATTTTCTCTGACCGTTATACCACCTCCAATGCTGTCCACCAGGCCGCTAAGGAGCATCCAGAAAATCGGGAAGCATTCTTAAAGTGGCTGGGCGAATTTGAATATGATAAGCTGGGGCTTCCCTCCCCTGATTTGGTGATCTATCTGGATGTACCCACCGCATTTACCGAAAAGCTTATGCGCAGCCGGGAAGCCCAGACCAACACCAAGGCAGATATTCACGAGCAGAATTCCTCTTATCTTGCCACCTGCCGGGAGACAGGCCGTACCGCCGCCGCTTTCTACAACTGGAAGGTCATCAACTGTGTTCACGACGGCCAAATGCGTTCCATTGAAGACATTCATGAGGAGATCTATACCCTTATTTCCGCTTGCTTGGAGGGCTGATTATGGTTTATGTACTGTTGGGCACCGGATTTGAAGAAATGGAAGCCATTGCTCCCATTGATCTTTTGCGCCGTGCCGGAATCGGTGTTATAACGGTGGGGCTAAATGGGCAGACTATCTATGGCAGCCACAACATTCCCATCACCGCCGACATCACCATCGAGCAAATGGACTTGACCAATCTGGATATGATCGTCCTGCCCGGCGGTCTGGGAGGTGTCAAATCCATCCGCAGTTGTCCCAAGGCCATGGATGCCATCTGCTTTGCCCACGCTAATCACAAATTTGTAGCCGCCATCTGCGCTGCTCCCACCATTTTGGCCAGTTTGCATATTACAGATGACATTCCTGCGGTATGCTATCCCGGTTGCGAGGAGGAAATGGGTACTGCCCTGATCCGGAATGTTCCTTGCGTGCGGCAGGATAATATCATTACAGGCACTTCCGCCGGTTGCGCCATCCCCTTTGCACTGGAATTGATTTCCGCCTTGAAAGGGGAAGCAACTGCACAGCAGATCGCCGATCAAATCGTTATTCGATAACCAGGAGGATCTTTATGGACGAAAACGCCGATCACAGCTTCTATATTTCGCCAGAAGATAGAAAGAAATCCGGCGTTCCCCGTATTATTCCCCCCTTCGTCTGGTTGACGGCCATCTTTTTAGTCGGTGTTTTATTTGGAAATCTGCTTTGGCTGCTGGCCTCTGATATACTGGCCTTTGGCAGAGAGGACCAAGCCGTGGAGCTTACGGTCTCGGATTCAGACACCCTCAAAGACATTTCCAAAAAACTAAAAGAGCAAGGTCTTGTTGACTATCCCTGGCTCTTTCGACTTTATGCCAAGGTCACCAACGCCGAAGCCAAGATCAAGCCCGGCACATACGAGCTTCAAACCCGATATGACTATCATGCACTGGTAAAAGCCCTGTCTGCCGGGAAAGTACAGAAAAATCTTTCCTCGAACCTGAATATCCAAGGAGTTATAGAGATAAAATGGCTAAATTGGAATTACTAAGTCCTGCAGGCGATATGGAGCGGCTGAAAATGTCCGTTCTCTATGGCGCTGATGCGGTATATTTGGCAGGCACCGCCTTCGGTATGCGCTCTTTCGCCGGAAACTTTTCCCCGGAGGAATTGCCCATCGCCGTCAAATACGCCCACGATCATGGTGTAAAAGCCCATGTGACGGTGAACACCATGCCCCGAAACGACGAGATCTGCCACCTGCCTGGCTATCTGGAGCAGCTGGATACCGCCGGTGTCGATGCGCTGATCGTGGCCGACATGGGCGCTTTCACCTTGGCAAAAAAATACGCTCCCCACTGCGAGCTTCACATCTCCACCCAGCAATCCATCGCCAATTACGAGTGTGCAGCCGCGTGGTATGATTTGGGTGCCAAAAGAGTGGTTTTGGCACGGGAGCTGAGCTTAGGCGAAATTGCCGAAATTCGGCAGAAGACCCCCAAAGAATTGGAAATTGAAACTTTCGGCCACGGTGCTATGTGCGTCAGCTACTCCGGCCGTTGCCTATTAAGCAATTACATGACCGGGCGGGATAGTAACCGTGGTGCTTGCGCGCAACCCTGCCGCTATCAGTATGCCCTGATGGAAGAAAAGCGTCCCGGTGAGTATTTCCCGGTTTTCGAGGACGAAAAGGGTACATATATTATGAATTCCCGGGATATGTGCACCATCGACCACCTGAAAGATCTGATGGATGCAGGCGTTGACTGCATTAAAATTGAAGGCCGTGCCAAATCCGCCTACTACGCCGCCATTGTCACCGGCGCCTATCGCCACTGCATCGACGACATCGCCGCCGGGCGTGAAATCGACAAGGTTTGGCGAGACGAAGTGGATCATGTATCCCATCGGGTCTACTCCACCGGCTTCTACTACGGCCAGCCGGGGCAGTATACCGAGCATTCCCGCTATCTGCGGGAGTGGCAGATCGTGGCCAAGGTGGAGTCCTGCGATGAAAACGGCCTGGCTCTTTGCAGCCTGAACAACAAATTCGCCCAGGGCGATGAATTAGAAGTGGTAGGCCCTGACCTGCGCCCCTTCTCCATCCTGGCAGAGTCCATGACAGACTTGGAAGGCGCAGCTTTGACAGAGCCGAAAACGCCCCAGATGAAGTTCTATTTGCAGCTGCCAAAGCAAGTACCTGCCTTCTCTATCCTCCGCCGCAGCGTGGATCTGTCTGCAAAATAAAAAACAGCAGCACTGCCAAGCAGTGCTGCTGTTTTTTACGCAAGATATTCCAAGGCTTTTTCCAGCACTTCGTCAACTCCATTTTGCCTGCCCCAAGCCGTTTGCTCCACCCATATGTCCGGCTGTATGCCCTTTCCAATCCAGTGTGTCCCATCTTTCAGGCAGTAACCTACAGAACACACTCGCAGCGTTCCACAAGAAAGTTTCTTCAGCAGTGGCGTACCGGAAGTGCCACAGGTCGATGTGCCGATTACCGTAGCTCTTTTATTACTGCGAAAAAAGGCTACAAAATCTTCGGCTGCTGATACCGTTTTCCGGGAAGTCAAAAGCACCACCGGGCCTGTGAACACAGCCTCTTGCCCGACCGCTCCCCATTGATCTTCATATTCTTCAAAATCCGCCAGATCCATAATCTTTTTTGCCTGTATTTGTCCTTCTCCCATCATTTGACTGGCAGATGCATATTCCACGCCCAGCATCTTTCTTGTCCACTTCCGGCAACCACCAAATGTTCCGTTTAAGAAAAGCTGGGCAATATCCGCTCCCAGTTTTGTCATTCCTCCAATATTCTCCCGAACATCCAGAATAACGGCACGAGGTTGATATTCTTTCAGTTTTTCAAAAATTTCCTGATGACGATTACAAAGCATATCGCTAAATTTGATTTGTAATATATTCCCATGCAGTATAAATTCTGTTTCGCTTTTTCTGCTTGGCAAAGGTTTCTGCGATAACATCCGAAATGGGATACTGTTGGCTACGGTTTCTATTGTATGTTCTGTACCGTCCAACAAAAAAGGCAGAATATACTCTAATCTCGGCAAAAAACCATTTACACCATAAATATATTCCCCGGCTTTTTTGCAAATATCCTCCATATCCATTGCGTCTATCCGCAGTATAGGCTGCCCGTTCAGACAGTATCCCTCTTTTAAATATTCCAATTCAAAAGGAAAATACCCTGCTTTATCCCGCAATTCTTTTGCGAAGGAAATATCTGTATGACCGTCTCCCAAGGCGTTTACAAACTCTGCCATTAACAATGCATGTTCCCGGTCAGTTTCTGTTTTCATGGTTTTTTCTATGAAGATTGCGTACTGCTCGTTCCAGTTCAGATTGCAGGTCAGGAAATGCGGAAATACAAATGATACTTGATTCCAAATGATTGATAAATCCAGTATTTTCTCTTGAATTGTCATTGATAACTCCCTCCCAAATGAAGTATATCAAAAATAGCAAAAAGAACAAGACTTGTATTTCCTCTAAAAATGTGCTATAATATTAGTGTAAAAAAGAGGTAGGCGCATAACTGCACGCTACCTCTTTTTCTGCTTATTTTTCAAAATAGCAAAGGTCAGTCCACTGGCAATCGCCACAGACGGTTTCCCGTTTTCCACAGAGCAGGATACAATCCGAAACCTTCTGATGGAATTCTGCAAAGGGCAGCTCCTGCCCTGCCTTCAAGCCGCAAAGGGAAAGCACCAGTTCATCATAACGAGCTACTTTCTCAGCGGTGTTGCAAAGGCCGTCCAAATTGTTGGGGCAATTTTTACATACCACATCAGTTTCCGGCATCAGACAGACCACAGGGTTTTCTTTCATGGCTTCGATCACCTTGTCCATGTGGTCTGTAAATTCGCCGCTATACCCCTTCCCTTGAAAAAATGCCATACACATCCCATGGTGGGGGCGGATCTTACAGCTCATAATCCCCAGCTACCCGGGTAGCAATGAAGTGGTGGAAGTGGGTCTTTGCTTCCAGATGCAGAGGATGCTTGGCGTAGTTTTCCAAGGCTTCCCGGCTTTCAAACTCGGAATACAGGGCATAGTCCATGCCGTTAAATGCCTGACGAATTTCCAGATGCAGCAGCCCGGGGATCTTCCCCACCAGCGGTTCCAACACAGAATGGATGATCGCTACCACTTCTGCTTTGTTCACATCTTCTTTCAGGGTGTACAGTACAATATGCTTGACCATAAATTCTCCTCCTGTAAAAAATACCGGGACTTTTCGTCCCGGTATTTGTTTTACAAATTACTCAGCGTCAGCTTCCTCAGCAGCTTCTTCGGTAGCAGGCTCCAGCAGAGCACGGATGGACAGAGAGATACGCTTGTTCTCAG
>CAYROJ010000103.1:0-5249 GCA_964425865.1 uncultured Oscillospiraceae bacterium | reverse complement strand
ATAGCCCATGCGGCTGATGACGCCGATCTCATATTCCAGCCGATCCCGATATTCCTGAGGCGGGTTTTCGTAGCGCTCGGCAAAGCCCTTTTCGCACAAATGGCGGAAGTATTCCACATTTGTATACCCTTCCGGAATTGGGAAAGAGGGCAAATGATATTCGTTAAAAACAAATTCCAGATTACAGCGCTGGGCAATTTTTACCGTGTTTTCAAAAGCTTCATCACAGCCGGGGAACAGTTGCCGCATTTCTTCCTCGCTTTTGAGATAAAACTCCTCAGTCTGGAATTTCATACGGTTGGTATCATCCACGGTTTTACCGGTCTGGATGCACAAAAGCACATCCTGCATGGCCGCATCTTCCTTGCGCAGATAATGCGCATCGTTGCTGACGATCAGAGGAAGTCCTGTTTCTCTGGCGATGCGCTGCACCCCCTGATTGACAGGCCGCTGTTCCTCGATGCCGTGATCCTGCATTTCCAGATAGAAATTGCCCTCGCCGAAAATATCACTCATTTTCAGAGCGTAAGCCTTGGCATTTTCATAATCCTCTTCCAGCAAATACTGGGCAACGCCACCAGCCAAGCAAGCAGAAGTGGCGATCAGGCCTTCATGGTGCTGTTGCAGTAATTCCAAATCCACACGGGGCTTTCCATAAAATCCCTCAGTAAATGCCTGGGAAACCAGATAACACAGATTTTCATAGCCTTTTCGGTTTTCGCACAGCAGCACAAGATGATAAGGATCGTTGTCGATACCGTGAATACGGTCTGCCATCCGGCGGCGAGCCACATACACTTCGCACCCGATGATGGGCTTGATACCGGCAGCCTTGGCAGCCTTATAAAAATCAATGCAGCCATACATGACTCCGTGGTCGGTAATGGCAATGGCCTCCTGCCCCAACTCTTTCACACGCTCCATCATAGAGCCAATGCGGCAGGCACCGTCCAAAAGGCTATACTCTGTATGGACATGAAGATGTACAAAACTCATACTGTTTCCTCCTGAACCATGGCTACCAGCTTTTTAAGGCGATGATTCATGGCTGGTTTGGAAATAGGCGGCTCCATCAGTGCCGCCAGCTCTGTCAGAGAGCTTTCCGGATTCTCCTCTCGGGCAAAAGCAGCCTGCTGGATTTTCAGCGGCAGCTTGTCCAGCGTACCTCGCTCTCGCAAAATGCGAATGGCCGCCAGCTGCTCCTGGGCAGCCTCCACCACTTTAGAAGTATTGGCATCGTCACAGTTACAGCGACGATTGACCTTATTGTTCAGTTCCTTCTCAAGGCGTGCTTCCATAATGCCCATGGCAGCCACCGGAGCGCTGAGGAAAGTCAAGAAATCAGAGATAAGCTCACTTTGTTTTAAGTACAGCACCTGTCCCCCGCCCCGGGCAGCAGTCTTAGGATAAAATCCAAGACTCTCATGCATCAGGGTATATGTTTCTCTGGCAACACTTTGATGGGTGGTAGTCAATTCCAGATGGTACCCCTTTTCCGGGTCGGTCACGGAACCACCTGCCAGAAATGCACCACGCAGGAAAGCCGCCTTACAGCAGTTTTCTTCCACCAGAGGCAAATTTAAATGCAGCGCCAAGGTGCTTCCCATTTCGTATCCAAAAGCCCCCATGATACGCTCCATTTTTTTCGGATCACTGATTTGAAAGATCAACTTTCCGCTGTAATCCGGCTCCGGCATAACATCAAATTGCATATCAAAGGCTTTGCGCAGCAGTTTCGGCAGGATTTGAGCAAATTCCCTGCTTTCAGTGATGATCCGCAGACCATCCGCTCCAAAATTATTGCAGAACAACAGAACGCCGTAGACTTCAGCCACAGCGCAGCAATTTTTTGTTGGAACGCAGCGGCAAATTTCTGTCTTGGCCGCTGCGGAAAAGGATTGTGCCATCACTTTCTCCTTACCAAATGCGGATCTCCGGCTCCAACCGGACACCCTTCTCTTTTTCAACTCTGTCGGCGACTGCACCCAGCAATGCCTTCACATCGGCAGCTGTTGCTTTCCCCATATTCACTACAAATCCAGCGTGTTTTTCGGATACCGCTGCCCCGCCGATCTGAAACCCCTTTAGTCCTGTTTCATCGATCATGGCTGCTGCGTAACCACTGGCAGGCCGCTTAAATGCTGATCCGGCCGAGGGTTTATCAAGCGGTTGAGAGGCACTGCGTTTGGCTTTCAGCTCTCGCATCCGATCCCAGATTGCAACCGATGGTTGCGATTGCAGCGCAAAATCCGCAAACAAAACAACGGCATTTCCCTGCTGAACACGGCTGTTTCTATAAGAAAATCCCATTTCTTCATTGGATAGCAACCGGCGGTTGCCATCCATGTCCATGACGCAAACCTGTGTGCAGACCTGACTGATCTCGCCGCCATAAGCGCCGGCATTCATATACACACCGCCGCCGACGGTTCCGGGAATGCCGTGGGCAAACTCCAAACCGGAAAGCCCCTCATCGGCAGCAAAAGCCGCAGCGTTAGCCATGATCTCTCCGGCGTAAATGCGGACCACACCATCCCCGAGATTTTCCTTCCCAACCAGGGCATTTTTCAGGCAGATAACCAGCCCCGGCAAGCCCTCGTCCGGTGCCAGCACATTGGTGCCTGCCCCCAAAATACGAGGTTCAACTGCCAATTTTCTGGCCGCCTGTAAAATCAGAGACAGTTCTTCCACGGTTCGGGGAAATGCCATCACCTCAGCTGCCCCACCGATTCGGAACGAAGTATGCTTGGACATAGGCTCATTAAATTTCATCTCAATATTCTGTAAAAATCCAGGGATTTCCCGCTGAAAAGTGGTAAATTCTGTCATAAACGCCTCCGGGTGTATGATTAGTTACAGTATATCATATACCCAGGTTTTTTTCAATCATTCCTGCTTAAAAATTACATTTTCATTTCCGAACATCTGTTTTTATTTTATCATACTCCTTCTGCCCTGTCAACAAGAAAAGCCCGGCCAAAGCCGGGCTTTTTATGTATGCAATTACTTCTCCACAACTTCCAGCACTTCCATGGGGCAAACCTTGGCACAGATGCCGCAGGCGATACACTTGGATGCAGCGCTGCCGTCTTTGAGAACCATGACCTTCATGGGGCAGGCTTCCACGCACTTTCCACAGCCGACACACAGCTTCTTGTTGATCATGTACATACCGGTCTTGGGATTCTGGGTAATAGCGCCGTGCTCACAAGCCTTCATGCACTTGCCGCACTGAATACAGGTCATAGGCTTTGCAGCGCCGTCTTTTCCCTGGACGATCTGAATGCAAGAATAGTCAGGATGGAACTCCTTATAGAATGCTTCGGAACAGGCACGAACACACTCCAGGCAGGCCATACACTGGCTATTTTTCTTAACGGTCAACTTTTTCATAAAGACAATTTCCCCTTTTATTTTTATGATATATCATTATAGCATATTTACTGAAAAAAGCAATCTAAAAAAGTGAAATCCTTATTTTTTGTTTCAATTTTCCGGTGTAAAAAAAGAAATTCGTGAAATACTAGCTTTGCATTTCCATTTGAAGGAGGATAAAAATGAAAAAAATTTCTGCAATTGCTCTGGTTTTCACACTGACAGCTTTGCTTTTTGCAGGCTGCCGTGACACCACCAATACCACACCCACAACCACCAAACAGCCAGCCACTTCCGCTGCTACTCAATCCACTGTCCTGCCTGCACCGGACATCACTCTGCCCATGGACACCACTACAACCACCGTTCCCGGTGGCAGCAGCAGTACCACAGGATCTGCCGCCCGTGGCCCTCGCTATTAATCAGGGAGAACGGCTATGGGTATGAAATCTCTTGCCCTTTCCATGGGCGTGGGCGCAGCAGTTGGCGCTGTGGCGGTCATGATGATGCCCCGTAACAATCCGGTACGCAAACTGGCAGGAAAAGCCGCCACCACCGTGGAGGACGCCGCCATGAAAGTCGGCGATAAGATCACCGATGTAATGGACGATATGTAAAAAAGCAGGAGCCCCTGCGCTCCTGCCGGTAAAACAGTCATATTGGTTTTTCTGGAACAGGCATGATTTCGGTCACGCCTGTTCCGCTTTTATCTGTGAACAGCAGCAAGCTCGTTTTCATCTACAAAGAATTTGACCTGTATCGGTCACTTGCGATTTACGGTATTTGGCATAATATTACCTCCAATCATCTTCAAGAAGACCGTAGAAGTACAAGTCTACCCAATGACCGTGATTATCTTTAGTCTGACTCCGCTGGATGCCTTCAAGCTGCATACCTAACTTTTTCATCAAGCCGACAGACTTCACAGCGTCGATTGCTTCGGCAAAAATCTTATGGGCTTTCAGTTCTCCAAAGACATAGTCAATCACAGCTTTACAGGATTCGTATGCGTATCCTTGCCGCCAAAAACTGCGGTTGTATATCCAACCCATTTCATATACACCCTCGTCAAACTCGTTGAACAGAATGTATCCCATCATTTTTCCACTTTCTTTATGTACTGCTGCAATAGCGCCTTTCCGACTAATGCAGAAAGAGGTCAGAAACTCCTTTGTTTTCTCAAAGTCGTATGCCGGTTCGCAGTTCTCCATTGTTTTATCATCACCGAAGATTTCGTGCAGATCAGCGATATCCTCCGGCACAAAATCACGGATAATCATTCGCGGGGTTTCTATGTACATTTTTATTTTCCTCCCAACAACAAGCCTGTATCAATTCACGCTCCACCATATCCGCAAAGTGCTGTATCGGTCACTTGCGATTTGCGGTGTTTGACATCCTGTTTCCTCATTTCTTGCGTGTCTCATAAAATACAAAGCAGTTCCGATAGCTTGTTGACTTGATGATCTGCAACGCCCTCGCCAAGTGCTGTGTCCTGATATTGGGCAAGTCCGTTCTTGATCCAAACAGTTTCCATTCCCAATGCTTTGGCAGGAACAATATCGTTGTCCAACCGATCACCGACCATCACGCTTTCTTCGGCGCAACACCCTGCAAGTGCAAATGCTTTTTCAAAAATCTCCTTGTCCGGTTTGGCGTATCCGATTTCTGCGGATGCAGCGATCACCTCAAAGAATTTCCGTAAGCCCCAAGCCTCCAAGCGTTCAGCCGTTCCAAAATTCTGATTTGCGATGATACCGAGTTTATACCCCTTATCAACAAGAGCCGCTAATGTGCTGTGTACATCGGAATATGGCACTTCATCTTCCGAGTGCCACGGTGTTTTCGTCAAGCCGAAGTGTTTGATGGCGGCA
>CAYROJ010000102.1:0-5401 GCA_964425865.1 uncultured Oscillospiraceae bacterium | reverse complement strand
GCTCACGGGAGGTGATGTTGAAGGCCACGCAGGTGGAGGAGTTCAGGCCCAGCTCTGCGTAGTTTTCCACAGCAGCCTTGGAAGCGTTGTAAACAATAAAGTCAGGCTCGAAAGCAGCCAGCTCTTCCTCGGAGGGAACGATGAACATATTCTTGATGAAGTGTGCCTGCCATGCCACTTCCACGATGAAGCGGACGGCCATCCGGGTGTCAGCGTTGGCACCGCAGAAAGCATCCACCACATACAGCTTCTTGTTGGACAGCTCCTTGACGGCCAGATCCTTGACCTTGCCCCAGACTTCTTCGCTCATGGGGTGGTTGTCGTTCTTGAACTCGTCGGAAGTCCACCAGACGGTGTTCTTGGAGTTTTCGTCCATAACGATGTACTTGTCTTTGGGAGAACGGCCGGTGTAAACGCCGGTCATCACATTGACAGCACCCAGCTCGGACACCTGACCCTTTTCATAGCCTTCCAGCTTGGGGTCGGTCTCAGCCTCGAACAGCTGCTCGTAAGTGGGATTGTAGACGATCTCGGTGGTGCCGAGAATGCCATACTTTTCCAAGATCTTGGATTCCATTAAAAATTCCTCCTAAAAATATGTATCGGGCGAAAATCGCCTAGTTTATACGGAAATGAAAGGGATATAAATCCCAATCTCCACCACATATATCATAGCACAACGATTTCCAAAAGTCCACCCACTTTTCCATATTTTTTCTCTATTTTTCAAAGGTTTTCGGCCTTTTCCCCCAGCTTATCTTCCTTCGAGGAATGGATGAAAAGCCTTTTTGGGCCAATGTGGGCGTCTGCCCCATATTTATAATTTATCATTTGCAGCTGTGAAGTGTTTCGTGGTTTTTCCCGGAGCGGAAGCGTTACAATACAGTCAACAATACCAAGGAGGAAATGCCATGCAGTGCCAGAAGCTGAAAACCTATATGGAAACCGGCCGGGTGATTTTCATCCCAGCCCGTTCCATCCATCCAAATCCGGAGCAGCCCAGAAAAATTTTTAAGGAAAAGGCGTTGCAGGATCTGGCTGACTCCATTCGCCAGCACGGCATTTTGCAGCCCCTGTCCGTCCGCCGGGTGGGCAATGCCTACGAGCTGATCGCCGGAGAGCGGCGGCTGCGTGCAGCGCAAAAAGTGGGGCTGATGGAGATCCCCTGCATCGTCATGACCATGGATCAGCAGGAATCGGGCATGGCAGCCATGGTGGAGAATTTACAGCGGCAGGATCTGGATTACATAGAAGAAGCTCGAGGCATCTACCAGCTGATCAATAAATGGCGCATCAGCCAGGAGGATTTGGCAAATCTGCTAGGGCGCAGTCAGAGCAGTGTGGCCAACAAGCTGCGGCTTTTAAAGCATTCTGAGGAAGTGCTGGACGCGCTGCGCACGGCGGAGCTGACCGAGCGCCACGCCCGGGCGCTGCTGAAGCTGCCCACAGAGGGACAGAAAATGGAAGCCATTACCGTCATTGCCCAGCAGGATATGAATGTGGCCAGAACCGAGCAGTATATTCAAAGCCTTCTGCAAAGCGACCAGCCCTGTGAGCGCCATCCGAATGTCAATGCTTACATCCGAAATCTGACCCAAAATCTGGCGAAAATGCAGGAAAAGGGGATCTCGGCCATTTCCGAGCGCCGGGAAACCGAGGATGAGATCGTGCTGACCATCACCTTTCCCAAGTGAGCCATTCCCAAGCCTTTTCCCCGGGGAGAGGGCTTTTTGGCGTGCAGTAAGGGCCTGCTGCAAACGCAGCAGGCCCTTTGTTCATTCTTCATCCGGGAAGGTATATTGTTCTTTGTAGCGGTCGAAATTCTGGGTAAAGCTGGCGCTTTCCTGCAATTCGCCGCCCTTCAGAGCGTTCAGATATTCGTGAGCCTCCAGCTTTCCTTCTGCCACTTGCAGCATTTCCACCGCAATATTGGAGCAGTGGTCGGCAGTGCGTTCGTAGGCCGTCAGCAGGTCTTCCAGCACAAAGCCGTATTCTACGCTGCACAGGCCATCTCTGAGCCGGCGCACATGACGGGACTTGATCTCTCTTGCCAGAGCATCCACCACCTGCTCCCGAGGTTCCACCTTCATAGCCAGCGCATGGTCGAAGTTTTCGTAGGCGGAAACGGTTCGTGCCATCACATCGGATACGGCTCTTGCCAGCACTTCCAGCTCCGCATTGGCCTGCTGGGAGAAATGAATGTTCTTTTCATGCATTTCCGCAGCGGCTTTGCCTACGGCCACGGCGTGGTCGGCGATCCGCTCAATGTCTGCCACGGTGTACAGCGTGGTGTTCAGCACCCGGTTATCTGCCACGGACAATTCCTTGCCGGACAATTTGATCAGGTAAGTGCCCAGCGCATCTTCATAGCGGTCGGTCTGGTCTTCCAGTGCCTTGACCTCTTCCAAAACAGCCGGGTCAAATTTTTTGGTCAGCTCCATGGCCAAATTCATGGCCTTGGCAGCATCCGATGCCATCTGGGCAGCCACGGCGTGGGCACGCTGGACAGCCACTGCCGGAGTCGCCAGCAGACGGGCATCCAACAGCTCTGTCTTTTCCGGCTCTTTTGCCTCTGGCACCACCAGATAGGCCAGCTTCACCAGCAGGCCGTTGGCCGGCATCAAAATGCAGGTAGCTGCCAGATTAAAGGCCGTGTGGATCACGGCAATATGCCAGGCCTGGGTGGACTGGTTCAGAAAATCCCAGTCAATAAACATTCCCAGACCGTAGAAAATGATGACGAAAATGGTCACACCCACCACATTGAACAGCAGGTGAACAGCCGCCGTCCGGCGGGCATTGCGGTTGGCACCGATGGCGCCCATCAAAGCTGTCACACAGGTGCCGATATTTTGACCCAAAATAATGGGGATGGCAGAGCCGAATGTCACCGCACCGGTCACACACAGTCCCTGCAAAATACCGATGGATGCGGAGGAAGACTGGATGATGGCCGTCAGCACTGCACCAAAAAGGATACCAAGCAGGGGATTAGAGAAGGAGACCATCAGGTTTGCAAACCAGGGCTCGTCCTCCAAAAATGCCATGGAGCTGCTCATGATCTCCATACCGGTCATCAAGGCCATGAAGCCCAGCATGATGGTGCCGATGCCCTTCTTCTTTTCGCTGCGGCAGAACATGAACAGCACAATGCCGATGACTCCGAGCAGGGGAGACAGTGTGGAGGGCTTGAACAGCTGAACCAGAAGGTTGTCGCCTTCCAGACCGGATAGCGACAGGATCCAAGCGGTCACCGTGGTGCCGATGTTGGAACCCATGATGACACCCACGGCCTGTTTTAAGGTCATGATGCCGGAGTTGACGAAGCCTACCACCATCACCGTTGTTGCGGAGCTGGACTGGATCACCGCTGTCACGGCCAAGCCAAGGAAAAAGCCCTTGTAGACCGTGGAGCTCATTTTTGCCAAAATGGTTTGCAGTTTACCGCCGGCCTGCCGCTCCAGGGCTTTTCCCATGGTATCCATGCCAAACAGGAACAGCGCCAGACCACCCAACAGGGTAATGATGTTAAAAAGATAGGTTTCCATGTAACGGTTCTCCTTTTCGTATGACATCATTTTGGTTTCCGATTTCATTATAGTTCATTCTTTCGGCAAAATCTATGCTATTTTGCATTTATTCAATTTTTTTATTATTTTCACAAATATCCCTTCTGCTTCCGGCGGCAAACCAGACTAAATTGCTAAAAAATCAATTTCATACATCCGAATTTTGGAGGAAATGTGACTTTCCACTTCCCCTTTTCCGGTTTCTGTGGTAAGATACCTTCATCATGTGAAAAAGAGGATCGGATTATGCATACTGTGAAATTGTTTTATGAAAACTGTCACCTGTATGAGTTCTCAGCCACAGTGCAAAGCTGTCAGCCCCGGGAAAATGCGTACCTTGTGACGCTGGATGCCACTGCTTTTTATCCTGAGGGTGGTGGCCAGGCCTGCGATCTGGGCACATTAGGCTGTGCAAATGTGCTGGATGTGCAGCAACAGGGAGAAGAGATCCTTCACCTGTGCGACAAGCCCCTGGAAGTGGGTGCTTTGGTGGAAGGACGTATCGACAGTGGCCGACGGCTGGATCTTCAGCAGCAGCACAGCGGCGAGCACATTGTTTCCGGCATCATCTGCAAAATGTTCAATTGTCACAATGTGGGCTTTCATGTGGGCAAGGATGTGATGGAGATCGACTTTGATGCCCAGATCCCACCGGAAAAGCTGGAGGAAATCGAGCTTTTGGCCAATGAAGCCATTTGGAAAGATCTTCCCATTCAGTGCTGGTATCCCACAGCGGAGCAGCTGCCTGCCATTCCCTACCGCAGCAAAAAGGCACTGGATTGGCCGGTGCGGATCGTGGAAATTCCCGGCTATGACATTTGCGCCTGCTGCGGCGTTCATGTGGAAAAAACCGGAGAGATCGGCTTTATTAAACTGCTGTCCTGCGTGAAACTGCGGCAGGGCGTGCGGATCGAAATGGTCTGCGGCAAACGGGCCTTTTTGCTGACCCAGGAGATCTTTGCACAAAACCAGGCGGTCTCGCAGGCCTTTTCGGCCAAACCGGAGCAGACCGGTGCTGCCGCCCGGCGGATGAATGAGACATTGGCAGAATGGAAGCTGAAAGCCAACACATTGCAAACAAAAATTTTTCAAATCACCGCTCAAAGCTACCAAAAGGCAGGAAATGTTGTGCATTTTGAAGAAAACCTGTCCGGCAATCAGCTGCGGGAGCTGGCCGACAGCATCGCCAAGGTATGCCAGGGCTGGGCAGCAGTGCTGACCAATGCTGACGGCGGCTGCAATATTTGCATCATCGGCGGTGATCTGAAAGATCTGAGCGCCGCCCTGAAGGAGAATTTCCCCACCCGGGGTGGCGGCAAACCCGGATCTTTCCAGGGTTCTGTCCAGGCGGACAAAGACCGAATTGTGGCCTTCCTGCAAGGACAGGGGTGACATTTCGTACAATTTTATCAATAATTTCTTCTGAAAAAACTATATTTTAACAAATTTGTCACTTTACATTGTTTTTTTCTTATTGTATAATAAATCCGTGCGTGGTACGCCCTCGCACGGATTTCTTCAATAAACTGCGCAAGCAGTAAGTTTTTTTATGGAGGATTTTACCATGTCTGTTAAAGTAGCTATCAATGGTTTTGGCCGTATCGGCCGTCTGGCTTTCCGTCAGATGTTCGGCGCTGAGGGTTTTGAAGTCGTCGCTATCAACGACCTGACCTCTCCCAAGATGCTGGCTCACCTGCTGAAGTACGACTCCACTCAGGGCAATTACGCTGCTCAGGGTCACGTCGTTGAGGCTGGCGAGGATCACATCGTCGTCGACGGCAAGAAGATCACCATCTACGCTAAGGCTAACGCTGCCGAGCTGCCCTGGGGCG
>CAYROJ010000101.1:0-5445 GCA_964425865.1 uncultured Oscillospiraceae bacterium | reverse complement strand
GGAAGTGTAAAAAACTTTATTTTATTTCACTGTCCACTTGACGGGGAGCAGTTCAAAATGCATCGGGGTGAAGCTGTTGAATTAGATCACAACGCCGCCGCCAGCAACATTGACCTTGGTCACGCTGGTGATATGGGTGTTGGCACCATTATACCAATACAGGAAGCCTTCAATGTCCACCACATCGCCGGCCTTCAGCTCAGCAAACGCCTTGTAGACATCGGTATCGGTACCGGTCAGATAAACCTCCACGCAGAAGCTGTAAGTAGTGCCATTGAAGGAAACATTGACATAAATGTCATCGCCGGGCTCATTGTTCTTGTAGGAGATGGATTCAATGGTCAGACCCTTGAAGCAGACGAACTTATTCTGGTGCTTGATCAGGTCATCGGTGCCCAGCAGTGCGGTCACATCCTCGGCCTCAGCGACCCAAGGCTCAGCCTCCACGAACTCGAAGGTGGCATCCATGATCTCCACCTCGCCTTCCCACTCGCCCTTCACGCCGGTCACACGGATCTTGGTGCCAGCAGTCAGCTTTGCAGCATCTTCCTCGGAGCAGGCCATTTCATAAATGAAATATGCGCCATCGGGATCCTGTGCGTAAACAGTGATCTTGTTGCTCCACCAAGCCTGGTGCGCCTGCACATAGGCCTCGATGATCACTTCGGAATCGATTTCAGCGGCCATATACTCTTCATAAGTCATGACCTCCACCTCAGGGGGTGTCACGGGAACAGTGGTGGTAGGTGCTGAAGTGCTGGGAGCAACAGTGCTGGTTGCAGGTGTCTGGGAACCGGTGGTATTGCTGTTTCCTGCGCAAGCGGCCAGGCTCAGTACCATGACCAGTGCCAACGCGATAGCAAAAATTCTTTTCATTTTCATACTCCTTTGTTTTTTGTGTTTTGTTTAGTAAACACAATGCCATTATACTAGAAAAAGAAAATAAATCAATACCCTTTTACTGATTTTTTCGTTTCTTCTTCCATTCTGTCAAAGCGGCAAGCCCAATGCAAACCCAAGCAATGGCAAGCACCGCTAAAAGCCATACCGCACTGGAAGGCAGCGATCCAAGATCATTTCTTGCGCCGCCGGACTCGATCTCATCAAGATGGTACAAAGAGATCATATCCTGCTGAAGCTTCTGCAAGAATTCCTCATCCACTGTCTTTTTCCGTCGAACAGCCTTTGTCACCTCTTCGATCATCTGTCCGGCTGCACTGCGCAGAGAGGCCGAACCATTGAACACCGGGGTCACAAATGTATTTTGCGTGTTTTCCAGCAGCAATCTGGTGGCATCCAGCTTAACGCTGTAATGCAAGTCATTGTCCTCTCCCGCCCGAGCCAGGTAGTCCTGATAAGCTTCGCTCTGCTGGGCTTTAGAGGTAACAGGCACATAGCCTTCCGTCTGAGCATAGGCGATCTGCACATCGTCTGTCAGTAAAAACTGGGTAAACAGCCACGATGCCAATACTTCCTGTTCGTCCGCTTTATTAAACAGGCACACCGACGGTCCCTGAGAGATCATTTGTGGATTTTCGGTATCAAACTGGGGAACCGACATCACAACCGTTTCAAATTGGGCCAAAGCCTCCTCCGGAATATCCACATTGGGGGCATCACAGCCCGCCCAGGAAGCACCTGCAGTGGAATCTATGGCAAATATGCACTGTCCTGCGTTGAAGAAATTAGAGGGATAGCCGGATATAGCAAAGGTAGAAAAAGAACCCTTTGCCACCTGCTGGGCAAGGTTCTCCAGCTGTTGGGTAGTGGTGTCGTTAAAGATCTCCACATGTCCGGCTCCCGTAGAATAGCCGGCGCCCAGCTGCTTGAGCATCGTGATCATCATATTATCGGTAGACTTATAAATGAAAGGGATCAGCGTTTTTTGACCATTGGCCACAAACACCTCCAGCTCTTTCCCCTTTTCATCAGTGATGGTGGTCTTTCCAAGGCTCATGGCTTTTTCGCAAACCTGCCAGACAAAATCCCAGGTCAAGGTCTCGGGCAGTGTAAAACCCAGCTCTTCCACAAAGGTCTTATTCACATAACAAGCTTCTGTGGAGCGCATGAACGGCAGCGCATACTGCTTGCTATTCAGCTTCCCCTCTTCCAGAAACTTGGGAATGATCTGTTCCTTGGTCACGCCTTCAAAGCGCAATTCGCTGCCCCCCAGACCGTACTTTTTATCTGCCATCAGCTCATCCAGCGGTACGACACAATGATTGCTGGTCAGATAGGTGGCGATATGGTCCGGGTAAGTGATGCAGACATTGGGGGCCGTATCGGTAGCAATGTTGGTAATAACATCCTGATACATTCTGCTGTAATCCGTGTACCACTTAATGTTCACTTTGATATTGGGATACAGTGCCTCAAAATCCGCCACAGCTTTTTTATAAGCGGCCACTTGATCGTTATTGGTATCGTTTTTTGCCCAGAAGGAGATCTCATAGTTTCTGGAAGTATCAAACGCATCCGGCACCGTAAACGCATTTCGCTGGATCGAACCATGGCAGCCGAACAATGTGGCAACAAGCACCGCCGCCAACAGGAAGGAAATGATCTTTTTCATCCTTTGGTACCTCCTCTGGCCACACCCTCCATGATTTTCTTGCGGAAAACAATGAACAGCAGGATCAGCGGCAGAGAGATCACCACCGCAGCCGCCATCATAGCCGGAATGTTTTCCCGACCAAAGCCCTGTTCCCGGATGGTCTGGATGCCATTGGATACCAGGTAGTAGGCTTCGTTATCCGTTATCAGCCGAGGCCAGACAAAACTGTTCCAGCATTCAATAGCCTTCAAAATAGTCACCGTAACGATCGTAGGCGTGGAGATTGGGAGCATCACCTTAAACAGGTATTTCAGATCTGTCGTGCCATCGATCTTGGCAGCAAAGTAAAGCTCATCGGGAATTTGGGCGAAATTTTCCTTCAGCAGGTAGATATAAAACACGCTGGCAACAGACGGCAGGATCAAGCCTGTGAAAGTGTTGCGCAGATCCCAATTGGTCACCGTCACAAAATTGGTAATGACCACCAGTTCGCTCGGGATCATCATCAATGCCAGAATCAGTGTAAAGGCCAAATTTTTCCCCTTAAACTCCAGTCTGGCAAATGCAAAGGCTGCCAGCACGGTAACAATCAGCATGATCCCAGTGGTAGCCACCATAAAAATGATGGTATTGAGAAAGTATTTTGCCAAAGGTACTGATGTGAACGCTGTAACATAGTTTGTAAAGGTAGGACGAAGGGTAAAAAACTGCGGAATCTGCTCCCCATTATAATCACCGTAGCTTTTGACCGATGTCAAAAGCATCCAGTAAAATGGGAACAGCACCAGTACCGCCCAAAACACCAGCAGGCCATACGCCGCCACCCGGAACGCCCGGTTGCGGTGCTGCTGCTTGCGCTGAATGATCGAATGATCCACTTGTTTATTCATGGCAAATCCCTCAACGGTAGTGGACATATTTTTTACTGACCATCAAATTGATGCAGGTAATGGTCAAAATAATAGCAAACAAAATCATTGCTGCGGCAGAGGCATAGGACGGATAGCCGCCGCTGTTGCCATAGAGCATATCATAAACATAGCCGACGATGGTATTCATGCCGGCAGCATTCAAATCTGAACCAAACAGGGCAACAGAGTCGCTATATGCCTTAAATGCGCCGATGAAACCGGTAATGACCAGATAAAATACAGACGGAGAGATCATGGGCAGCGTGATTTTTGTAAACATTCTGCCCTGGCTGGTGCCGTCAATTCTGGCTGCATCATAGTAGTTCTGATTGACCGATGCCAGAGAACTGGTCAGAATAATAATTTTAAAGGGCATGACGATCCATACGGTGTAAATACACAGCACCAGCATTTTTGCCCAGTAAGGTCCGCCGATAAAATCCACCGACTGGCCCCCGAACACCTGGATCAAGGCATTGATAAGTCCATCGGAATAGGCGGTCTTTTTGAACAAGATCATGAACACAAGGCCTACGGCCAAGGTATTGGTCACATAAGGCAGGAAGAACACAGTCTGGAAAAAGTCCCGCAGTTTTGTGACAGAGCTAAGCGCCAGAGAGATCACCAGCGCAATACCCGTGGACACCGGAACGGTGATCAGCACCAGAATAAAGGTGTTTTTCATGGCCTGCAAGAAATAGGGGTCATGGAGCACATAGGAAAAATTATAGAGTCCCACGCCAAAAGACTCCTGGGAGGTAAAGTTAAAGCCCTCTTCCATCGAATAAATCAGCACATCGATCAGCGGATATACCATAAAAGCACCCAAGAACACAAAAGCTGGCAGCAAATACAGCCAGGCTTTATATTCCCGCAGCTTCATTCGCCACAATGAGGCCCGATGTTGCAGACTTTGTTTTGGTTTCATAGCGTTCCAAGTTCCTTTCGCTTTGTTTTTACAGTCGGCAGGAATGTGGTAGTTTATCCCTTTTATTTTATCCCATAGAAGATAATAAGTCAATCTTTCTTTTATAATGCCCCTTTATTTTACCCCAGCACAAAGCGCAGGCGGTCAGCCTGCGCTTTGTGCTTCATAAAGATAGGTTCCGCAGTAATGATTAACGGAACCATCTGCATACCGAGCGTGATCCAAGATTTTCTTAAATCCACACTTTCGGTGAACTGCAAGGGATGCCTCATTTTTATGGCTGATATGGCTGTAAAGCTTCTGCTGCCCCACCAGCTGCTGTACCGCCCGGATCAGCTTTTCCGCATAACCTCGCTTGCGGTATTCCGGCCTTGTTTCCAGTGCCTCCAAAAGAAGTCCGTCTTGGTAGCCTTCCAACCGCAGTGCACAGATATACTTCCCATTTTCCGTCCAAATACAATAACGATCCTCTTTCCGGTTAAAAAATCCCTGCTGCAAATAGGCATAGAAGTCCTGATGCGCCCGGATGATCTGTTCGTTTTCGGATAAATCGGGATAAAATTCTGCTGCGTTTTCTGCAACTGATTCGCTATATACCTCCATCAGCTCTCCAAAACGGAGCTGGCTCAATCGATCGAATATCTGTAACATAGGCCCTCCTTAAATGGCATATTGGCTGGTAAACAGCTGATGATAGAATCCCTTGGCCGCCAGCAGCTGCTGGTGGGTCCCCTGCTCCACGATCTTGCCGTGATCCAGCACCAATATCAGATCCGAGTCCACAATCGTGCTCAGCCGATGGGCAATGACGAAGCAGGTCTTTCCGGCCATTAGCTGATCCATAGCATTTTGGATCTGTATCTCTGTTCGGGTGTCCACATTGGATGTGGCCTCGTCCAAAATGAGAAGCGGTTTATCCGCCAGCAATGCCCGGGCAATGGTCAGCAGCTGCTTCTGGCCGCCGGAGAGGCTCGTAGTGTCCTCGCTGATAGGTGTGTCATAGCCCAGGGGCATGGTTCGGATAAAATGGTCACAATAGGCCTTCTTGCAGG
>CAYROJ010000100.1:0-5507 GCA_964425865.1 uncultured Oscillospiraceae bacterium | reverse complement strand
ATGCCACCGACGAGCAGTTCAACTCCCCCACCGTCTTCTGCTCCGGCCGTCAGGGCACTGCTTCCTACTCCCCCGATGAGGTGGGCACGGATCTGACCCCCCTGTTTGAGACCATCGTTAACTATATCGATGCCCCTCAGGGCGACGAAAAGGGTCCCCTGCAAATGCTGGTCTCCTCCATCGACTATAACGAGTATGTGGGCCGTATCGCCGTGGGTCGTGTGGAGCGGGGCACCATCAAGGTCGGCCAGGAAGTGGCCATCTGCGACTACCACGACCCCGATATGAAGCAGAAGGGCAAGGTCGTTGCCCTGTATGCCTTCGACGGTCTGGGTAAGACCCCCATTCAGGAGGCTTCCGCAGGCGAGATCGTAGCCCTGTCCGGCATGGCAGACATCACCATCGGCAGAACCTTGTGCGCACCCGACTGTGTAGAAGCTCTGCCCTTTGTGAAGATCTCCGACCCCACCATCGAAATGACCTTTGCCGTCAACGATTCTCCTTTCGCCGGCAAGGAAGGTAAATATGTGACCTCCCGCAACATTCGTGACCGTCTGGAAAAGGAACTGCTGAAAGATGTATCCCTCCATGTCACCGAGCAGCCCAACAGCGATGCCTTCAATGTGGCCGGCCGTGGCGAAATGCACCTGTCCATTCTGATGGAGACCATGCGCCGGGAAGGCTTTGAGTTCTCCGTGTCCACCCCCAGAGTGCTGACCAAGGAGATCGACGGCAAGATCTGCGAGCCCATCGAAAGAATGGTGGCTGATGTGCCCGAAGAGTGCATGGGCGCTGTTATCGAGAAAATGGGTCGCCGGAAAGGCGACCTGTTGGGCATGACCCCCATGGGCAGCCGTTACCGCCTGGAGTTCCTTGTTCCCTCCAGAGGTCTGTTTGGCTACCGTAACGAATTTCTGACCGACACCCGGGGCGAAGGCATCATGTCCTCCGTTCTGGACTCCTACGCCCCCATGAAGGGCGAGATTGAGCGCCGACTGACCGGCTCTTTGATCGCCTTTGAGACCGGCGAAGCCGTGGCCTACGGTCTGGGCGCCGCTCAGGAGCGTGGTCAAATGTTCATCGGTGCCGGCACCCCCGTTTACGCCGGCATGGTAGTCGGTATTTGCAGCCGCAACGAAGATATGACCGTCAATGTCTGCAAGCGCAAGCAGCTGACCAATATGCGTGCCGCAGGCTCTGACGATGCCATCCGTCTGGTGCCCCCGAAGATCATGTCTTTGGAGCAGTGCCTGGAATTTTTGGCAGATGACGAGCTGCTGGAATGCACTCCCAAGACCCTGCGTATCCGCAAGCGGGAGCTGGATCACTCCATCCGTATGCGTGAGCTGATGAAGCGCAGAAATCAGGAATAATTTTCAGGCGGCCTGCTTATGCAGGCCGCCTTTCTCAGATATTGGCAGTCTTTAGCTTTCCATTTGCTTGCCCAGAAAGCCAGCCACAGTCTGCACCAATTTCTGCTCTCCCTCCGGCAAGGGAGTGTTGTCTTCCGCCATCAAAAGCATGACACAGCCCATCAGATCCCCCTGGGATAAAATGGGGGAAGCCGCCGCCAGATGGTACTTATCCGACTCCTCCGTGGCTTTGATAAGGCTTTCTCCGGGGGTGTAGCGATAGTTGCGCCGCTGTTCCATCAGCTTTTCCAGTGCCTGGGAATTGGGCTTGTCCACCAGCTCCCGCTTGGGCGCTCCTGCCAGTGCAATGATGCTGTCCCGGTCAGCCACAGCAGCAATTCGCCCGGTATTTGCCCCGATGGCCTCGCACATCTGGGCTGCAAAATCCTGCAAGTCCCCCATGGGGGAATATTTGCGAAAAATCACGCCACCGTCCTTTTCCGTGTAGATCTCCAGAGGATCTCCCTCCCGAATACGCAGGGTACGGCGAATTTCCTTTGGAATGACAATTCTTCCAAGATCATCCACCCGGCGAACGATTCCTGTTGCTTTCATTTATATATTCTCCTTTTTATTTACAAATTACGATGCTATAATATGTAAAAGAAAGCAGATTATACTGTCAAGGCGGTCTTTTTCCAAAATCCAGCGCCTTTCTCAGCCCCCTGACGGCTGGCTTTTTTCAGGGTTTTTCGCAAAAAATGCGCAAAATAATAAAAAAAAGATTGACCTGCTTGCCTTTTTCGGTTATAATAGCGCAGAATGACCCTGTATGGTCAGAAACTATGTATTGCTGCAACGGAATTTCGTTGTCGAGCATAGATGAAGTCTACAAAGGAGGTGTATGTGATGAAGCGTACCTACCAGCCCAGCCGCCGTCATCGTTCCAAGGTTCACGGTTTCCGTCAGAGAATGGCTACTTCCAATGGCCGCAAGGTTCTGGCTCGCCGCCGTGCAAAGGGCCGTAAGGTTCTGTCCGCCTGAGCGTAGCGCTGCGGAACACGCAGCAGCAAAAGGGGCTAATTGTGCGGGGCGATGTTCGCCCCGCCCCTTTTTATTTTCGAGCCTTTTCCATATTTTGGAACGGGCTGTCTTTGGGTAGAATGAGGATTATCTTATGAAATTTTCTGCTCCGCTGAAGCTCAACCACATTTTCCGGCGCCTGTACGCCACCTCCGGTCACGCCAACTCCTATCTGGTGCTGTATGCCCGCCGCAACCGAACGGGCACCAACCGCATCGGCATCACCGTCAGCAAAAAGTTGGGACACGCCGTTGTGCGCAATCGGGTACGCCGCCGTATTCGGGAAGTTTACCGCCTGAATGAAGAAAAATTCCAGCCCGGCTGGGATATTGTTGTGGTAGCACGGTCCCGGGCCATTTCCTGTGATTTTAGTGCACTGACAAATGCATTTTTATCACTGGCCAAAAAAGCGGGCATTCAGGCGGAGGAAAAGCCGCACGAGGTGCACCCATGAAAAAGATGATGCTCAAGGCGATCCGCTTTTATCAGAAGCACATCTCCCCTGCCTATCCCCCCCGCTGCCGCTACTGTCCCACCTGCTCGTCCTACGCTTACCAAGCAATCTTAAAATACGGTGCCGTCAAAGGAGGCTGGCTGACCTTTAAGCGTTTCATGCGCTGCCATCCATTCTCCAAGCATCCCTACTTTGACCCCGTTCCGTAACTGACAACCAATAGGAGGTATGTCCATGTTCTTGGCATTTAGTCTTTCCGACCTGGTCACCGTTCCCTTTGGCTGGTTGTTGCATCAGATCTACAACCTGCTGGGCAACTACGGTCTGGCCATTACCCTCTTCGCCATTCTGGTGCAGCTGGTTTTGCTGCCCATCACCGCAAAGAGCAAAAAAAGCATGATGAAGATGTCCCGTCTTCAGCCCCGTATTCAGGAAATCCAGCGTAAATACGCCGACGATAAGCAAAAGCAGAACGAGGCCATTCAGAAGCTTCAGCAGGAAGAGGGCGCATCCATGGGATGCGGCGGCTGCCTGTGGAGTCTGGTGCCTCTGCTGATTTTGATCCCCCTTTACAGCGTGATCCGGGAACCCATTCGTTACATCTTGGGTGAAAGCGCTGAAAACGCCCAGGTGATCGTTGATACCATCAAGAACATCAACCCCGACTTGTTCACCGGTAACAGCTATTACAGCCAGGTCATCGCCGCTCAGTATATCCCTCAGTATGCCGCCCAGATCCAGGCAGCCATTCCGGGTATTGCCCAGAGCACCCTGGAAGGCATTCAGTTCAGCACCCTGGGCGTGAACCTGGGGCAGATCCCTCAGTTTAATGTGTTCAAGTGGGATGCATGGACCTGGGCCAACATCGGCCTGTTCATCGTTCCCTGCCTGTCCGCTGCCAGCCAGGTGGTGCAGATGCTCATCTCTCAGAAGATGAACAACTCTGTCATCACCGACGAAAAGGGTATGCAGGACAAAGAAACCGCCCAAAATTCCCAGACCGCTCAGACCAACAAAATGATGCTGTGGATGATGCCCCTGATGAGCCTGTGGATCGGCTTCACCGTTCCTGCCGGCCTGTCTCTGTACTGGTTCGTCGGCGGTGTGGTGCGTACCATTGAGGACGCTGTTTTGACCAAGCACTACCGCAAGATCTACGATGCTGAGGATGCAGTGCGGATGCAGAAGTATCTGGAAGAGCAGCGCATTGAAGAAGAGAAAGAGCGTATCCGTGCCGAACGCCGGGCCGCAAATCCCGACGGCATCACCGCCAACACCAGCAAGAAGAAGCTGCAGCAGAAGCAGAAAGAGGAAGAAGCTGCTGCCCGTGCCGCCGCTGAGGCCGAGTATCTGGCCAAAAAGGGCATCGTGCACCAGGAGCAGAACGGGGAAAACAAGCCTCTGTCCGGCGTTGCAGACCGTCCTTACTGCAAGGGCCGTGCTTACGACCCCAACCGCTACAATTCTACGGAGGAATAAGAGAAGATGGAAAAGACCATTGTTACCACCGGCAAGACCATTGATGCCGCTGTGGAAGCTGCACTGGCCACCCTGGGTCTGGAGCGTGAAAATGTTTCCGTCCAGATCCTGCAGCAGGCAAAATCCGGTTTTCTGGGCTTTGGCGCTCAGCCGGCAAAGGTGCAGGTAACTTACGAAGTACCCGATGAGCCTAAGATCACCGCCCCCAAGGGCGCTCTGGGCAGTGCATCCCGTTCTAAGACCACCCACTCCGCTGTGGTGGCACAGAAGCAGGAAGAGCCCAAGCCGGTGAAAAAGGAAGAACCCAAGCAGCCGAAAGCCGAGGCTCCCAAGGCAGAAAAGAAAGAGCGTCCTGCCCGTCCTGAGCGCAAGGCAGAAGCCCCCAAGGCAGAGCCGAAGGTCTACACCCCCGCAGAATCCGGCTCTACTGAGGAGAAGATCGAGCAGTTTATCAAGGGTCTGCTGGAGAACATGGGTTCTCAGGCTGTTCCCCACTGCGTCAAGGGTGAGGACAATACTTATAATGTGGAGCTGGTAGGCGAAGATCTGGGCTACCTGATCGGCCGCCGGGGCGACACACTGGATGCCATCCAGCATCTGGCCAACTACTCCGTCAACCGTGGAATCGAAGGCCATGTCCGCATCAATGTGGATGCAGAGGATTACCGTGCCAAGCGGGAGGACAGCCTGCGCAAGTATGCCCGTAAAAAGGCACAGCAGGTGCTCAAAGCCCGCCGCCGCACCACCCTGGAGCCCATGAATGCTTACGAGCGCCATGTGATCCACGCCGCTCTGCAGGAGATGGACAACATCACCACCCATTCCACCGGCACAGAGCCCAACCGCCGCGTGGTCATTGAATATGTCCGCTAAATGATAAAAGCCGCCGTTTTACGGCGGCTTTTTCCGTTGACAAGCGGAAAGGATTGTGATAAGATTACCCCTGCAAGCAATGGAATATGCGGATGTGGTGGAATTGGTAGACTCATTGGATTTAGGTTCCAACGCGCGAGCGTGCAGGTTCGAGTCCTGTCATCCGCACCATAAAAAAGAGAGTAGCGAAAGCTACTCTCTTTTTTCAACGAAAGGTGAATTATACTATCAAGTGCAACACTTGAAAAAAGTAGAAGAAGTTCATA
>CAYROJ010000099.1:0-5527 GCA_964425865.1 uncultured Oscillospiraceae bacterium | reverse complement strand
GAACTCAATCGCCTTTTTCTATTCTTTTAGTCTCACATCAATTGTAACGCTACAGGGTATTATGGGCAAAAGTTCTGGAATTGCCATTGCATAATGCATTTATTTCGGATATAATAGATAAGAAAAAACAAACAAAGGGGAACGGACATGAATCAAGATCACCAGATGAAAAAGACAGTCGGTTTTGCCCAAGGCCTTGCCATTGTTGTGGGAATGATCATTGGCTCCGGCATTTTCCTAAAACCCGGTGTAGTCCTGCGTGATGCAGGCAGTCCGATGATGGCACTGGTTGCATGGATTTTAGGCGGTGTGGTTACTCTGTGCTCTGCACTTTCCATTGCCGAAATCGCTTCCAACATTCCCAAAGCCGGTGGCCTGTATGTCTATTTGGAGGAAATCTACGGCGAAAAGGTTGGATTTTTGCTGGGATGGGTGCAATCTGTGATCTCTTATCCTGCTTCTGTTGCGGCACAGGCCATTGCGTTTGCGGTCTATGCCAATTATTTTGTGCCCATGGGGGACTGGACTCAGCGGCTGGTTGCTGTGGGGATCATGCTGTTTCTTCTGGGACTGAATATTCTGTCGACCCGTTGCGGCGGCATTATTCAGGTAGTTGCTACCGTTGGAAAGCTTGTACCTGTTGCAGCCATCCTCGGAATGGGGCTGTTTCGGGGGCAGGCTCCCGGTGCATCCGGTCTTAGTAGCGGCCTGGTAGGAGATGCCGGCACGGCAATTTTAGGTACGCTGTGGGCATACGATGGTTGGATCGGTGTGACCAATATGGCTGCAGAGATGAAAAATCCGAAGAAAAACCTGCCCAAAGTGATTTTTATCGGCATCACTTTTGTGATCGCTGTGTATGCCTTGTTCAATGTTGTGCTGTTTCATCTGCTCCCTGCGGATCAACTGGAAAATTCTGCTACTCCCGGTGCAGATGTGGCTGTGGCCTTGTTTGGCTCTTCCGGCGCTGCATTTTTGACAGCGGGCATTTTGATCTCTGTCTTTGGTGCGCTCAACGGATATTTGATGACTGCTGCCCGGGTACCTCAAGCCATGGCACAGCGGGATCTGTTGCCTATGAGCAAGGTGCTGGGCAAGATCCATCCCAAATTCGGAACGCCTGCCAATGCGCTGATCATGCAGTTTGTTCTGGCAACGGTGTATGTGCTGTCCGGTTCTTTTAATGCGTTGACGGATCTGCTGGTATTTGTTCTTTGGATATTCTTTACACTGGGCGTATTTGGAGTGTTCCGGATGCGCAGGGCAGGGCGCATTGCAAAGGACGGTTACCATGTGCCCCTTTATCCAGTGACGCCTCTTATAGGTATATTAGGCAGCGCCTTTATTCTGGTGAGTACGGTTGTTTCAACGCCTATGCGGTCAATTCTTGGCATCAGTATTACGCTGCTGGGACTTCCCGTCTACTATTGGTTAAAAAAACATAAAAAAGGAGAGAAATAGAACCGATATGACACATAAGAATGCGCAGCGCCATCAGCAACGAAGCCTTCTGATGGCCAATGAGCCGATCCCTCGACTAGTGTTCAAAATGGCAATTCCCACCATCGTCGCATTTTTGATCAATTCCATCTATTCTCTGGCTGATACCTATTTCGTCAGCCAGTGGAGCATTGATCCTGCTATTTCTCAGGCGGCTACTGCAGCTGTTTCTGTCAATTCTTCCCTGGATCAATTGATCATGATGTGCGGCTCTATGCTGGCAGTGGGTGCCAACAGTTATATTGCCCGGCTTTTGGGAGAAGGGAAGCGGGAAAAGGCAAGCAATGTTCTTTCCACATCCTTTTTCCTGGCCTTTGGCATTGGCGGATTGCTAACGGTGCTGGGGCTGATTTTTATGACACCCATGGTTCGTATTCTGGGTGCAACGGAAACCTGCGAGAGCTTTGCAATTGACTATGCCACCTATGTGCTGCTGGCAGCGCCGCTAATGGCATCTTCTTTCGTAATGAATCAGTGCCTCCGTTCGGAGGGAAGCGCCACGCTGAGTATGATCGGTATGGGTGCCGGCGGCGTTATCAACTGTGTCCTTGATCCCATTTTCATCATCGGCATGGATATGGGCGTTTTGGGCGCTTCGCTGGCAACTGCCATTTCCAAGCTGATCAGCTTCGTGATCCTCGTATTTCCTTACATTACCCGGCGTAGTATGCTCCATCTGTCCTTTAAAAATATTCGAATTCATAGAGATATTATATCCGAGATCGTGGCAGTGGGATCTTCGTCCATGTTCCGCAGCGGTCTGGCGGTGGTTGCTGCCATCCTGCTGAACAACGAAGCAAAAAATATCGGCGGTGATGCACTGCTGGCGAGCATCGGTGTCAGCACCAAGGTGATGATGTTCCCGTTCAGCATTATTCTTGGCTTTAGCAGTGGATTTCAGCCGGTGGCTGGCTTTAATTGGGGCGCAAAGCTTTACAGTCGTGTTCGTGAAAGCTACCGTTTCAGCTCCATTGTGGCAATTATAGGTTCTGTTATCATGGGGGCGGTACTTGCGATCTTTGCCCAGCCTATTGCAGGACTCTTTGGGGAAAGCGGGGGAGAAATGCAGCGGTATGGCACTCTGTGTATTCAGTTGCAGTGTTTGGCACTGCCGATCCAGGCGTGGTTGACGGTGGTGAATATGCTGTGCGCCGGCTTGGGTCGGGCGAGAGAGGCATTTTTACTGTCTACATCCCGACAGGGAACTTGCTTCATTCCGATTTTGTATCCGCTGGTACATTTCTTTGGTGCTTACGGCGTTGTTTCGGCGCAGGCAGCGGCAGATGCCCTGACCCTTGTGCTGGGCATTCCCATTGCAATTATTGTGGCGAAAGCCATCAGAAAGGCGGAAAAACAGGCGCTGGAAACCTCTGGAATTAAATAATTGTGCGGAAATTCCCTAAGATTTAGCATCGTGGGAAAGAATATATCGATAATCAAGGATAATTATTGCATTTTCGTACTTTTGTGCTATAATATTCTTAGAAGATTTGATATAGGAAGGAGGTACTATTTGTGGAGCAGATCATACATCGAGGTTATAAATATCGCATTTATCCAACGAATGAGCAGAAGGAATTTTTTATGAAGAGTTTTGGATGCCGTCGTAAGGTTTATAATCTTTATGTCGATGCGTTATATTCACAGCTAGAACAGCGTGGTTATCGTAACGGTTACATTGATCTGAAAAAATTTCATTTTGACACTCCCGCAGCAATGAAAACGAAATATTCTTACCTCAAGGAAGTAGATAGCCTCGCTCTGTGTAATGCACAACTGGATTTCCGTGCTGCTGTTCAGCATTTCAATAGGGAGTTTGATAAAACTTCCTATACAAAACGAGCAATAAGGCGACAGAGAACGCTGGGAATTGTGCCAACATTCAAGGATTTGAAAGGGATTCCTCACTTCAAAAGTGCAAAAAACGGAGATTTTTCCTACACAACAAACAATCAGTCGAATAACGGAAAATGGAGCAATATTTCTTTGTGTGGAAATATGCTTCGTATTCCTAAGATTACATCACCGATTCGGGTCAAAGTTCATCGCCATTTGCCGAAAGAGTGCATTATAAAAAATGCAACGATTTCTATGGACTGTCGAGATCGTTTTTATGTCAGCCTTGGTATAGAATACCTTTCTGATATAACTCCGGTAACTCCGAATGCCATTGTAGGCTTAGATTATTCTCAACCTGATTTTTTGTTGATAGCGAGGGTAAGAAAGCCAATTATCCTCATTATTACAGAAAATCCGAGGATCTTCTCAAAAGGGAGCAACGCAAACTGTCTCACATGGTCAAAGGTTCCTGCAATTGGGAAAAGCAGAAAAAGCGAATTGCCAAATTGCAAGCCAAAGTAGCGAATCAGCGGAAAGACTGGCTCCACAAACAAAGCACGGCTTTTGCTGATGCGTTTGATGCAGTCATCGTAGAAGATATTGAGCTTCGTGCGTTGAGCCAATCTTTGCGATTGGCAAAGAATGCACAAGACAATGGTTTTGGCATGTTCCGCTTAATGCTCCAATACAAGCTGGAAGAGCGTGGAAAGCAGTTTGTCAAGATTGATCGCTATTTCCCGAGTTCTAAGCTGTGTCATCATTGTGGATATATCCATGCGGAATTGAAACTAGAAAGGCAATGGATTTGCCCATGCTGTCAGAATGTTATTGATCGAGATTATAATGCCGCTATCAACATTTGGGAAGCAGGCAAGTCTATATTGCGTACTGCATAGTATAATAAATATTCGAGAACCGGTGGGACACCGGGGATAGCCTGCTGATACTGAGTCCGTTGGGGCGCTTGAGCAGGAATAAAAGATGGGACATTTTTTGTTCCGGAAGCCTCTTTGCTTTAGCCTAGAGGTAGTTCACTCTCTTGACAGCCGTGCTATAATGATTTCAGAAAAGGAGGTGTGCGTTTGGAAAAGGATCATGTCAAGGTGGTCGCCACCAACCGGGAAGCCCGGCATGAATATTTCATTGAAGAAGAAATGGAAGCCGGGATCGAGCTGGTTGGCACGGAGGTCAAATCCGTTCGTGCCGGCACGCTGAACCTGAAAGATGCTTGGTGCGGTATCAAAAATGGTCAGCTCCTTATCAATCAAATGCACATCTCGCCCTATGACCATGGAAACCGATTCAATGTGGACTCCCGGCGCCCCAGAAGGCTTCTGATGCACAAAAGGGAGATCATGCGGCTGTTTGGTAAGGTAAAGCAGGATGGATATGCACTGATCCCTTTGTCCGTTTACCTAAAGGGCAGCCTTGTGAAAGTGAAGGTTGGCTTGTGCAAGGGTAAAAAATTACATGATAAAAGACAGGCCGAAGCGGAACGGGACGCCAAGCGTCAGATTCAGCAGGCCATGAAGGAGAGATATTAACTATGAATCCCACTTTTAAGATCACCATGGAAAACGGCGGTGTCATCGAAGGCGAGCTGTACCCCGAGAAAGCACCCCAGAGCGTTTACAACTTTATTGATCTAGCCAACCATAATTTTTATGATGGCCTGATCTTCCACCGTGTTATCCCCGGATTTATGATCCAGGGAGGCTGCCCTGACGGCACCGGCATGGGTGGCCCCGGCTACTGTATCAAGGGCGAGTTTTTCTTCAACGGCATTAAAAATGAGCTGAAGCATAAGCGTGGCGTGCTGTCCATGGCTCGTTCCTCCAGCCCCAACAGTGCAGGCAGCCAGTTCTTCATCATGCATGAAGATGCCAAGCATCTGGATGGCCAGTATGCTGCCTTCGGCAAGGTGACATCCGGCATGGATGTGGTGGATGCCATTGCCGCTACCAAAACCGGTATGCAGGATCGCCCTGTTGTGGAACAGAAGATTGCTTCCATCACTGTCGATACCCACGGTGAAAGCTATCCTGAACCCAACAAGCTGCCTGATCCTTACGGCAGATTCTAAACAATTATCTCCCCCGAAAGGGGGAGGTGTCCAAAATCTCTATCCGGGGTCGTACTGGTTTCGACGGGGGTAGTGAGGCTGGAATAGCGGGCCGTGGCGCCTGAC
>CAYROJ010000098.1:4957-5540 GCA_964425865.1 uncultured Oscillospiraceae bacterium | reverse complement strand
ATAAATGGGACCCTGCCGTAACTTATTTGGGATGGGTGATTATTGGGCACTTACCTGACACCTGATACCAGCTGGTATGATAACGGTAACTACACCATTACCACCAGAGAGCAACTGGCAGGACTGGGTTATCTGGTAAAAAATGGTGTGACTTTCAGTGGCGTGACCGTATCTCTGGGTAACAATATTGATTTGGGCAGTGTAGAATGGGAACCGATTGGTACAAGCACACACCCCTTCGCCGGTACTTTTGATGGCAAGGGATTAACCATTTCCAATTTGAAGATCACAAGTACGGCGAGCTATGTGGGTCTGTTTGGTTATGTAACAGGTACGCTGAAGAACTTTACGGTCGCTGCTGCGGATGTGACTGTGACCGGAACAAACAGTTATGTTGCAATCGCCTGCGGCTACACCACCGGCAACCTAAGCGGCATTACTACCAGCGGATATGTAAACGCTGCCAATTGTTCCCATGTGGGCGGTATTGCTGGCTTTACAAGCGGTGAAACGCTGGAAGGCTTGACTAATACAGCGGCTGTGACCGGTTTGGATTATACAGGCGGCATTGTCGGTCAGCTTC
>CAYROJ010000098.1:0-4857 GCA_964425865.1 uncultured Oscillospiraceae bacterium | reverse complement strand
TGACGATCAACGATGTGACCAACAGCGGCGCTATCACAGGTAAGGATTACTGCGCCGGTTTGTTCGGCTATCTTTACTGTGTCAGCGGTTCTTTGACTGGCAGCACCAACAAATCGGCAGTCAGTGGCACAGCATACGTGGGCGCCATTGCCGGTAAGGTGGAAAATATCACCATTTCCCGATGCAGCAATGCCGGATCCTCCGTTTCTGCAAACGGCACCACAACAGTGGACGGCAAGAGCTGTACCTATCTGGGTGGCTATGTGGGATACGGGTATAACATCGCCGACTGTGACAATGCAGTTGATATTACCTACACCGGCTATGGTCGGTATGTGGGCGGAATCGCAGGATACATGACCGGAAATATCATCCAGTGCGAAAACTCTGGCATCATTACCGCAAGTAATTCTTCCCATGTGGGTGGCGTTGCTGGCTTTACAAGCGGTAAAACGCTGAAAGGCTTGACCAATACAGCGGCTGTGACCGGTTTGGATTATACAGGCGGCATTGTCGGTCAGCTTCATATTACCGTCCCGACAGCCAATAATATCTCTAACTGCCAAAACAGTGGCAAGATCACAGGCGGAAATTATACAGCTGGCATCATCGGCAGTTGTAGATCAACATACGATCGTAGTAGTGATGTAATAATGACGATCAACGATGTGACCAACAGCGGCGCTATCACAGGTAAGGATTACTGCGCTGGTTTGTTCGGCTATCTTTACTGCGTCAGCGGTTCTTTGACTGGTGGTACAAATACCGGAGCAATCACTGCTACCGGAACATACGGTGACATTGTAGCATATAACAAAAACATTACCATCAATTAAATACAGCAACAGCGCCACCGAATTTTCGGTGGCGCTGCTTTGTTATTTAATTTCATTTGCCTGATCCAGCATATCGGAAAGCTCCGCCACACGCTCAATGGGGAAGGGGGGATTTGCAATGGGCTTCATAGCGATGGACATCAGCTTCATAGGGTTATCGTCTGCGGCTACCCGGTTGGAGCTGAGATCGCCGCAGCGCTTGCAACGGTGGATAATGGCCCATTCGCCTTTGTTGCGCACCCAGACCGCCACCGGCTCCATGATGCCGCCGCAGTCGGCCTCCCGGTCGCCAGGCTCAATGTCCAGATGCAGGCTGTGCAGGCAGTAGGGGCAGTGGTTGCGGTGTTCGCTGGATGCGCCGTCCGGCACCACCAAACGGCCGCAGTTGCTGCATTCAAATTCTTCGGTGCAGGCGTGGGTCTTATAATAACCTTTTTCAAAGGACTTTCTCTTATTCTCCCGATTCATGGCGGATCCTCCAAAGTTTTTCTTTCACTATATCACAGCGACTAAAAAAAAGCAATAAAACATCTTGACCTGTGTCGGATTTTCCGCTATAAATTAAGTATAGAAAATATAAGTAGGAGGGCAAATCCATGTCTGCAAAAGTCTATTTTTCCAGAGAGATCACCCCGGAAAAGGTGTTGGAGCTCTACAAATTGCTGGGGATCAGCCTACCCGGCAATGTAGCTGTCAAGGTCCATTCCGGCGAAAAGGGAAACCAGAATTTCCTGCGCCCGGATTTTTGGGCACCCATGGTAGAATATGTCAACGGCACCGTTGTGGAGTGCAACACCGCCTATGAAGGTGAGCGTAACGATTCTGCCCGTCACCGCAAGCTGTTCGGCTATCACGGTTGGCTGGATCTTTTTGATGTTGACCTGATGGACGAAGAAGGCCCGGATCTGGAACTGGCCATTCCCAACGGCAAAGTCATTCAGAAAAATTTCGTAGGCAAGAATCTTGAAAAATACGATTCCATGCTGGTTCTGTCCCATTTTAAAGGACATCCCATGGGCGGCTTTGGCGGTGCGTTGAAGCAGTTGTCTATTGGCGTGGGCTCTTCCTACGGTAAGGCCTATATCCACGGTGCAGGAGACCCGGAGAAGCTGTGGACGGCTGAACATGACCTGTTCCTGGAGTCTATGGCAGATGCTGCCAGCAGTGTGGTAAATCATTTCAAGGGAAATTTGGCCTATGTAAATGTAATGAAGAATATGAGCGTGGACTGCGACTGCTGCGCTGTGGCAGAAGCTCCCTGCATTGCGGATATTGGCATTCTGGCATCGCTGGATCCTATCGCCATTGATCAGGCCTGCATTGATTTGGTTTACGCTTCCTCTGACCCCGGCAGACCCCATCTGCTGGAGCGGATCGAAAGCCGCAACGGTGTTCACACCATTGAAGCTGCCGCAGCACTGGGCTTTGGTACAAGAGAATATGAATTGATCGAAGTTTGATTTTCAGGGTGCATTACGGACTGTGATGCACCCTGATTTTCTGCTTTTTGGAAACGAAAATGTGATAAATATGCGAATTATTTCCTTTTTGGACAGGGAAATTGTGTGGATCACCAATTCTTTTTAATTATCCGCGATTATTCCACAAAATGTTGACAAAGTATGATTATCTTAAAAGTACATCCATGACGATCTCAGAGGCGCAAACATTGAGCGCAACCCTGCAGGCCACAGTCAGTGATGTGAGCTGCGCTATGCCACAAGATTGACAGTAACCACTGTGACAGATGAAAACGGTAATATAATCAACAAGGTTGAAGGTGTTTTCAGTCCCACATACGACGAAGGTGCGTCTTTTACGACCAATGAGAGTGGACATGTGCTTTTATGCGGCAAGAAGATCCTGTCGGATAAAGCCTATCCCCACGGATTAAAAGCAAATGTCACCATCGATGATTACAGCAAGAATATTTTCACGGTAACAGTCCGGGTGTATTTGACGCCGGGAGATTATCTGTCGGAAGTCACCTTCGATGTGAAAAATCTAAATGTAGAACAGCCCTCTGATTAGAGGGCTGTTTTTTGTCACATATCCAGCGCAGGATTCATATAATACACATTCTTCTGGTTCAGTTTTTCACGCAGCAACTGACAGGCTTCGCCAAAACGCTGGAAATGGACGATCTCCCGTTCACGCAGGAATTTGATCACATCGTTTACATCCGGGTCATCGGAAAGCCGCAAAATGTTGTCGTATGTGACTCTGGCCTTCTGCTCGGCAGCCAGATCTTCCGTCAAATCGGCCATGGGATCGCCTTTGACTGCCATACTGGCGGCGTTCCATGGGAAGCCGGAGGCGGCGGTGGGATAAACACCGGCACTGTGGTCGACGAAATAGGGAGCAAAGGCGGAGTCTTGGATTTGAGAATCTTTCAGATTTCTCGTCAGCTGATGGACGATAGCACCGATCATCTCCAAATGCCCCAGCTCCTCCGTTCCAATGTCCGTCAGGAGCCCCTTGAGCTCGTCAAAGGGCATGGAATACCGCTGGGAGAGATACCGCAGGGAAGCGCCTAACTCCCCGTCAGGGCCGCCGTACTGGCTGATAATGATGGATGCCAAACGAGGGTTGACCTTGTCGATCTTCACCGGGTACTGCAGTTTCTTGCTATAAATAAACATTTGCGCCCCTCCTTAATTCCGATAATATTCCCAAGGCCATGGATCGTCCAGCCAGGCGTATTGTTTCGCATCTGTTGGCATGGCATGGGTCAGGGGAGACTGCTCGTTGTATTCCATCATGCCCTTGTGATAGATGTTCTGGTAGGCTCTGTAAACCTCCAGAGCCTCTTTATCGTCCCGATGGGTGTCGAGATATAGTGCCAGGTCTTGCAGGGCAAAGCCCAGCACCTGCAGCTCCGACAGGGGCGTTACAGCCAGTTCCTTGTTATTGACCATGCCCATAAAGGGCAGATCAAGCCCTGGATACATTGTTCCTCTGATCATGCCTTTTCTGGCTTCGTAGCGAGGGGGATTTTCCCGCTGGAAAGGCACATAGGGGTTGGCAAGAGGCGCAGAAGCAGGAAGCGTACCTTCCATTGTCTGACTGTCCCATTTCTTATCTTCCAAAATAATTCCTCCATTCATAGATGGTAAACGGCTTTTTCGTCGTTCAATGTCATACTATGCAGAAAGAACCAAGATGTGAAAGGGCCGCAACCACAGGTTGCGGCCCTTTGAAAACTATTCAATTAGAAAAACTGCGATGATAGCGTTCCATCAACTTTAACACCTGGGCTGAATCACCACTCAAAAAGACCCTCGGCGTATCGCAGACACCGTCAAACGCAAAATTGATATGACAAAAGTTTCCATTACTGATCTCATAGCAGAAGAACTCTGCGATTTCTTTTTTATCAGCCGATTTTATATCCAAGATGATGCAAGTCTCACTCGTCGATTTATTCGTTTCGGCAAGGAAATCGTAGACAATTGCATTGTGTTTTGCCACGATGCTAGGTCGGACAGCCGGATGCTGAATAAAAGCATTCACCTGGTCTGGTGTGAAATGCCATAGGCCATTGATTTTCTCTCCATTTAATATACCAGATGCCAGGTAATTGCGAATAGTACGGTCGCTCAGTCCGGTTAGAATTGTTAAATGATTGATGAGATAATAGTTACCTGTTCCTTCCATAGTGCAATCTCCTTCAAAATATGTTCCTGCAGGTCTTGTTTACATTATAAAAGGTGGTAATCGATAATTCAATTTGAAAATATGTTATTTTTTCATAGCAATCCCTGGCAAGCGAAGGCCTGCCAGGCACGAATCAATACTCAATTCCAGCCTGGAATACACGGAAGCTGCTGTAATCAGGAGCACAGATCAGGAAATCCGCCTGTTTACCGGTTTCAATGGTGCCGATCTCAGCATCTGCGCCGATGGCACAGGCAGGATTATAAGTCGCTGCACGAACAGCATCTTCTTCACGGATACCCCAGTGGATGGCATTGACCATGCAATCATACAGCTTGGCCGCAGAGCAGGCAATGGTACCATC
>CAYROJ010000097.1:0-5599 GCA_964425865.1 uncultured Oscillospiraceae bacterium | reverse complement strand
TGTACCTTGCGGCACAGCCTGCTGTTTACCTGGGACTTTTTTTACAGCCCCTTTTGTACTATTATTTATATGGTAGCGTCAAAGCTTTTCCACTTCATTCAGCCAAATCCTAACGCTGGCATCGCTGGGCATCCGCCAGTCACCTCTGGGACTGAGGCTGATCGAGCCAATCTTCACGCCTTCGGGCATACAGTTGCGTTTATACTGCTGCGCAAAGAAACGCTGATAGAACACTTTCATCCATTTCTTGATGGTAGCTGCATCAAAATCGTCCTTAAATGCTCGGCAAGCCAAGGTATAGATCTTCGTCGGAGCATAAGCATGGCGTGCCATATGATACAGGAAGAAATCGTGCAGCACATAAGGCCCGACCTGCTCCTGGGTTGCTCGAATGCCGCTGTCAGCAGGCTGCTGGTCTGCCTTTAAAAGCTGAGAAATTTCGCTTAACTGCTGCTGTTGCGGTGCAAACAGGGCACTTTTTGCCAGACTCTTGACCATCCACGCAACCAGTGTCTTAGGAACAGAGGCATTAACGCCGTACATACTCATCTGGTCGCCGTTATAGGTGCACCACCCCAGCGCCAGTTCACTTAAATCGCCGGTACCAATAACAATGGAATTTGTAACACCGGCATAGTCCATCAGCACTTGGGTACGCTCCCGTGCCTGAGCATTTTCGACGATCTCACTGTTGCTGTCCCCGGTGTAACCAATATTGCGCAAATGCGCCATGACATTTTCCCGAATATCCACCTCTTTTTCGGTAACACCCAAGCTTTCGATCAGCGCCTTGGCGTTACGCCGGGAGCGCTGAGAGGTACCGAAGCAAGGCATCATCACACCATGGACATCGGTCACAGGTCTACCCAGTTGGCGCATGGCCTCTACCGTTATCAGCAATGCCAATGTAGAATCCAGCCCCCCCGTAACGCCAACAACAGCGTTGGCATTGAGTAAAGACAGCCGCCGCTTCAGCCCAGCCACCTGGATCTCAAAAATGGACATGACCTGTACAGCTGGATCCTCGTTTTCCTTTGGTACAAAGGGTAGCTTATTGATGGGATACAGGGATCCATCGCTGCGCAAAGATCCGCAGCAGCAATCGATGGTGCGCATGGGCTCCACCTTGCCGTAGAAAGAGGCAGCATCACGAACGCTCTTGTTCTTTCGGCGTGCAGAACGCACTTTTCCAAAATCTGCATCTCTTACCAGAAGGTAATCACTGTCCATCAGTTTTTCATTCTCGCCCAGCTTTGTGCCGCACTCAGAAATAATGCTGTGGCCGCTGAACACAAGGTCCTGGGTAGACTCGGTATAGCCGGAGGAGCAATAGGCGTAGATACAGTTGCAAATATCCGACTGATGGGCAACCAATCCATCACGGACAGACCGCTTGCCTACGGTTTCATTGGAAGCAGAAAGATTAACGATCACTTCTGCGCCATTAATGGCCAGCAGTGTTGAGGGCGGCAGCGGTGTCCAAAGATCCTCGCAAATCTCCACACCCAACATACCGCCATCACCAATGCGGAAAAGCAGATCACGCCCCACCGGGATCACTTCGTCGCCGGACATTCCCAATTCCTTCAAGCTGACTTCTCGCAGTTGCAGATCCATGGCAGAAGAGAACCAGCGCCGCTCAGAAAACTCATTATAATTAGGCAAATATGTTTTAGGCACCAGTCCCCACAGCTTACCGCCGGAAATAACAGCACCGCAATTGTACATCTGGCCTTCCAAAATCGCAGGTGTTCCCACCACCGCCGTCACCTTTGGATACTGCCGGGAACATTCCACGATCTTGTCCAAGCCCTTCATGCACTGCACCTGCAGAGTATTCTGAAAAAACAAATCGGCGCAGGTATAGCCGGTCATCGCCAGTTCCGGGAATGTCACAAGATCGCAGCAAGCCTCATCGGCTTCCCGGATCTTTTGGCAGATATCCTCAGTATTTTTTTCAACATCGCCCACATGGACAGCAGGAACCGCAGTGGCAACACGGATAAATTCAAGCATGGACTTTTGCCTCCATTATTGTTTTCTTTGGTAAAGACACATTTCATATTCAATGCCATCTTCCTGACCGGCCTGCAGCACCTGCTGCAAGCTCCACTCTTCACTTTCGTCCAGATTTGGAAAGAAAGTATCAGAAAAAGGAGTGCAATGAACCTTTGTAATAATCGCCCGGTCACACAGCGGAAGCATTTGGCGATACACACTGCCGCCACCGATCACCATCACCTTGTCCATTCCGCTGGTCAGTTTTAAAGCTTCCTCCGGGCTATGGCAAATGGTAAAACCGGGCATTTCCACATTCTGCCGTGAGAGCACAATATTTGTTCGGTTTGGCAGAGGCTGCTGGCCCGGGAAATCAGCCACTGTCCGGCGGCCGGCGATCACCGTTGCACCCCGAGTCTGTTCCCGGAAGAATTTACGATCTGCCCGAAGTGCCACCGGCTGGGTGCCATCCCGGCCGATGCCCCAATCGTCATATACTGCTACGATCAAATCCATAGTGCACCTCAAATTGCCATCGGAATTTCAAAATCGAAGGGATGATACTGATAGTTCTCCACTTTAAAAGAGTCCTTGGTAAACTGATAAAAGTCCTCAACACTTTCATCCAATATGAACTTCGGCGCTGCAAATCCCTCTTTTTCAATCATAGCTTTCACTGCCGGAATGTGCCGGTCATAAATATGGCAATCGGCGATCACATGAACAAGCTCGCCCACCTTCAGCCCCGACACCTGTGCCATCATGTGCATCAGCACCGCATACTGTACCACATTCCAATTATTAGCCGTCAGCATATCCTGAGAACGCTGGTTAAGGATGCCATTCAGCGTATCGCCTGTCACATTGAAGGTCATGGAGTATGCACAGGGATACAGATTCATCTCATGCAGATCCTGGAAATTGTAGATATTCGTCAGAATACGGCGGGATGCCGGATTGTGTTTCAAATCATACAGCACCCGATCCACCTGATCAAAATCGCCCTCTTTATAATGGTGTTTGATCCCCAACTGATAGCCATACGCCTTGCCGATAGTGCCATCTTCCCCGGCCCACTCGTCCCAGACATGGCTGCCCAGGTCTTCAATACGATTGGACTTTTTCTGCCAGATCCATAGCAGCTCGTCCACCGCCGATTTCCAATAGGTACGGCGCAGAGTCATAATTGGAAATTCTTCCGCCAAATTGTAGCGGTTGACAACGCCAAATTTTTTAATAGTATGGGCCGGAGTGCCGTCTGCCCACCTGGGGCGAACTTCCAAGCCTTCATCTGAAAAGCCGTTTTCTAAAATATCCAAACAAGTCGCTCTATACAGTTCGTCTGCTTTGCTCATGGCCCATCCTCCTGAATATCAATCCAAAAACCCGGAATCATTCCGGGACAAATCCTGCAAGTTTTTTAGCTGAATAATATCGATCATTTCAGCGCCCATTTGCTCAAGCTGTTCCATCGCCGGACTGCCGTCATCAAAGCAAAAGACGCTGCTCCAATCGTGGCGCAAATTCTTGACCGTACCGTCCCAGGTTCCACCCTTTTTATAACCACACTGTGCTACAAAAGTGCGCTCCGCCAAAGCATGAATCACCCGATTACGGCTGATGGCTCGCTGAGCAGAAAAAGAAGCATCAAATTCATCTTCGCTCATATATAGAATGTCCGCTGTCTCCTGCTTATCTATTAAGGAATCTGCCACCACCGAGATCACCTTACCACCTGCACGCAGGCAGGCTCTCTGGGCAATTTGGTCAGCACCACGGGCGTTGCCGGATACCAGCACATACCCCTGCAAAGCCGCTTGGCGGCCAACTTCTGCTGCAAAGCAGCGATTGCGCTCTAAAATATCCCGGCTGCCCACAAGCGCAACTTTTGGTTGCGCCAGCAAAGAAACATCTCCCTTGCACCAGAGGCAACCAGGGGTTTCCTCTCCCAGTTTCTTCCATAAACGGGAAGGATACTGCCCCGTGACCCTTGTAAGCGGAACACAGCCTTGTTTTTCTCCTTTGCGGCAATAGAGACATAGCAATTCTTCTTCCTCAAGAAGCGCCAGCATCTGCGCTGCCATTTTCCGGCCATAGCCCATGGCGACCAGATCCTCCAGCGTCAATTCCCGCTGGCTATCCTCTTTTTCTGCCATCTGCACCCGGGTAGACAAAATGCGCAGCTGTGCCGGAGTCAGCACTCTCCGCTCCGGGTTTCCCAGCCGGGAAGTCAGCAGCAGAAACCCTTTTTCTGCCCCGGTCAACGAAAGCGCCTCTTGGGCAATGTCGGTGCCTTCACCACTTCTTCGGTCAGGCTGCCGTCCTCCCCCAGAATCATGGGCTTGATTTGATAATTAGAGAATTTTGCAATTTCATCCAGCTTGGCTTTCTCTGGGAAATTGCCAATAATGCTCCAGGCAACACCCTTGCGCTTGGCTCGGCCTGTACGGCCAATGCGGTGGACATAGTACTCATTTTCCTCGGGCACATCATAATTGATGACGCAGTCTACATCATCCACATCGATGCCCCGGGATGCCACATCCGTGGCAACCAAAATGGCCAGCTTTCCCTGGCGATAGCGCAGCATGGTCTTTTCACGCAGACTCTGCTTGATGTCGCCGTGAAGGCAATCGCAGTCCAACCCTGCACGCTGCAAGTCGTCGGACAGCCGCTGGCACATATGCTTGGTGTTACAGAAGATCATCACCCGTTCATAGCCTTGCGTTTTGATCAGTTTCAGGGTTTTCTCCACTTTTTCCAAGGGGGTGCAGGTCAAGCAGAATTGGTCGATATTGGGTCTGTCCTGTTTTTTCGGCTCTACAGTGAGCTCCACCTCATCCCGCTGATACATCCAGGAGACAGTCATCACTTCCTGGGAGATGGTTGCGGAGAACAACCCCAAATTCTTCTTGTTCTTGATTTTGTCCAGAATTTTGGTCACATCTTTGAAAAAGCCCATATCCAGCATCCGGTCTGCTTCGTCCAATACCACAGTCTGGATCTTATCCAGACGAATGGTTTTACGATTATAGTGATCCATCAGTCTGCCGGGAGTGGCCACCACGATCTGGGGGTTCTTTTCCAGTGCCTTGATCTGGCCGCCAATGCCGGCACCGCCATAGAGCACCGCTACGCGAATGCCCTCAAAATAGGTCAAAAGTCCCCGCAGTTCGTCCCCGATCTGGATAGCCAATTCTCTGGTGGGTGCCAAGATAAGACCCTGCACCGTATCCGATGCAGCGTCAATGTGTTCGATCATGGGGATACCGAAGGCAAAGGTCTTGCCGGTACCGGTGGGGGCTTTTGCGATCACATCACGCCACTGCAAAAAATGGGGAATGGCCTCCGCCTGAATGGTGGTAGGCCAGCCATAGCCCTTTGCATCCAAGGCCTTGAGCATGGCTTCACTCAAGCCAAGTTCGGCAAAAGTCAAGGTTTCGTTCATTGTAATTCGTCCTTTTTTTCTTTAGATTCATGTTATAGTCATTGTACCAGCTTTCACTTCAATTTGCAACAGAATTTCGTGGTTTCTGTCGGAATATGCTGTAGCGTTACAATTGATGTGAGACTAAAAGAATAGAAAAAGGCGATTGAGTCT
>CAYROJ010000096.1:0-5657 GCA_964425865.1 uncultured Oscillospiraceae bacterium | reverse complement strand
CAACTGAGCTATCGGCGCATGTGCACTCTCTCAAGCGCTTAGATATAATAGCACACCATTTTAAAAAAAGCAAGCATTATTTTCACTTTTTTTCAAATTTTTTAAATAATGTTGTTTTGTCTAAAAACAGGTTCTTTTCTCCCCTACCCTTGTGCTTTTTGCAAAAGATACCGCCACCCCAAAGCTTTGGGATGGCGGCATTGATGGATTTATTCGCTTCTGAGCGCCACAACAGGATCCTTCTTCGCCGCACTGCGGGAAGGGATCATGCCGGCGATCAGGGTCAGCACCACACTGATACCCACCAGAATGATCGCTGCACCGACAGGCAGGATGGCATCCAGATTGGGAATTCCGGTCAGATGATTGATGATAGCATTGATGGGGATACACAGCAAGTAAGTCACCAGTACACCCAGCAGTCCGGATGCAAAGCCAATAATAACCGTTTCCGCAGTGAACATACTGGAAACATTCTTTTTGGATGCACCGATGGCACGCAGAATGCCAATTTCTTTCGTCCGCTCCTGAACAGAAATCAGGGTGATCACACCGATCATAATGGAGGAAACTACCAAGGAAATTGCCACAAAAGCGATCAGCACATAGGTGATGGCATTAATAATGGTAGTCACAGAAGAAAGCATGATTCCGATATAGTCGGTATAGTTGATTTTCTCCAGTTCCTCTTTATCCGCATTGTAAGAAGCGATCACTTCTTCAATAATATCTTTGTTTGCAAAAGAAGAGGCGTAGACATTCACAGCACTGGGATCTGCCAGATCTACATAACCCAGCTCCAGCAGATTATCCTCATAGGTGGAGTCGGAGAATTCCAAAACTTCATCATAGTAAACAGCGCACTGCTCGTCCGTATAGGTAGGCAGTTCCTTCTCCAATTCTGTCACCAGATAGCCGGGGCCATAATTCACCATCACGCCCATCAATTCCTGTGCCACCTTTTGGGCATAGTTCATTTTGACGGACTCAGCCATTATCTGGCGGAAGAGTTTGGCAACATCTTCATCGGACATCTGCTTGATATATGCGTCGATTTCCTCCTCACTGACAGCCATTTGAGTCGTCAGCGCTTGCTTCAGCACGGTCTCCATACCTGCACGGTCGTATCCTGCAACAGAAGAATCGACCATCTGATCCAGTGCATCACCATACAGCAGGCTCTTGATCTGAATATAGGTTGTTGCCTTTTCTTCTTCATTCAATCCGCTCAAATAAGCACGCAGCTCTTCGGCTTTCTGCCCATCAGTCATTGTTCCGGCACTGGGACGGAACGGCAGACCGGTGATCACATCGGTAGCAGGGTCGTTTTTCTGTGCTTCGATCGCCACGGAATTTTGGCACTGCTCGATCACATATTCTGTCAGCGCCTTGGTATAACCGATGGAACCGGTCAGCATGGTCGCAGTTGCGTTTTCGTTGGGACGGATGATACCTACCACCTTCAGCTTCATAGCATTGGCATACAGCAGCGGCATATTGGCCTCATCCTTGCGCAGATCCTCATACAGTCCGGTGTTTTTATTATACTTGTAGCAGCTGGAATTAAGGATGACCCGATATTCTTTTTTCAAAATTTCCTCATAGCTCCACTGCCGCTTGGTTGTATCCAGGATTTCACTGCCGGGAGTAGAATCCATGATCTTATCAATATCCTCTTTGGACAAAAGGCCCAACGAATACAAGGTCAAATCATCCAGCTCATTGTTTTCATCCAGCACCAGCACGATCTCATCATAATCATTGGGCCAGGAGCCGTAAACCACATCGTACTGATTCTGCAGCACGGAACTGACGGTTGCTCCATCCTTGCCGGAGAGCATTTCCTGCCACAGGCTCATGTTGCCGGAGGTCCCCATCGCACTCATCAGGCTTGACCCGGCAGAGCCGTTGTTTCCCAGCATACTGGAAAAATCTGCACCCATATACTGAGAGATCATACCGGCCAGAATTGCCTGACTGTCAGAGGCAATGATGTCCCCATCCAGATTCTCCGTATAGACCATCAGAGGCAGGCTGTATGTGTACTGCACGCCACTGACCGCACCATAGAGCTGAGAATTCTCGTCAGCCAACTGCTGCTCCAAGAACACCTTGAAGGATTTCAGGTCATTTTCCATAATATCCAGGCTTTTCAGGGCGTTGGCCATATCTTTTAAAGCAGGCTTTTCATATACGCCGTCCAGCTCGTGATCCAGCTCAGCGCTATTCATCCCCATGAAGGTAGTCATCAGCTGTGTCAGGTTAACAGATGTCTTTTTGATCTCCAACGGATAAGAAGACAGCGCCTCTTCCTGCACAGAGTCGATATATGCCGTCATACCCTGAGAAACTGCCAAAATCAGAGCAATACCAATGATACCAATGGATCCTGCAAAGGAAGTCAGCGCCGTTCTGCCCTTTTTGGTGAACAGGTTCTTCAACGACAGCATGAACGCTGTACCAAAAGACATGGACGGCTTTTTCAATTTCTTCTGCGGTTTGTCAGAGGGTGTCTTCATCATCTCCTGTTCCCGTTCGGTAACAGGCATGGAGTCGTCTGTAATAACGCCGTCAAGCATTCGAATGATTCTGGTAGAATAGGCTTTTGCCAGATCCGGGTTATGGGTGACCATGACCACCAGGCGATTTTTTGCCACCTCTTTCAAGATCTCCATGACCTGCACGCTGGTTTCCGTATCCAGTGCACCGGTAGGCTCATCCGCCAGAATAATATCCGGGTCGTTTACCAGCGCCCGGGCAATGGCCACACGCTGCATCTGACCACCGGACATTTCGCTGGGCTTCTTTTTCAGCTGATCGCCCAGCCCCACTTCCTCCAGTGCCTTTTTTGCTCTGGCCTTTCGCTCCTGCTTGGATACCCCAGACAGGGTCAGCGCCAGCTCTACATTCTGCAGCACGCTTTGGTGGGGGATCAAATTGTAACTCTGGAATACAAAGCCCACGGAGTGATTACGGTAGGCATCCCAATCCCGATCCTTAAAATCCTTGGTAGAACGGCCGTTAATGACAAGGTCACCGCTGGTGTACTGATCCAGGCCACCCAAGATGTTCAACATGGTGGTCTTGCCGCAGCCGGAGGGGCCTAAAATAGACACAAACTCACTTTTCCGAAACTGTAAGTTGACTCCCCGCAGGGCATGGACTTGCCCATCACCGGCAGGATAATCTTTGACGATTTGCTTTAATTCAAGCATAATGACACACTTCCCTATTTTTATAAGATCATAATCATATTTTATCCGGGAACCGCAGGCGTTTTGTTACTGAACCGTGAATTTTTCGGTAATGTTTTCTTTCTCATAAGTTTTTCCTGCTTTCACTGCGGAATATAAGATTACCTCTTGCTATTTGGTGCAAAAGCGGTTATAATATGTCGGTAAATATTGATTAGGAGGTCATGAAACATGGCTGTTAAGATTGAGAAAGATACCATTATCGGTGATGTGTTGGACATTGCTCCCCACGCCGCTCCCCTGTTTTTTGCCATTGGTATGCACTGCCTGGGCTGCCCCTCTTCCCGTGGCGAGACTGTGGAGGAAGCATGTATGGTGCACGGCATCGACTGCGAGCCTTTCCTGGCACAGCTGAACCATTTCCTGGAGGCCTACGAAGCAGATCAGGCCAGCAAGGCTGAATAAGACCGGCTATGCCATCCCGTTTGCCGGGATGGCATTTCTTTTTTCGGAGGTTTCTTATGAAAATTCCAATTTCTCCCCGGCTGCTTTCCTGCGCCGGATTTGTCCATCCCGGCGACCGGGTGGCAGACATCGGCTGTGATCATGGTTATCTGGGTATTTACCTGCTGCAAGAAGGGATCGCCCGCAGTATCATCGCCGCCGATATTAACGAAGGCCCCCTGCAAGCCGCCTTCCAAAATGCTCATAAATACGGCGTTGCAGATAAAATGAGCTTTTTCCTATCCAACGGCGTGCGCAATGTCCCTCAGGATTTTGACACGCTGGTCTGCGCCGGTATGGGTGCTGAGACCATGATCTCTATTTTGGATGCTGCACCATGGCTGCAAAATGCCCACTATCGGCTTATTTTGCAATGTCAAACCAAGACCTATCTCCTGCGGCGGTACTTATCAGAACACGGCTGGTACATTACCCAGGAAGCTGTTCTGCGAGACGGGAAATTTCTTTACACCCAGATGGATGTCTGCTGGCAGCCCGGCGATCGTCTAAGTCCCGGTCAGTGCTACCTCTCCCCTGCCATGCTGGAAAACCTGACTGCTGAGGTCATCGAACACAGCCGCTGGGTATACCGGGAGTTGACGAAAATCGTCACCGCCCGGGGAGAAGCTGCCGACCCCTGGATGAAACAGGCTGCGCAGGAATTGTCCACCTATTATTTTTTGAAGGAGGAAGTCAAATGACAACCGTAAAGGATATTTTGCAATATCTGGAAATCCTTGCTCCCCGTTCCTATAAAATGGACTGGGACAATGTGGGACTGCTCTGCGGCAGCTCCACACAGGAAGTCACAAAAGTTCTGGTGGCCCTGGATCCTTTTGAAGCTGTCTGTAACGAAGCTGCCGAAATAGGCGCAGAGCTGATCGTCACCCATCATCCTCTGATTTTTATAGCGCCTAAGGCCATCACCGATGAAACATCCGTTGGCCGCTGTATCATGGATCTGTGCCGTCATGGCATCAGCGCCATCAATGCCCACACCAATCTGGATTGTGCTCCGGGCGGTGTCAATGATGTGCTGGCTGCCATTCTGGGACTTGAAAATGTGGAAGTCATCGGCAATGAAAACCTGTTGCGCTGCGGCAAAGTCCCCCAGCAACCTCTCACCTCGTTTCTCAGCCGTGTAAAAACCACCTTGGACTGCCAAGGTCTTCGTTATGTAGATGGTGGAAAGCCTGTTCACAGGGTAGCTGTAGGCGGCGGAGGCTGCGCCGGAGGATTGATGGATGCGGTCGCCGCCGGGTGCGACACCTTTGTCACCGCTGATGTGAAATACAACCAGTTTTGGGATGCCAAAGATTTTGGCATCAATCTCATCGATGCCGGTCATTTCCAGACAGAAAACCCGATGGTTGCCGTTCTGGCGAAAAAATTGCAGGCTCAATTCCCGGAAATCCAGGTAAAAACCTCAAAAGTCCATAAAGATTGCATGAAATTCTTTTGATAGTCTTGATTTTTATACTATCTAGTGCTAAAATAGATAGGAAATTTTGATTAAACCCGAAGAGGAGAGTAAATATATGTCCGGACATTCCAAATGGCATAACATCCAAAAAACCAAGGGCGCACAGGATGCCAAGCGTGCTGCCGCCTTCACGAAGATCGCAAAAGAGCTGATCGTGGCTGTTAAGGAAGGCGGCTCTGCCGATCCCGCCTACAACTCCCGTCTGGCTACCGTGGTCACCAAGGCCAAGGCCGCCAATATGCCCAACGACAATATCAAGCGTTGCCTTGAAAAGGCTGCCAGTGCCGGTGGCGATAACTATGAGTCCATTACCTACGAAGGCTACGGCCCCGGTGGTGTTGCCGTTATCGTTGAGACCATGACCGACAACCGCAATCGTACCGCAGGCTCCATGCGCCACCACTTCGACAAGTTTGGTGGTAATCTGGGTGCTTCCGGCTGTGTCAGCTGGTCTTTCGACAAGAAGGGCGTGCTGG
>CAYROJ010000095.1:0-5662 GCA_964425865.1 uncultured Oscillospiraceae bacterium | reverse complement strand
AACGGTCAGCAGTTGGTGTGAGGGGAACATTTTAAAAACAGAACAAAATGTTCCCGGCAGCGAAGACGCTGCCGGGATTTTTCGTTATTTGATGTCGTTTTCGTCAAATTTGTCGCCACATTCCGGGCAGAACTTGGGGGGATTTTTGGGGTCTTCCGGTTCCCAGCCGCATTTATCGCAGCGGTACAGGGGCTCGTTTTCAGGCTTTTTTGCACCGCAGTTGGAGCAGAACTTCCCCCGGTTGACACTGCCGCAGGAACAGGTCCATCCGGCGGCTGCACCGCATTCGGTACAGAATTTTCCGGTATTCACAGCACCACAGCTGCATTTCCAGCTGTTTTCCGGGGTGGTCTGAGGTGCAGCGGCAGCTGCCTGCTGCTGACCCATTTGGAACAGAGCGTTGGCGTTCAAGCCACCGGCCTGCTGTGCCATATTCATACCCATAAAGCCCATCATTGCACCATTTTTGTTGTTGGCAGCAGCCTTCATAGCCTCGGCCTGAGCATCTACCATGGCAGCACCTGCCATATTGGCGTTGCGGTAGACCGCAGTGCGCTGCAGGTTCTTGATCATGGCCTCGTCTTCGGCGTTGGCGTTAATCGCATTGACACCTACGGATACGATTCGAATGCCGCGAAGCTCACTCCACTTGGCGCTCAGTGCTTCGTTCATGGCCTGTGCCAGTTCTGCGGTGTGACCGGGCAGGGCAGAGTAGCGGATGCCCTGGGCGGAGATTCTGGCAAAAGCAGGCTGCAAGGCAGTCAGGAACTCGGATTTCAGCTGGCTGTCCAGTTGATCTCTGGTATAATCAGAAGCCACATTGCCGCAGACATTCTTATAGAACAGCATGGGATCGGAAATGCGGTAGGAATATTCGCCGTTGCAGCGGACGGAGATGTCCATGTCCAGGCCAATATTCTGATCCACCACACGGAAGGGGACAGGGGTGGGGGTGCCATATTTGTTGCCTACCAATTCCTTGGTGTTGAAGAAGTAGACACGCTGATCTTTGCCGGTATCGCCGCCAAAGGTAAAGCGGCGCTTCAGGGTTTCCCAGCTGCTCTTCAGACCATTGCCGAAGCCGCCATAGAAAACAGTGGGCTCGGTGGATGCATCCCAAGTAAATTCGCCGGCTTCTGCGGCAAATTCCACGATCTGCCCCTGCTCCACGATCATCATGCACTGGCCTTCGTTGACGGCAATGACAGCACCGTTGGTAATGATGTTTTCGTCACCTTTTTTGTTGCTGCTGCGCTTGGATGTCCGTTTCTGACCCTTGGTTACCAGAACATTGGCGGCCATGGAGTCGCAATAGAAAAACTCTCTCCACTGATCGGCTAGAACACCGTTGGTAGAGCCGAATGCTGCTTTAATCAGTCCCATAAATATTCTCCTTTTTTATTTAGAATTTTCCACCGCCACCGCCATGGCTGCGGCCACCGCCGCCACTGCCATGAGAACCGGAGGAGTTGGTTTGTCTGGGCGTTTTTGTGACCCGGGAATACAGGTACATATCAAAGTTGCCGTAGGGGTGGAATGTGCCTTTTTTTACATATTCGGTTGCGGAGGGCTTGGCTTTGGCAGTGTTCATGGCGCTGCGCATAATGGCGATGGTGATGCCACCGATGGCTGCGCCGATGATCAGCGCAATCATCACATGGGAGATGCCAATGGTACGGTCGATGGGCTCGCTTCGGTCATAGGCATCGCAGTAGGTGGGGATGTTACTCATGAACCTCTCAAAGCCGCGGAAATAATCTCCTTCAGACAGGTAGCTGACAAATTGATCTCCCAGCTTATCGATGCCGTAGCTGGTAAAGATCTCCTGACATTTACCGGTGGTGCAGATGTACCAGTCCCGTTCCTCCATGGAAACCAGGAGCAGAATACCATCGTCGGCGTATCCCTGCCGGTCATAGTAGCTTTCGGCATACTGCCGGGGGGAGCGGCCTTGTGTGGAATTGACGGTCAGGATAACGATGTCAAAGCCATGTGCTTCCTGTAAGGTTTCAGCTTGATTTTTCAGGAAGGTTATTTCATGATCTGTTAGTAATCCGGCCTCGTCGATCATGGTGGGCAGATCGTTAGATGCAAAAGCCGTCACGGTCAAGCCCAGCAGACAGACAATGCACAGCAGGGTAACGATGATTTTTTTCATATCGCTACCTCCTTAAATGCACAGGGCCATAATGCCCAGTGCCAATGCAGCCACGCCTGCGGCCACACCGCCGAACCATGCCCAGCTGCGCTTGGGACAAATGGGCAGTGCGCCGGTCATGCGGCCGGTCTGGCCGTTCATGGCGAAGGTGTAGGTTTTTCCTTTGTAGCGGGAGGTCAACATCCATACCGGCAAAAGTACATATTTTGCCTTGCTGTGATGGACATTTACTTTCTTGACTTTGGGGATCACAGAGGTATAGCCGATCATCGATGGTGCAATCAGCTCATCCATGGAAGTGGTGACACGCTGGCGAATGCGGCCTTCGCCTTCTTTTGCCTCTACATCATATTTGTCCGCTAAGAAGCCCGATAAGTACGCAGTTTCAAAATCCACCATCTGGGAATAGTCGTATGGTTCAATCGACTCCATGATAGCATCATCCATTTTTTTGCTGCCGTCCATGGGAATGCCCTCAAAATCGGCACTTGCCCGGCGTATCAGATGATAATAGCTTGTTTTGGTGTAGTTAAATCGGGAGTCAGACCAGTGGCGCACCCGGGTGGCCCGATAGCTGCCATAGAAATCGCTGCCGCAATCGTACAGCCAGAAGGGAACATACATACCGGTGATTTTTTCCACCTGTTGCTCTTCGGTGAAAGACTTGGGCAGCAGTGGCTTTCCTTTGCATAGCCGCAGAAAGGCTTCTTTGGCATCGTTCTTGCCCAGCTTAAAGGGAATAACACCGTCTGGGCGTAATCCCCCGGAGAGTCGCCCAGGCAAAATAGTGGGGTTGCCGCAGTAGGGACAGAAGGTAGCGGCGGTCACATCGTCGGTCAGCAGCTCGCCGGAACAGGAGGGGCAACTGAAAAGACGCAAATTGTCGGACTCCTCTTCGCTCCAGCTGGCCTGGGTTTCCGATTCCCAGTCGATGGTTTCTTTCTCTTCTTCGGCAATCTTATCGTTGAAGGACAGTACATCCTCCAAATCAAACTCGGTATCGCAGTATTGGCAGGTCATTTTCTGGCTGTCTTCATTGAAGGGAAGACCAGCGCCGCAGTTGGGACACTTATATTCCAGAATTTGAGCAGTTTCTGCCATAGGTATCACCTCCAGTTGAGAGAATAGTAGCATAAAATCCAAAAGAAATCAATGAAAATATGCAACGAAGTTGGTTGACAAAAAGATGGATGCTTGGTATACTGACAGGAAAGCAATATCCTGTAAAGGAGAGGATTTTCCTATGAAATTGAAGGCAACCAGTATTTGTCTTATCATCGCCTGTTTAATGGGCATCCTTCTGACGGGCTGTTTACCAAATACCACCCCAATTCAAGAAGGCGTGTATGAGTCGAACAACGACAGCGGAAACACTGCGATCCCGAAAATGAAGGTGGTTTTACGCCAGGTCACTGAACAAGAATTCAGTGTGGCAAATGGAATCAATGCCATCAAAGAAAACGATTACAGCGGAGAACTTCGCTATTTTTTGATTGAAGCATATTTGTATGTGGCAGAGTTGAAGGCGTATCAGCCGTTACAGATCGTTGGATGCAACCAAGCCATGGGGGCATCGCAGACATACATTTTGGATATTGGCAATGAGAAAGAAAACTATGGCGTAAATCAAATCAGCTTTGGCTTTTCCAATGATGGCGAAAAAAATGTTTTGGAAACCGCTTTCTCTGAATACCGGTACATACTGGAATTGGTCAAGGAATAAAACAACGGGCTTAGGCATAGCGCCTAAGCCCGATATTACTTTACAGAGTTTCCATGGCCTTTTCAATTCGCTGGAAGGAACGCACTTTGCCCAAGATCTGCATAACAGTGAAAAGATCTGGGGAATTGGTCTTGCCGGTGATGGCCAGACGCACAATGTTGGATACATCAGCAACGGTGCCGGGGAAGGCGGTGGGGTCAGCCTTGTAAGCCTTCATATCGCAGGTGAAGCCAATGCTCTCTGTGATGGCCTTGACCTTTTCAAACCAGGTGTTGGCATCGTCGGCGGCATCGTAGCTGGACATGAACTTTTCCAGAACCGTGCGGACGGTTTCAGCAGGGATATTCTCGTCGAATACAGGGGTTTCCAAATATTCATCGTAGAAGAAGCCCATGTAGGCCTTGGCTTCTTTCCAAACCGCAATATCCTTACGGGGCTTCTTGCCGCCACGGCCGATGGCCAGAATTGAAACAGCATACTCCCGGTTTTCTGCCAGCTTGGCACCGAATTCCGAATCGAATTCCTTGGCCCATTCGGTCAACTGCTCGTATACCTCCTCGGCGCTCATCCGGGAGATCACATTCTTGGAAACATCCACCAGCTTGGCATAGTCAAACAGGGAACCGGCCGGGTTCAGCTTCTTGGGACTAAATTTGAATTCGTCAATATTGGCATCGGGGTTGGCTCTGCGCCAATCCTCAAAGTTGGAGTTGAGGATGGTCATGATATATTCCCGAACAGCGGCGATGGGGAAGCCTTCGGCCTTGTAATAGGTCAGTGCCAGCTCCGGGTCTTTCCGCTTGGAAAGCTTGCGCTTGGAGTTGCCGTCCATCTTCATCAGCGGTCCAATGTGGACATACTTGGGCAGCTTGAAGCCCAGTGCCTTGAACAGCTGAATGTGGAAGGGCAGGGTTGCCATCCATTCATCACCACGAACCACATGGGTGGTGTGCATCAAATGGTCGTCCACGGCGTGGGCAAAGTGATAGGTGGGAATGCCGTCGGACTTGAGCAGCACATGGTCGATATTGTTTTCGGTGACGGTCAGCTTGCCTTTGACCAGATCGTCAAACTTGAACTGGTTTTCAATAGAACCTTCGCTGCGGAAGCGGAGCACCCATTCTTTCCCAGCGGCGATCTGTGCCTGGATGTCCTCCAAGCTACGGTCGCGCCAGATGGCATATTCGCCCCAGTAGCCGAAATTATCCTTGGTGGCTTCTTGCTTTTCGTGCATAGCAGCCAGTTCTTCCTCGGTGCAGAAGCAGGGATAGGCCTTGCCCTCCTGCACCAGCTTCTTGGCAAAAACATGGTAAATAGCCGCTCTCTGGCGCTGGCGGTAAGGGCCGTAATTGCCGTTGTCACCGTCGATGGTGGCACCCTCGTCGAAGCAAATGTCGTAGTGCTTCAAAGTGTTAATGAGTACTTCCACTGCACCGGGCACTTCACGCTTGGCATCGGTGTCTTCCACACGCAGGAACAGAACGCCACCGCTCTGGTGGCTCATGCGCTCGGAAATAGTGCCCTGCACCAGATTGCCCAGATGGACAAAACCGGTGGGAGAGGGAGCCATACGAGATACCACGGCACCTTCCGGCAGATCACGAGCGGGGAAGCGAGCTTCCACCTGCTCAGGGGTTTCGGTCACATCGGGAAACAGTAATTCAGCTAATGCTTGATAGTCCATAGTTTCTACCTCATTTATCAAAAAATCTTATAAGCAGTATAGCACAATTTCTCCCATAAATCAATTCCCGACCGCAGAAAAATACCTTGCGTAAAAC
>CAYROJ010000094.1:0-5706 GCA_964425865.1 uncultured Oscillospiraceae bacterium | reverse complement strand
TAACGTGGGCGGCAGCAGTATTGCCGTCCATAGTCTTAAATTTTCTTGCCAAAATAAAATACCTCCTAAAGTATTCATTTTTTGTCGGATATATCATACCACTAAATTTCCGTTTTGTAAAGTCATAAAAGTATTCCATTCGGGAAAAAAGAACAACAAACCACCCATTGCTGTGGGCAATGGGTGGCAATCATAAAATATGAAATTAAATTTTCTCCTACTTGGCCGGCCGGGATTTCTGTACTCCAAAGGGGGCGAAGTATTCGATCAGCTCCTGGGCGGTTGCTTTTCCACTAACACAGGCATAATAGTATTCTTTGGTAGTGTCATTTGCCAGAAGCAGATAATCATAATCTTCCGAGAAAGCGAGAGCCACACCTTGGAGGCTGTTTGTCTCGGGGTTATAAGCGGAGGGAACGATATAGTAGAAACCACAGACCGGATCGTTGAAGATCCTTCCGACCATGCCATCCGGATGAGAAATGCCGTTATTCAAAAGAGTCAGACCTTCAAAATCGGAAAACGTGACATCCAGCCGACCGCCTCTGAACAGATAGTCCTTCTGCGAGCCGGTCATCACAAAGTCGACGGTTCCAAGCGCATTCCCTTCGGCATCCAGCTTGACCATGGCCACGGAGACGGAAACGGGGGTAGAGTGGGGGAGGAAAAGGAACAGGCAAATGCCGATGATGAGCAGGACAGAAGCGAGGATCAGGAGCGTCCGTTTGTAATTGGGTCTGAATACAGAAACGTTGTCCATAAAAAGTCCTTTCAATGAAAACCGGTTGGTTCTTTGTGCGTAAACAGAACAGTAGACTTGCCGGTAATGGCACTAAACGTATACTTGATATTGCCAGTTCGATCGCACCATTTCGTTCCGCTTATACAAGAAACGATAGCATCAATTTCACACTGGGATCGGTCGTTGTAGTAACGAGAGTATGTGTATGAGGTCTCGGCATATGTGTAGGGAGATAGGGAGTTTGTATCGGCATCGTAAATTGAACATACCGCTTGCATAAGAGATTCGGCATAAACAGAATATTGAGTAGTTCTCCACGCTTCAATACTGTCGTCCCAGACCATTATATATCTCCGTGTCCATATGGTGGTTGCATAGAAAACAAACTGACCGCTCGTTGTTGAAGTGTAATTGTTATCAGGTAAGGCATTGTCGATAGGGATAGCAAATAATGATGCGATGGTTCCAAGGGGAGAATCTGTGGCAGCGTCAGCGACTATTGAGAGCGTTGATGAGAGCAAATCACCCAAAGTATCTGCAAGATAGGAGTTGCTTTTTGTGTAGGATTCCCCAACCTGAAAATCTGGATCATCCGCTGATGTAATGGTAAAGTATCTAAGATGATACCAGTTTCCGTTATAATATGTGCTTCCGGAAAGATTCGAATCGTCAATTATAGTGTGTGGTGGCAAAAGCGTGTCACTTGCAGTTGTACTAATATCTGTATCGCCACCAGCTTGAGGAACGATGATATACGAGTATGATTCGCTGAGTCCGATTTCGTCGAAATCGATGCGGAGCAAATCCTCTGTGTCATGATAATTTGAGTCGGTAATATAGAATGCCTCATATCCGGCGTTGTTGAGGGCCTCGACGGTTTCTTCTTCTAAACTTTTTCCGGCGGAGCACAGGGAAATGCCGGTGGATTGTTCTTGAAAAGATTTCATATGATATTCGTTAAAAATCTCTTCGATGGTGGGGGCTGCGGTTTCTGCTTGATCGGTTTCTTCGCAAGCTGCGGCCAAGGCAGAGGAAGCGGGGGCAAGCAGAGCGAAAATCAAGGTCAATGCGATGGCTTTCTTTAACATAGTGTTTGCTCCTTTTTCTTTTGTAGTGGTCGTTGGCGAATTTACGGACGGGTTTTGGTTGCGAATATCAACACCCTTTTTGAATTCGATATAAGTATATCAAATAGTTGCCTTCTTGTCAAGAACAAATGTGTTTGCAATATCGGTGGGATGTGGAAGAAAAGGACTTGTGTTTTTGTCCAGAATGAGATATAATGTTGAAAAATCGGCAGAAAGGGGCACATTTTATGATTTGCAGTGTGCATACCCTGGGTATCAACGGTATCCAAGGAAGCGGCGTTGTGGCCGAATGTTATATTTCCAATGGCTTGCCGGGTTTCGACATTTTGGGTCTGCCCGATGCAGCAGTGAAGGAGGCACGGGAGCGTGTCCGTGCAGCTGCCAAAAACAGCGGCCTCAGCTTTCCTGTCAGCCGGATCACTGTGAATTTAGCACCTGCCAATTTGAAAAAAGCAGGCACCCACTATGATTTACCCATTCTGCTGAGTATCCTATGCGCTGCCGGTGCAGTGCGGCGTCCCAAATCCACCAGCGCATTCATTGGCGAGCTGGGACTGGACGGAACGGTTCGGCCTGTATCCGGTGTGCTGCCCATGGCCATTGCTGCCAAGAAAGAGGGAATCCAAGCCCTCTTTGTTCCGGCGGAAAATGCTCCGGAAGCCACCCTTGCCCGTGGCCCTGCCATCTATCCGATAAGAAACATTCGGGAGTTGGCTGCCGGACTGAACGGCGAGACCCAGTTAACGGAAGAACCGCTGTGGTTGCCGACCAAACAAGAGGTTGTTGGCCTGGATTTTAAAGATGTGCTGGGGCAGGAGAATGTAAAACGTGCGCTGGAAGTAGCCGCTGCCGGTAGCCATAATGTGCTACTCATTGGCCCTCCGGGCTCGGGCAAAAGCATGCTTAGCAAGCGCTTGCCCTCTATTTTACCGGACATGACCTGGGAAGAGTCGTTGGAGATCACCCAGATCTGCTCCGTCATGGGGATGTTGTCCGCCAAAGAACCGCTGGTAACACGGCGACCCTTCCGCAGTCCTCACCACACCATTTCCAATGCAGGTCTTGTGGGCGGCGGTACAAATCCCAAACCGGGCGAGATCTCCATGAGCCACAAGGGTGTCCTGTTTTTGGATGAATTACCGGAATTCCATAAGGATACGCTGGATCTGATGCGCCAGCCTTTGGAAGATGGGCAAGTGACCATCTCTCGGGTTTCCGGCGCGGTAACATATCCGGCGGAATTCATGATGGTCTGTGCTATGAATCCATGTAAGTGCGGTTGGTATGGTGATCTCAGTGGCCGATGTAGTTGTTCCGAGCGTTCTGTAAGCGATTACCGTGGCCGTATTTCCGGCCCACTTTTGGATAGAATTGATATTGTAGTGGAAGTACCGGCGGTACACTTTGAAGAACTGCGTGCGCGGGCAGAAGCAGAACCCTCTGCACAGATCAAGAAGCGGGTGGATGCTGCCCGGCAAATTCAAAATATCCGCTTTGAGCGTAAAAAAGGGATGTGTAATGCCCGTATGGGTCCGGAGGAAATGCGTACTTACTGTGCTCTGGACGATGCCTGCGCCGCTATGATGAAACAGGCTTTTGAAGCCATGGGGTTGACCGCCCGCAGTTATGATCGGATCTTGCGTGTGGCAAGAACCGTTGCCGATCTGGATGGCAGCGAAAACATCCAGCCCCAGCACATTGCCGAAGCCATTCAGTACCGGGCTGTAAATTTGGGAAACCGATAAAGAAAGAGGATATATATGAACGAGATTTTTTTGATGAAATTGGGCGAGATCGTCCTGAAGGGTGCAAATAAGCGCCAGTTTGAAAATAAGCTGCGGCAGAATGTTCGCCGCCGTCTGAAGGCCTACGGTAATTTTGATGTGTACATTATGCAGTCTACCCTCTATGTAGAGCCTATGGATGAGATGGCTGATGTGGAAGGGGCTTGGGAAGCCTGCCGCAGCATCTTTGGTGTGGTCAGTATTTGCCGCTGCCGTCCCTGTGAAAAGAATATGGACTCCATTTTTAACGCTATTGAGGAATATTTGGGCGATGATCTTGACTTTGCCCATTCCTTTAAAGTGGAGTCCCGTCGCTCCGATAAGGCTTTCCCCATGACTTCCATCGCTATTTCCCAGGAAATCGGTGGACGGGTGGCAGAAGCCCATCCTAATTGTAAGGTAGATGTCCATACGCCGGAATATACGGTGTATGTTGAGATCCGTGATCTGGCGGCCTATGTCCACGGCCCGGCGGTGCCTGGTGCAGGCGGACTGCCCACGGGTGTGGGTGGCAGAGCCATGTGCCTGTTGTCCGGCGGTATCGATTCTCCTGTGGCGGCTTATATGATCGCCAAGCGTGGCGTAGAGATCGAATCCGTGCATTTCTTCTCTTATCCTTACACTTCCCAGCTGGCAAAGGATAAAGTGGTGGAGCTTGCCCGTTTGGTGACCAAGTATTCCGGCCGTATGACGGTGAATATTGTCTCCTTCACGGAAATTCAGGAAGCGATTCGGGACAATTGCCCGGAGGAATACTTTACCCTCATTATGCGTCGTTTCATGATGGAGATCTCCCAGCGGATCGCCAAGCGTGATGGCTGTGGTGCACTTATTACCGGTGAAAATCTGGGGCAGGTGGCCAGTCAGACCATGGAAGCCATGACCGTTACCGGCGCTGTGGTGGATATTCCTGTGTTTATGCCGCTGATTGGCATGGATAAGGAAGAAATCGTGTCCATTTCCCGGAAAATCGGCACTTTCGACACCTCTGTCCTGCCTTATGAGGACTGCTGCACCGTCTTTACCCCCAAGCATCCCAAGACCAAGCCCACCATCGGTCAGTTGATCCATGCAGAAATGAAGCTGGATCGTCAGGCACTGATCGAGCGTGCGCTGGAAAATGTGGAAAAGATCACGGTGCGTTATCATGACGAAAAAATGTAAAGCGGTATTGGATGTTCTGGCAGGGAAGACGCTGGCTACCGCCGAAAGCTGCACCGGCGGCGGTATCGGCGCTGCGCTGACCGCTGTGCCGGGGGCATCCAGCGTGTACAAAGGCGGCATTATCAGCTATTGCAATGAAATAAAGCACCATCTTTTGGCGGTACCCGAAGAAATGCTGGAGCATTTTGGAGCGGTATCGGCCCCGGTAGCGAAAGCCATGGCAGAGGGAGTCAGAAAAGCATTGGGAGCGGACATAGCCGTGTCTGTGACAGGACTTGCAGGCCCCTCTGGAGATGAATTTGGCAATCCGGTCGGAACGGTTTTTATTGGTTATGCGGACGAACGCCATACTGCCTTTCAGCATTTTGTATTCACCGGTGACCGGGAACAGGTGCGGCAGAAGGCAATTGATGCAGCCTTGAATTTGATCCTGGAGGAAAATAATGGTAGATAAAATCAGATCATTGGTCAAAAACCATTGGGATATTTTTGCGTATATATTTTTTGGTGTATTGACTACAGTGGTGGATTACCTGGTTTATCTGCCATGCTATAACCTGCTGGGTTTATCTGCAACGGTCAGCAATGTGCTGGCATGGATGGCTTCTGTGACCTTTGCGTTTTTAACCAATAAGCCTTTTGTATTCAAAAGCCACGACTGGTCTGCCAAAACAGTTTGGCCGGAGCTTGTGAAATTTTTAGGCACGCGGTTGTCCACCGGTGCGTTGGAAACGATCATGCTGATGGTCACAGCGGACATTTTGCATTGGAACGGAAATATTATGAAGTTGGTGGTTTCCGTGCTGGTGGTGGCTTTCAACTATGTTGGCAGTAAGTTGCTTGTGTTTCGGAAAAATGATTAAAAGGGGCTGCCTTGCGGTAGTTTCCAATAAGACAGTATATGAACATTACTGACATAGGGTAGCTG
>CAYROJ010000093.1:0-5744 GCA_964425865.1 uncultured Oscillospiraceae bacterium | reverse complement strand
GTACCTTGCGGCACAGCCTGCTGTTTACCTGGGACTTTTTTTACAGCCCCTTTTTACTATAACAGATTCCACCAGCTGGCACTGTGGCTCTCGGCGATGGCAGTGGCCATAAAGTACAGGTGGGCGCAGGTAGCGGAAAAGTGGGGGTTTTCCTGCTGCTTGGCGTAGATCTCCAGCTCTTCCAGCAGGGTGTCCATCTCATCCATGGGGGTGTGGTCGGCAAAGGCGGCGGTGAAACGGTGGTACTTTTCCCACCGGGCATTGGCTTTGTGAAAAAGAGTCAAAGCGGTCTCCCAGTCCTCGTCCAGCGCCTTTTGGGCGGCTAACTCCAAATCCCGGGCAATGGGCCGGTGGATCTTTTCCATGGCAAAGGAAATGGAGAGACTGCCTGCAAGTAGCACTGCCAGAATGGCAATGCCGATCCAAAGTCGCTTCATGGCATTCCCTCCTTGTGCACAAAGGTGATGTGGTCAGCCCGATCTACGGTCAGAAGCCAGGTGTTGGCAAGGCTGGCCTGATTTTCTGTCAGCACTCTGGTGACCCAGCCTTCGTCCTTACCGGCCAGGGCCAGATTGTCCTTGAACAGATACCCGTCCTCCACGATGGTGTAGGGTAAGAATTGCTTTCCGGCCTCAATGCCTGCATCTTTGGCTGTGGCCGGCTGGTGCTTGGGATAGGGAAAGACGGAAAAATTTCCGTCGGTCTCCAAAATGGCAAACTGCACCTGGTCGATCTGCAATACATCCTTTTCCCGGAGATGGCCGGTCAGCTCGTCCATAGTAATGGAGGTGCGGCGCAGGTTGTCCTGAATGATCTTGCCGTTTTCAATCAGAACCACGGGCTTGCCGCACAGCCACCGCCGGATCTTAACGAACCGCATGGATAGAAAGGATAGAATCAGCCCCATGCCCAGCACGGTCAAAATGGGAACCAGGCCGGACAACAGGGGGATGCCTCCGTCCTGCATGGGGATGGCGGCAAGATTGGCCACCAGCATGGTCACAACAAATTCTGTGGGCTCCATTTGTCCGAGCTGTCGCTTACCCATGAGCCGCACCACTGCAATGAGGATCAGATAAAGGATGATCGTACGAATGTAAGATAATAACAATAAGCTCACCTCAAAGCCTAGAATGCCCCAAAGAAAAGAAAAAATGCAAAATCCGCAGAGGCCTTCTGCGGATTTTGCATTTAAGAAAAGAGGAGAGGAAAAATGAAAAAGATGAACAATGAAACACATTACCTATATCTTAGAAGGAAATCTTGAAAAAAGAAAGGTGTAAATATTAAAAAGGTATTAAGTTTTACAAAAATCATTTGTTTCCTACCTGCTTTTCGTAGAGGAAAAGCGGTTGACAAAAAATCACAGCACAACTATAATGAGGCCCAGTGATATAGAAAGAAGGGAACCGCATGAATCGGGACTTGACCGTGGGAAAGCCTTCCACGGTGCTTTGGAACTTCTGCCTGCCGCTGTTGGGCAGTATCCTTTTTCAGCAGCTTTATAATTTGGCAGACAGCTGGGTGGCGGGTAAGTTTATCAGCCAGAATGCACTGGCTGCTGTGGGCAACAGCTATGAGATCACCCTGATCTTTTTGGCCTTTGCCTTTGGCTGTAATATCGGCTGCTCAGTGCTGGTATCGCAGCTGTTCGGTGCGAAGGAATATGGCAGAATGAAAACCGCTGTATATACTGCGATGATCTCCAGCGGAATGGTCTGTCTGGTGCTGATGGCAGTGGGAATTCTGGGCTGCAACAGTCTGCTGCGGCTGATCCGCACGCCCGAAGCAGTATTTTCTGACTCGGCTCTGTATCTGGACATCTATGTGTGGGGCCTGCCCTTTGTGTTCTTTTACAATATTGCAACAGGTATTTTCTCTGCCTTGGGTGACAGTAAGACTCCGTTCCTGTTTCTGGCGGTGTCATCGCTGGCCAATATTGGCATGGACATTCTCTTCGTTACCGCCTTCCGCATGGGGGTGGCCGGTGTGGCCTGGGCGACCTTTATTTGCCAGGGGGTCAGCTGTGTGCTGGCAGTGGTGACGGTGATGCTGCGGCTGCGGAAACTGCCCACACAAAAGGGTGTGCAGGTATTTTCCGGGGAATTGCTGGGGCGCTTTGCGGTGATCGCCATTCCCAGCACTTTGCAGCAGAGCTTTATTTCCGTGGGCAATATCATGATCCGGAGCGTTATCAATGGCTTTGGAACGGATGTGATGGCCGGATACAGCGCTGCGGTGAAGCTGAACAATGTAGCGACAACTGCATTTACGACTCTGGGCAATGGCGTTTCCAACTGCACTGCCCAGAATTTGGGGGCAGGAAAGCCCCACCGGATCAAAAGCGGCCTGTGGGCCGGCATCAGACTGGTGTGGGTCATTTGTCTGCCTTTGGTGGGGGTGTATTTCTTCTTTGGCGGTTCTCTGATGAAATTCTTTATGGACGAACCGACACAGAAGGCTGTGGGCAGCGGCGTGGCATTTCTGCGGATCTTGTCGCCGTTCTATTTCGTGGTATCCACCAAATTGGTGACGGATGGCGTTCTGCGGGGCGCCGGAATGATGAAAAAGTTCATGGCGGCTACATTTACGGATCTGATTTTACGGGTGGCACTGGCCTTTGTGCTGTCGAACACGGTTTTGGGAGCCACCGGAATTTGGTGTGCCTGGCCCATTGGTTGGACGGTGGCCACGGTGATGTCGTTGCTGTTCTATCGCAGCGGCCCCTGGAAATCTATAAATAATGTATGAAAATACCCCATCGCTTCGCAAGGCGATGGGGTATTTTGGGCTTCTTACAGGGAGAATGCGACCAGGGCAACATCCTTGCCCAGCTTCTCGGACAGGATGGACTCCAGCTCGGTGATCTTGGCCAGAGCGTCATCGCTCAAAGAAGCGTAGCTGACAGGGCTGTAAGCCACCAGAGAAACTTCCTTGCCGGTCTTGGCGGCCAGTTCCTTTTCCAGGGTGGTGATGGAAGCCAGCAGTTCTTCACGACCGTTGAGGTCGGTATAAGTTGCTTTCATGTTTCATATCTCCTTTTCCTTATAATAACCAAAGAAGTATACCATGAAATGGAAGAAAAGGCATTAAGAAAATGTTAATTTCTGCTGAGAAAAAAGAAAGGCCGTCTTGCGTATTTTCGTGCATATCGCTATAATAGAAGCACCAAATCAAGGAGGTCTGCGTTATGATGGATCGGGAACTTTTAAAAATGGCTCAGGAGGAAGGCTTTACTGCGGCAATACTGGATGTGGCAGATGTGCCTGTGGACGGAAAATTTCGCCCCTTCTGCGAGGAAAACCGCTGTGGTCAGTATAATGCCAATTATTCCTGCCCGCCGACCTGCGGAACCGTGGAGCAGCTTCACCAAAAGATCCTGGCCGGAGAGAAGGCACTGGTGCTGAAAAGTCAGTGGCCCATTGAAAGCTATCAGGATGTGCAGGCTATCGGTAAAGGCAAGGCTGCCCACAACAATGCTATGCTTCGGCTGAACGAAAAGCTGAAAACCATGGGCTATCACGGATTGGTTGCAGGGGGGAGCTGCTGCTCCCTGTGCGAGCCTTGTAAGATGACTACCGGGGAAGCGTGCGCATTTCCTCAGCTGCGTTTTAGCTGTATGTCTGCCTACTGCGTGGATGTGGCGGAAACGGCCAAACGGTGCGGCATGGAGTTTCAGTGGGACCCCCGAAAATTGCACATTTTCGGCATGATCGTTCTGCAAAAAGCGTAAAAGAAGCGCCGGAGCCCAACTCGGACAGAAACCAAAATCCCCAACTGCTTTCGCAGTTGGGGATTTGCAGTTATTGGATATTAGCCCTTGATCGCAGCCTGTGCAGCGGCCAGACGAGCGATGGGGACACGGAAGGGGGAGCAGGACACATAGTCCAGACCGATCTTGTGGCAGAACTCCACGGATGTGGGGTCGCCGCCGTGCTCGCCGCAGATACCGACGTGCAGGTGATCGTTGTTGGCACGGCCCAGCGTGCAAGCCATGTTCATCAGCTTGCCAACACCGGTCTGATCCAGCTTTGCGAAGGGATCGTTCTCGAAGATCTTGGTGTCATAGTAGGCACTCAGGAACTTGCCGGCATCGTCACGGGAGAAGCCGTAGGTCATCTGAGTCAGGTCGTTGGTGCCGAAGCAGAAGAAGTCAGCGTTCTGAGCGATCTCGTCTGCGGTCAGGCAGGCACGGGGGATCTCGATCATGGTACCAACCTCGTACTTCAGCTCCACGCCAGCCTTGGCGATCTCAGCGTCAGCAGTCTCGACCACAACAGCCTTGACATACTTCAGCTCCTTCACATCGCCAACCAGGGGGATCATGATCTCAGGAACGATGTTCCAGTCAGCATGAGCCTTCTTCACATTGATAGCAGCACGGATAACGGCAGCAGTCTGCATCTTGGCGATTTCGGGGTAGGTAACAGCCAGACGGCAGCCACGATGACCCATCATGGGGTTGAACTCGTGCAGGGAAGCAATCAGAGCCTTGATCTGCTCCACGGTCTTGCCCTGGGTGTTGGCCAGCAGAGCGATGTCCTCCTCGGTGGTGGGCACAAACTCATGCAGCGGGGGATCCAGGAAACGGATACAGACGGGCATACCCTCCAGAGCCTCGTACAGCTTCTCAAAGTCGGACTGCTGGTAGGGCAGGATCTTAGCCAGAGCAGCCTCACGCTCTTCGGCGGTGTCGGAGCAGATCATCTCACGGAAAGCGGCGATACGCTCTGCCTCGAAGAACATGTGCTCGGTACGGCACAGGCCAATGCCTTCAGCACCCAGCTCACGAGCCTTCTTGGCATCGGTGGGGGTGTCGGCGTTGGTGCGGACCTTCAGGGTACGGAACTTGTCAGCCCAGCCCATGATGGTACCGAAGTTGCCGGAGATCTCAGCGTCCACGGTGGGGATCAGACCGTCGTAGATCTTACCGGTGGAGCCGTCAATGGAGATGCAGTCGCCCTCGTGGTAGGTCTTGCCTGCCAGAGTGAACTGCTTGTTCTCCTCGTCCATGGCGATCTCGCCACAGCCGGAAACGCAGCACTTACCCATACCACGGGCAACAACAGCTGCGTGGGAAGTCATACCGCCACGGACGGTCAGGATGCCCTGAGCGGCCTTCATGCCGGTGATGTCCTCGGGAGAGGTCTCCAGACGAACCAGAACGACCTTCTTGCCCTCTGCCTTCCAAGCCTCAGCATCCTCAGCGGAGAAGACGATCTGGCCGCAGGCGGCACCGGGGGAAGCACCCAGACCACGGCCGATGGGCATAGCGCTCTTCAGGGCAGCAGCATCAAACTGGGGGTGCAGCAGGGTGTCCAGGTTACGGGGGTCGATCATCAGAACGGCCTCAGCCTCGGTCTTGTGACCTTCGGCCACCAGATCAACTGCGATCTGCAGAGCGGCCTGAGCGGTACGCTTGCCGTTACGGGTCTGCAGCATATACAGCTTGCCGTGCTCGACGGTGAACTCCATATCCTGCATATCGTGGTAGTGGTTTTCCAGAATGGAGCAAACTTCCACGAACTGCTTGTAAGCTTCGGGGAACTTATTGGCCATCTCAGCAATGGGCATGGGGGTACGGACACCTGCGACCACGTCTTCGCCCTGCGCATTGGTCAGGAACTCGCCCATCAGCTTCTTCTCGCCGGTGGCGGGGTCACGGGTGAAGGCAACGCCGGTACCGCAATCGTCACCCATGTTGCCGAAGGCCATGGACTGCACATTGACGGCAGTGCCCCAGG
>CAYROJ010000092.1:0-6021 GCA_964425865.1 uncultured Oscillospiraceae bacterium | reverse complement strand
TGGACGAGAAGCTGAAGGGCATCATGAAGGTCATTCACGCTATGTCCGTGGAAGCTGCCGAGGAGTACGGCCTGGGTTACGACCTGGTTGCCGGTGCCAACATCGCTGGCTTCAAGAAGGTTGCTACCGCTATGATGGAGCAGGGTGCTTTCTAAAATATCTCTTACATACCAAGAGCCGACCCAAATGGGTCGGCTCTTTTGCAGTTGCAAATTCGGGGGAGAGTTTGTATAATAGGGGAAAAGGGGGGCTTTCGTGGAATCCTATACTTGTGTAAAAGCGGCGATCCTATCCGATATTCATTCTAATTATCCGGCGTTTCAAGCCTGTGTTAATGATGCAATGTCGGAAAATGTTGACCTTTTTATTTTTCTGGGGGACTATGTTTCAGATCTTGCCCAGCCACGGGAAGTGCTGGACTTGCTTTATAGGATAAAAGAAAAATACCCCACCATCTGTCTGCGAGGTAATCGGGAGCGATATATGCTCCAGCATGATGCCGGGGAAATGGCTTTTTCAGAAGGGTCAAAATCCGGTTCGCTGCTGTATACCTTTCAAAATCTGAGCCGAGAGGACTTGGCGTTTTTTGCACAACTGCCCATTTACAAAAGGGTGGAGCTGAATGGCGTTCCCTTTGAACTGGCTCATGCCGGAAAGGAAGATGATCGGTTTTATTTCGATAACAGCAGCAATTTGACACCAATTTTTTCGGATATGGCCGATGATTTCCTGCTCTGCGGTCATTGCCACAAGCAATATTTGGCTCAGAAGGAGGGAAAGACCATCCTAAACCCTGGTTCGGTGGGGGTTTCACAGAATGGGGATCGCCGAGCCTGTTATGCACTGCTGCAATTTGAAAGTGGAAAGATCCAGCCCATTTTGCGGCAGGTGGACTATGATTTGGCGGCGATAGTCCATGCCCAGTTTGAAAGTGGACTGGCACAGATGGCACCGGTGTGGGCGGTTTCTATCTTGCAAAATATTATCGCCGGGCAAGAATGTGCTTTGGAAATTCTAAAACAGATGGCTGATCCAAGGGACGAAAGCCAGTGGCGCAAAGCGGCTGAAAATATGGGTGTCAAATTTTCTGAAGAGGAAATTCTGGCATTATTGATGTAAAAAGGGGGAAGCCTTATGGCTTCTCCCTTTGTTATTTACTTCAGGCCCATTTCTTCCTTGACTTCCTTGAAGCAGCGAACGGCGAAGTCAATATCTTCCTTGGTGTGTCCGGCAGAGATCTGGGTGCGGATCCGATCCTTTCCCTTGGGCACCACCGGGTAGCAGAAGGCGACCACATACACGCCCTTCTCCAGCATCCGGCGGGAGAACTCGTGGGCAACCTTGGGATCGTACAGCATCACGGGCACGATGGGGTGCTCACCGGGCAGCAGGTCGAAGCCCAGCTTTTCCATTTCGGCACGGAAGTAGCGAGCGTTTTCGTGGACTTTATCACGCAGGGCAGTGGACTGCTCTAGCAGCTCAATGGTGCGGATGGTGGCAGCGCAGATGGCCGGTGCTACGGTATTGGAGAACAGATAGGGGCGGCTGCGCTGGCGCAGCAGGTCAACGATGGGCTGACGGGCAGCGGTATAGCCGCCGGAAGCACCGCCCAGTGCCTTGCCGAAGGTGCCGGTGATGATATCCACCCGATCCATGACACCGCAGTATTCGGGGGTGCCACGGCCATGCTCGCCCATGAAGCCAACAGCGTGGCTGTCGTCCACCATGACGAGAGCATCAAATTCGTCAGCCAGATCGCAAATTCCCTGCAGGTTTGCAATGTAGCCGTCCATGGAGAACACACCGTCGGTGGCGATGACGATCTTTTTGCAGCCGGAGTTGCGGGCATCCACCAGGCATTCTCTTAGGGCTTCCATGTTGTTGTTCTTATAGCGATAGCGCTTGGCCTTGCACAGACGAACGCCGTCAATGATGGAGGCGTGGTTCAGTTCGTCGGAAATGACAGCATCCTCAGTGCCCAGCAGGGTCTCAAACAGACCACCGTTGGCATCGAAGCAGGAGGAGTACAAAATGGCATCGTCCATGCCCACAAATTTGGAGATTTTTGCTTCCAGATCCTTGTGGATAGCTTGCGTGCCGCAGATAAAGCGGACGGAGGACAGGCCAAAGCCCCATTTGTCGTAGCTTTCCTTGGCAGCCTCGATCAGCTCGGGGTGGGTGGAAAGACCCAGATAGTTGTTTGCGCAGAAGTTGACCACACCGGGCTTAGCGGTGGTGTCGATCCGGGAATACTGGGGAGTGGTGATGATCCGCTCTTCTCTCCAAGTACCGGCTTCACGAATGGCGTCCAGCTCGGCGTTAATAGCATTCAGTGCGGATTTCATTTATTTTTCCTCCTTCTTGGTGGTCCAGTCCAGTACGACCTTGCCGGACATTCCGCTCATCATGGCATCAAAGCCCTTCTGGAAGTCGGTGTAGTGGAAACGGTGGGTGATAACAGGGGTCATGTCCAGACCGCCCTGTACCATATAGCTCATCTGGTGCCAGTTGTCCATCTTGCGGCCGTAAATGCCTTGCAGAGTCAGACCCTTGCCGATAATGTAGTTCATGTCCACAGTGACAGGCTTGTTGCCCAGACCCAGCAGGCTCACCTTACCGCCGGTGCGCATGACGGAGAGCAACTGGTTGAACGCATGGCCGTTGCCGCTCATTTCCAGACCGACATCAAAGCCTTCGACAATGTGAAGCTGGCGCATGACCTCTTCCAGATCCTCCCGGCCGGTGTTGACAGCAGCATCTACGCCCATTTTACGAGCCAGATCCAGACGGTAGTCGTTCAAATCGGTGATGACCACACGGCGTGCACCGGCGTATTTGCAGATGCCAGCGGCCATAATGCCAATGGGGCCTGCGCCGGTGATCAGCACATCTTCGCCAACCAAATTCCACATCAGGGCAGTGTGGGTGGCGTTGCCAAAGGCATCAAAGAAGGAGACCACTTCCTCATCCAGGCTCTCGTCAATGGCGATGACATTGGATGCAGGGATCACCAGATACTCAGCGAATGCGCCGTCCCGGTCAACGCCCACACCAACGGTGTCCTTGCACCACTGGATGTTGCCGTTGTGACAGTTGCGGCAGTGGCCGCAGGTGATATGTCCTTCACCGCTGACGCGCTGGCCAACATGGAAGCCGGTGACACCGTCGCCCAAAGCGGCAATCTCACCCACATATTCGTGGCCAATGATCATAGGGGGCTTAATGTGCTGCTGGGCAAAGGGATCCCAGTTATAAATGTGAACATCTGTGCCGCAGATGGCGGTTTTATGCACCTTAATGAGTACTTCACCGGGACCTGCCACAGGAACAGGCATTTTCATAAGAGTCAGGCCAACGCCTGCCTCTGTTTTTACAAGAGCATCCATCATTTGTTGAGACATGGTATAAACTCCTTTTTATTTTAATTCCACCCACTATTATACAGCCAAAGATGTTCCGGTGCAACAAAATTCTTCTGTGCGAAATGAACAAAAAGGGCACCTGCATTTTGTCAGGTGCCCTTTGTGTGGCTTTAGAATTCGATGTCCAGTTTGGAAATAACAGAAGCACAGCGGGGACACAGGCCTTCTGCATTGGCCTGCAAAGAGTGCATCCAGCAACGGGGGCACTTTTCACCCTTAGCCTCGGACACACCGATGGTTAGGGCAGGGAAGTTCTCGCCATTGCCAACCTCGGCACCTTCCTCAGCGGCAGTCCAGTCAACAGCGGATACAATGCAGATCTCGGCCAGATTCAGACCCTTGCAAGCGGTCTTCAAATTCTCGTCTGCAGTTTCCAGTGTTACATGAGCTTCCAGAGCTTTACCAATTCGCTTATCTGCACGAGCCTTTTCCAGCACACCATTTACATCCTGACGAAGCTTGACAATGGTTTCCCATTTCTCCATGGTAGCCTCGTCCAGCTTGTAAGCATCAAAAGACTGGGGCATCTGGTTGAGCAAGATATTGCGCTGGTCGTCGGAGGTCAGATGGGGCATAGCTTGCCAGATCTCATCACAGGTGAAAGCCAGGATGGGGGCGAAAACCTTTGCCATGGCATCGACGATCAGATACAATGCAGTCTGTGCGGAGCGGCGGCGCAGGCCGGTGGCTTCCTCACAGTACAGCCGATCCTTGATGATGTCCAGATAGAAGCTGGACAGCTCCACCACGCAGAAATCGTTGATCAGGTGGGTGACAATGTGGAACTCATAGCCGTTGTAGGCCTTCTTACAGGCGTTCACCAGTGTATCCAGCTTGGTCAGTGCCCACTTGTCCAGTTCTTCCAGATTCTCTGCTGCCACCATATCGGTGTTGGGGTCAAAGTCAGCCAGGTTGCCCAGACAGTAACGAGCGGTATTGCGGAACTTCAGATAGTTCTGAGCGATCTGCTTGAAGATCTCCTTGGAGCAGCGAACATCGGCATGGTAGTCAGAAGAAGCGGCCCACAGACGGATGATGTCTGCGCCGAAGTCCTTAATGAGGTCAGCGGGATCAACGCCGTTGCCCAAGCTCTTGTGCATGGCACGGCCCTGACCGTCCACTACCCAGCCGTGGGTCAGAACCTGCTTGAAGGGTGCGCCCTTGTCCAGCGCACCGACGGAAGTCAGAAGGCTGGACTGGAACCAACCACGGTACTGGTCAGCACCCTCCAGATAGACATCGGCAGGCCACAGCTCGGGGGTGCGGTGCATCAGAGAGGCAAAGTGGGTGGAGCCGGAGTCAAACCAGCAGTCCAGGGTGTCCTTCTCCTTGTCGAAGGCCTTGCCGCCGCAGTGGGGGCAGGTGAAGCCGTCGGGGACAAGCTCCATGGCGTCCTTTTCGAACCAGATGTTGGAGCCATGCTCGTCGAACAGAGTGGAAATCTTAGCAATGGAGTCGGGGGTGGAAACGGGTTTGCCGCAGTCCTTGCAGTAGAACACGGGGATGGGCAGACCCCAGCGACGCTGACGGGAGATACACCAGTCAGCACGCTCCCGGATCATGCTGGTCATCCGGTCTTCGCCCCAGGCAGGATACCACTGAACATTTTCAATGGCAGCCACAGCCTGATCCTTGAAAGACTCCACAGAGCAGAACCACTGGGGGGTAGCACGGAAGATAACCGGCTTCTTGCAGCGGTCATGGTGGGGATAGGAGTGGACAATGTGCTCAGAAGCAAACAGTGCGCCGCTTTCCTGCATATCGGCCAAAATGATGGGGTTGGACTCTTCAGTCTTCAGACCCTGATACTTGCCGGCGTAGTCGGTATGGCGGCCATAGTCATCCACAGGAACGACCAGATCCATGCCGTAGCGCATACAGGTCTGATAGTCGTCAGCACCGAAGCCGGGAGCCGTGTGGACACAGCCTGTACCGGAGTCCATGGTGACATATTCAGCATTGACAAGTCTGGAGGTCTTATCAATGAAGGGATGCTGTGCCAGCATATTCTCGAAGAAGCTGCCGGGATAGGAGGCCAGCACCTCATAGTTTTCAAAGCCACCCATTTTCATGGTCTTTTCCATCAGAGCTTCTGCCATGATATAGGTCTCGCCGTTTTCGGCCTTGACCAGCACATAGCTGTCCCGGGGGTGCAGGCAGATGGCCATGTTGCCGGGCAGAGTCCAGATGGTGGTAGTCCAGATGACGAAGAAGGTTTTGGAAAGGTCGAACTGGGACAGTTTGCCCTGATCGTCCTTCATGGCAAATTTTACATACACAGAAGTACAGGGATCATCCTGGTACTCAATATCGGCTTCTGCCACAGCGGTGGCGCAGAAGGGACACCAGGTGACAGGCTTCAAGCCCTTGTAGATATAACCCTTGTCAAACATCCGGCCAAAGACTTTTACTTCCTGGGCTTCAAAATGACGGTCCATGGTGCGATAGGGATGCTCCCAGTCGCCCACAACGCCCAGCCGCTTAAAGCCACCCATCTGCTTCTGGATAAAATCTTCTGCGAAGTCGGAGCAGGCGTTGCGGAACTCGGTGATGGACATATCCTTGTTGAGCTTGCGCTTGGAGTTTTCGATGGCACGCT
>CAYROJ010000091.1:0-6068 GCA_964425865.1 uncultured Oscillospiraceae bacterium | reverse complement strand
AAGGGCTGAGTGTAGATCAGCCAAAGGCGCATAAGCCTGTTTCTGGGTTGGAAATCGTTTGAGAAATGGCATATGCTGTAAGTTTTCCCGAAGTCATTAGGTTGGTATATAAAACACGGTGATTTTCTTTCAAAAACCGTTTGTGCCGCATACCCCAAACGCCGATGTTTTCCTGCTTGTCTTCGGCGAGTAATGCAAGGTCGGGCAAATAATAATCACCTTGCAAGGTGTAGCGGATACCTGTTCTTTCATCTGTGTAATGCTGTTTCATTTTGTAATCCTCCAATATAATTGATTTTACCTACAATTCAATCATTCTGACTGATTACAAAAGCCTAAGGGAGACAACTTCCTTACGGAGTGTCTCCCTATGCCTCCCTTTTATTTTGCCCGGAAGGAGCCGAAAGGCCGTTCAGAAAAGTGTCCGTAGGACACTTTTTAGGCCGTGGTAAAGTCCTCAGCTGCATAGCCTTCCCCGACGGAGTGTGAATATGCCATCGGCCATGAGCGTTCACATCTCAACCTGAAAACAGCATCATATCTTTTATGGTTTTTACACGCCCCGAAAATGATATGCACCCCAAAAGCGTCTAACTTTTGGGGTGCATATCAAATCAGCTGATGGGAATGAGCAGCATTTGTCCCCGTTCCGGTTCCTGGGTCAGTCCGTTGGCCTTGCGGATGGCGTCCATTGTCGAGCCGCTGTTTTTCGCCAGTTCCCACAAAGAGTCTGCATCCATCCGCCGCAAGATCAGCGTCGGGCGATCATCGTCAGGCTGCATCCGCTCTCCGACTGTCAAGCCTGTAATCATAGTGATCTCTTGATTTGCCCGTGTTTGAAGGCCCAATTTTATGCGGGCACGCATCCCGGAGTCCTGCACATCGGTCTCCCGGATTGTAGCATTGAATTGCGTATCCGGCGCAGCCGGCAAATTCTTTTCCTCTGACCAGTTTTCAACAGTCGCCTGTAAATTACCCTCCATATCCTCGTATAGGATCTGAAACGAACCGTTCAGGCTAACACACACCGTTTCTCCCTCACGGAACTGGGTAGGCTGCTCAGGCAGGAAGGTGACATCCACCACTTTTCCATCCCGGAACTGGCTTTGAATATCTACACTTTCCTCCCGGTTGTCCAGTTCCATCGGCAAAAGCAGATTTTCCGTGGAGACTTCTACACTTCCCATGGGGCAATATGCATCCTCTGCCACTTCCAGAAGCGTTCTGTCCCATACAACATACTGTGCAGTTACACTGCACTGAACATGAGCGCCCTCTTCTGTTCCATCCGCTTCCAGATTTGATATATCCAGCATCACATCCACAGACGCATCCCGGTCATACTCCCGATCCAGGTCCAGAAACTGTGCAAAAGGTACACTGTACTGGCCGCTGTGGAGCGCCCCCTCTTCATCCATATACACATATTCCAGTTGCCCATTTCCACGAACCACTGCCCGATTTCCAACCACACTTTGGTCTGTAATTTGTGGGTTTAAGCGCCAACTGACCCACTTTTTCACATTGGGCACCGGCACATCATCTTCGAAAGAAAACGCCTTTTCTCCGGCTTCTCTCGGGAGCATAGCTGGGTAAGTATTGGTCAGCACTTCCACTCCCTCCGGCAATTCACCGGGAGAATAGATCTGCACTTCCGTCGGCTCCAACGCTTCCCCCAGAATACTGATGCTGGCTCTTGCCATCATCTTTCGGGCAGATAGCGTCCGGGCATCCAGACTTTTTAACAGGCATTGAACACGCATGGCTCCCTCCCGCTGAGTCTGTGGCAAACTCCACTTGACGAGAAACGGGATCCACACTTCCATTGTTCTTGGGAACGAACCATCCTCCGGCAGATACATCACCGTGGCACTGACCCCCCCGGAAACACTCATGCTGTCGTTACGCCACTGCTTACTGCGGATCATGCTTTGTCCCCAGGCGCAAAGCACCCGGCCGATGTCAGGCATTTCCTCCGGCAGCCGCAATTCCTGACTTTGTTCCAGATTTTGAACCTGTCTAAGCACTGTTTTCATATATGGACAGGATTTGTTATTCCATTGCACTTGCATCCACTCCTTTTTCCATTCTGGTATATTTTATTCGTCATGGGACAAGTTTATGTCCACTATTTTTTCTGAAGGACGATCACACCCACCACAAGAAATCCAATCCCCACGCAGCCGCAAAAGAATACAGATTCAAACAGTCCAGCAGCCAAAAGTCCTAACCCAAAGCCCAGCAGCCCAATTCCCAGCAGCTGATTTCGTCTGCACATAAGCCCACCTCCACTAAAATTTCCCTTCCCATTCATCGGTTTCTATGCTATAATCAAGAAAGTGTGAAGGTGCCAAACACCTCATTCCATTCGTTTTGCAATTTACCAACATTAGCGGCAGCTGTCATAGCACACAGGCAATAGTGATAATTCCCGTCATCCAATACTGCTGCACGGCATAGCACATCGCTTCCTTCTCCGACTGCTGTCCAGACCCATTCATAGCGTTTATACTTCCCTGCCTGGCTTTCCATCACGGTCAGCTTGTCAAGGGAAAATCCGGAAAGGCTCTGCACCGTTCGAGACAGGTCACCGGAAGACAGGGTTTGCAACATAAGGGTATAATTGCCGCAGTCGTACATGGTATTGCCATCCGAAGAGAACACATCTTTGGATGCCGACTCCGGCAAAACAAGCTGCACAGAGCCCATTGCCGGTGCCAGATCCATCTCATGCTGGATCTGTCCCAGCGTTTCAAAGACTTCCTCTGTGCCGCAGCCAGCCAAACCGAGACACAGCACCAAAATCACGGATAATTTTTTCATTTTACCCCTCCAGAAAGGATTTTTTGAACATGAAAATACTTTTGCTCTACCTCTGTATAATCAATGCACTCTCTTTCCTGCTTATGCTTATCGACAAACAAAAAGCAAAGAAAAAACGCTGGCGAATTCGAGAGCGTACTCTTCTGGGCGTCAGTGCAATTGGGGGCAGTCTGGGCGGCTTGCTGGGAATGTATTTGCTGCGGCACAAGACCCTGCATAAACAGTTTTCCATCGGTATTCCGCTGATGTTTATTGCCCACTTGATCGTTCTCTACTTTTTGAAAGACTATCTGATTTAAAGAAAAAGTGCCTGTTGCAATCTGCAACAGGCACTTTTAGCTATCCATTTTTCAATTATAAGAGGCGATGATCGCCTCTGCAGCCTCCATGCCGTCGATGGCGGCAGACATGATGCCGCCGGCATAGCCTGCTCCCTCTCCTGTGGGGTACAGGCCACGCAAAGCGGTAGACTGACGACGATCGTCACGAACGATACGCACAGGAGAAGAGCTTCTGGTTTCCGGTGCAGTCAGAACTGCATCTGCACTTGCAAATCCTTTCAGATTACCATCCAGCTGCGGCAAAGCATTTTCAATAGCATCCGTAATTCTTGCAGGCAAGCAATCATGCAGATCACACCAGTAGACACCGGGCTTGTATGTTGGCAACACATCACCGTGAGCAACCGACGGTTGCTTTTTCAGAAAATCTCCAACTTTTTGGGCAGGAGCCTGGTAATTCCCACTAATTTCGTAACATCTCTGCTCAATTTGGCGCTGCCAGTACATTCCTCCCAGCACCCCATCCATGGGGACATCTTCCGGGCGAATGGTTACGAGCAGGGCTGCATTGGCATTTTCCCCTGCCCGGTCGGCATAACTCATACCGTTGGTAACAACGCCACCTTTTTCCGAGGCCGCAGCGACCACATAACCGCCGGGGCACATACAGAAGGTGTAAACTGTGGCATCATCCAAGTGCTTCACCAGCTTATAATCCGCCGGGGGCAACCGGTGGTTGACAGTTCCGTATTGCGCCATGTCCACCATTTGCTGTGGATGCTCGACCCGCACCCCCATGGCGAAGGGCTTTCGCTCCATAGGAATATCTTTGCTGTGAAGCATTTCAAAGGTATCTCTGGCGCTGTGCCCCACAGCCAATATCAGATGATCGCAGGGAATCAGCTCTCCCTCCTCTGTTACTGCAGCTTTAACCGCACCGTTTTCGCATTGAATATCCGTCAAACAGGTATTAAATCGAACCTCTCCGCCCAGACGAATGATTTCTTTTCGCAAATTTTGTACAACAGTCAGCAGCACATCAGTACCTACATGGGGTTTGGCATCGAACAGGATGTCCTCTGCAGCACCAAATTCTACGAAACGCTCCAAGATCCAGCCAATTCTTGGATTATTGACCCCGGTATTCAGCTTTCCATCGGAAAAAGTACCGGCGCCGCCTTCGCCGAATTGAACATTGCTCCGGGGATCCAGTTCCCCGGTGGCAAAGAATTTTTCCACCTTTTCGTGGCGGCTCCGGGCATCCTCTCCCCGCTCCAAAACCAGCGGGCGAAGTCCGGCTTTGGCCAAAATCAGCGCAGCAAACATCCCCGCAGGCCCAAAGCCTACCACCACAGGGCGATTTTGGGGCGTTGCCGTGGTTTTGGGCACCTTGTAATAGGAAATGGGCGCAACGGAAGCTCGCTTACAGCCGGATTGCTTGATAATTTTATTTTCATTGCCCTCCACTGCCACATCGATGGTGTAGACCACCTTTACATCCGGCTTTTTGCGGGCATCTATGCTGCGGCGAACAATTTTGATCTGCCGCACTTTGGAATTGGCCACCTTCAAAAGTCTGGCAGCTTCAAACCCCAGCTGCGCCGGATTATGCTCCGGCAGCAGGGCGATTTCTCGAATTCTGATCATATACTTTCCTTTCCGGCGGACGATCCAGCTAAGCGGCCGGAAGCCCAGGCCCACTGTAAATTATGGCCGCCGCAATCACCATCTATATCCAGCACTTCTCCGCAGGCAAAGAGTCCCGGCAGGATCTTACTTTCCATGGTAGCCGGCTCAAATTCGTCGGTCAAAACACCTCCGGCGGTGACTTGCGCAGCATCCATTCCCAAAGGCTCGGTCAAGCTGACTTCAAACCCCTTGACGGTATTGCAGACCTCCTGCAGCTCTTCGTCCGATAAATCCCGAATGGCATGACCGCAAGATACCCCTGCCATCTTCACCAGCACTCTGCCCAAACGGTTATGCAGAATACCGGTCAGCAATTCATCGGTGGGCAGATCTGTATTTTTTCTCCGTTTCAGTTCCGAAATCAGGATTTTTCCATCAATATTTGGAAGAAAGTCTAATTTACAGAGCCATTCTCCGCTTCCCTGGCAGGCATCCCGGGAGATTTCAAACATTACAGGGCCGGAAAGTCCATACTCCGTAAATTGCAACTCTCCTTCTGATGCCGAAAACAACTTTCCTTCATGCCAAATTTCTGCCTTGCAGTTAGCACGGACACCTTTCAGGCTGGCACAACCATTCCAGGAGGATTTCAGCTGCACCAGCGCCGGGCGCAGTTTTGTGCAATGGTGTCCCAGCTTGCCCAACAGCTTATAGCCGCTCATGGAACCGCCCAGCTTCGTCCCTGCCAGGCCGCCGCAGGCCACGATCAATTTATCACAATTGATTTTTTCACAACCAAGGTCTATAGAAAATCCGCCCTTAATTTTCTGCACTTTTTGAACCTCAGCCCCAGTTAAAAGCTGAATATTCTTCTTTTCCAAGGCAAAACGCAGAACATCCACCACAGAATTTGCTTGGTCAGAATAGGGATAGACCCGTCCGCTTTCTTCTGCAACCGTAAAAAGTCCCAAGGAGGAAAACCATTCCAGCACCTTTTCCGGGGGAAACTGTTCCATGGCAAAGCTGGCAAAGGCTACATTTTCACCATGCAGGCTATCTACACTGCTGTTTATATTCGTTAAATTACAACGGCCGTTGCCGGTAGCCTGGAGCTTCCGTCCAACACGAGCCTGCCGTTCGATCAAGATCACCTGTGCACTGGGGTTTTCTGCCGCTGCCAAAGCAGCTGCCATGCCGGATGCACCGCCACCAATAATTCCAATGACCATGAAATCAACTCCTTTTCCCTCATTATACAAGACATTTGCCGAAGAAACAAGAAAAATGTTCATTTGTCAATGATGTGAGACCACAAAAAAGCAGAAAGAGTTCTGA
>CAYROJ010000090.1:0-6162 GCA_964425865.1 uncultured Oscillospiraceae bacterium | reverse complement strand
CCCGGCGGAAGCAGGGGGTGTAGGCGAACATCTTCCGGGGCAGGTCGGCCTCGGTCAGAATTTCGTCACGGTAGACGCTGCACAGAGCGGCTTCTGCGGTGGGCAGCATATAGAAGGTGCCATTCTCCGTGGGATGGTTGGAGATCTTGAACACTTCGTCGGCAAACTTGGGGAACTGACCGGCGGTCAGACCGCACTGGTACTCCAGCATGTGAGGCGGCAGAATGAACTCGTAGCCGTCGGCAATGTGGGTGTCGATGAAATAATTCAGCAGAGCCCACTCCAATCTTGCGCCCATGCCGGTGTACATCCAGTTGCCGGAGCCGGCCAGCTTGACGCCACGGTCATAGTCGATCAGACCCAGACCCTCACACAGATCCACATGGTGCTTGGGCTCAAAGTCAAAGCTGTGCTTTTCGCCAATGTAGCGCAGAGGCTCATTGTTTTCCTTGCCGCCGGGCAGCAGATCGGCATCCGGCAGGTTGGGCAGACTGAGCATGGCGGTGTAGAGCTGCTCGTCCAGCTCCTTCAGCTGCTTCTTCTCGTCAGCAATGGCCTCGTCGATCTTGACGGAGGCTTCCATGTTGGCGTTGATCTGGGCATCGATGGCAGAGGTGTCTTCTCCACGCTTTTCAGCACCCTTCTTCTGACCGAAGAGCTTGCCGTTTTCCTTGGACAGCTTGTTCTTTTCAGCGGTCTGGGTCTCGGTGGCAGTCTTCAGGGCACGAACCTGCACATCCAGTTCCAGAATGCGGTCAACGGTGGCATCGCAGTCCACCTCTTTTGCCCGAAGTCCGGCCTTCACCGCATCGGGATTTTCCTTGATTTTACGAATATCTAACATGATTTTACCTCGGTTTTGTTGGGAATTAGTAGTTGAGAAATTGGAATCAGAAGGGATAAATCCCTCATTTCCAATATAGAGCGCTTACACCGTGCCAGGCTCCTCGGGCATGACGATGGCAGCCACGATGTAGGCGATCAAACCGGTGCCTACGCTGATAACGGTCAGCACAGCAGCGCCCAGACGGATGATGGTGGGGTCAATATCAAAGTATTTGGCGATACCGCCGCAGACACCGCAGATCTTCTTGTCGGTGCTGCTCTTGTACAGCTTCTTTTCCATGGTATGCTCCTTATAAATTACAGATTTTCCGGCTCTTTGGACATGACCAGAGCGCAGATGATATAAGCCAGCAGGCCGCCGCCGACGAACAGGCTCAGCAGGACGAAGGCCAGACGAATGATGGTGGCATCGATGCCAAAATACTTGGCGATGCCGCCGCAGACACCACAGATCTTCTTGTCGGTATTGCTCTTATACAGTTTCTTTTCCATTTTGTTTTTCTCCTTATTTCTTTAATGTCATCAGAGCGGACAGAAGATTTTCCAGGTCCTCCGCTCCATAAAATTCCAGTTCAAACTTGCCCTTGCGTTTGCCGTTGATGATCTTGACACCACGACCCAGATGCTTGCTCAGAGATTTTTCGCATTCGCCGATATAATCCACTTTCAAGGGAATAAAAGGCAACTCCGCCTTCTCTCTGGTCATGTTCTTGCACAGAAGCTCCGCCTGACGGACGGAAAGTCCCAGAGCGATGATTTTTTGTGTGGCCTGCTGTTGCTGCTTTTCACTTTTCAAGGTCAGCACGGCCCGGGCGTGTCCGGCGGACAGCTCTCCGTTGCGTACCTTCTCCAAAACCTGGGGACACAGATTTAAAAGACGCAGAGAATTGGTGACCGTAGGCCGGGATTTACCCACCCGTCCGGCTGCCTCTTCCTGGGTCAGGCCGTATTCATCCATCAAAGTTTGGTAGCCCAGGGCTTCTTCCACAGGGTTTAAGTCCTGACGCTGGAGGTTTTCGATCAGCGCCAGCTCCATGGCCTTCTTGTCGTCGGCTTCTACCACCACCACGGGAACTTCTTCCAGATTGGCCATCCGGGCAGCTCTCCACCGGCGTTCACCGGCGATGATCTGATAGTAGCCGTTGCCGGTTTCCCGAACGGTCAAAGGCTGGATAATGCCGTGCAGGGCAATGGATTCTGACAGAGCCTGAAGCTCTTCTTCATCAAAATCCCGGCGGGGCTGGTTGGGATTGGGTTCTACCTTGTGCAGGGGTAGCTTCTGATAGGGGCTATCGTTGGCGGGTTCATCAAAGTCGCCGAGCAGAGCACTCAGACCCTTGCCCAGTCCTTTACTAGACATCGATTTCACCTGTCCTTTCTTAAAGTTTTTCCTTGATTTCCTTGGCCATTTCCCGGTAAGCAATGGCGCCTTTGCTGGAACGGTCGTAGGCAGTCACGGGAAGACCGTGGCTGGGTGCTTCAGAAAGGCGAATGTTTCTGGGAATAACGGTTGCGAACACTTTACCGGGAAAGTGACGGCGCACTTCCTGTGCCACCTGGGTGGAGAAATTGGTTCTGCCATCAAACATGGTCAGAGCCACGGCAAAGATGTCCAGCTTGGGGTTGATCCGCTTTTTTACCATCCGCAGGGTGCTCATCAGGTCGGAAAGACCTTCCAGTGCGTAGTATTCGCACTGGACTGGCACCAGAATGCTGTCTGCTGCGGCCAGGGAATTCAGTGTTAGCATTTCCAATGACGGGGGGCAGTCGATCAAAATAACATCATAGCTATCCTTGATGGGTTTCATCACATTTTCCAATTGATGCTCCCGACCCTCGGTGTACAGCAGCTCCACGGCTGCACCGGCCAGATTGGGGGATGAAGGCAGCACATCACCAAATTTGGTGGATACGATGGCCTCCGTTACCGGCACATTATTGATGAGCACATCATAGATGGTATTTTTCGTTTTCTTTTTGTCAATTCCAAATCCGGAGGTTGCATTGGCCTGAGGGTCAAAGTCACAGATCAAAACTTTTAGACCCAATTCGGTCAAGGCGGCGGTCAAGTTGACGGCAGTGGTGGTTTTGCCAACGCCGCCTTTCTGGTTGACGACGGCAATGGTTTTTCCCATAATCCGCCTCCTTTTCTATGTTTTGTTGGCGAATGTTTCATGTGAAACATCCGGATGCGAAAAATGTCTAAAAATGTTTCACGTGAAACATTTTTACGGAACTGTGTTGTTGAGCACAGATTGAAAGCTGGTTCTGCTCAGCAGATCGTTCATCCAGCTGGGGGTAATGTGCAGCATGATGCAAACACACAGCGCCAGTGCTGCGACCAAAAGAATAATCAGAATGATCAGCCAAACAATGGTATATTTCAGCCGGAAAATCTGATTTTCCCATTTACTGGCAGCTACACGGAAGCTGGACCGTTTGGTTGGGCCACGATTTTCACGGTTTGGCAGCTGAATGGGGGTTCCTGCACTGACAGGGTGCCGCTCCATATCTTGCAGACATTCCTTACAAAATACTTGATTTTCTTCGGTTTCCTTGCCACATCGGATGCAATTCATGGCTTCACCTCCTAATCTATGCCATTATACACCCTTTTTTAGGTTTCGTAAAGAGGAAAATTAAAATATGTATTTTTTCTGAATATTTCGCAACGCTATTGACAATCAAATGACCATGTGATATAATCCGATTATCTCAAAAGGAGGCGAGAATATATGAATTGGACAGTTCCCGGAACCACCCTTTCTATTAAAAGAGAGGATGCGAAATTTATTGAACAGCAGTTTTCTGCCATGTTCCTGGGCGGCGGTATCGTGCTCAGTCAGGTTTCTGCCATTACCGGGCTGGAACCCTACACCATTCAGAACTGGGTCAAGCGGGAGTTTCTGCCTGCTCCGGATCGCAAGCGGTACAATATGAATCAGTTGTGTCGGATCACCACCATCAATATGCTGAAAAGTGCCCTGCCCATGGAAAAAATCACAGGTCTGATCAGCTATGTTAACGGCGAATTGGACGATGCTTCGGACGATATTATTGATGACGCAAAGCTCTACTTCCTCTTTGTCCATTTGGCAGCCCAGCTGGTAGATGGAAATTCCCAGGAGGAATGGAAGCAGATCATCGAACACGAATTGGCAGATTACTATGAGCCGTTCCCGGGTGCTCGGGAGAAAGTTGAAAAAGTGTTGCGGATCATGCTGGTGGCCTGGTCTGCGGCTAAATTGCAGAAGCAGGCGGAGCGGATGCTGTCTGAGCTGTGATACATTACAATAAGGAGAATTTACTATGGAACAAGACGGAACCTATCAATGGGTGCCCAATAACGGCAACCAAACGCCCCAACCCCCGAAAAAGACCCTCAATCCCGGGAAAATCAGCCGATATTTCATGGTCGGTCTGCTGGCGGTGGTTTTGATCGTGGGCGCTATGACCTGCTTTTACACCATTGACGATAAGCAGCAGGGGGTGGTGACCACCTTTGGACAGGTGACAGACACCGTAGATCCGGGTCTGCACTTTAAGCTGCCCTTCGGTATCCAGCAGGTTTATAAGGTGGATGTGAATGTCTACCAGAAGATCGAGCTGGGATATGTGAAGAACAAAACCGGCTCTGATATTTACAATGAGGACGAAAGCTCCATGATCACCGGCGATTATAACATCGTCAATGTGGATTTCTTCGTGGAATATCGGATCTCTGACCCGGTCCAGTACCTGTTTTCCTCCAATGAGCCGGAACTGATCCTGAAAAATCTGATCCAGAGTCAGGTTCGTAATGTGGTAGGCTCTGCCACTGTGGATGCTGTGCTCACCGATGGCAAGGAAAATATTCAAATGCAGGTAAAAGATCTGGTTGCACAGATCCTTAGCGAGTATGACATTGGCCTGACTCTGGTGGAAGTTCGTATTCAGGATGCAGAGCCACCTACGAAGGATGTTATCGAGGCATTTAAGGCTGTTGAGACAGCCAAACAGCAGGCTGAAGCCGTGGTCAATAATGCCAAGGCCTATCAAAATGCCCAGCTGCCCAATGCTCAGGCAGAAGCAGACAAGCTGCTGCAAAATGCGGAATATTTGAAGCAGAAGCGAATCAATGAAGCTACGGAAGCGGTGGCCATGTTTAAAGCCATGTATGAAGAATATAAGCTCAACCCCGATATTACCCTTTCCCGGATGTATTATGAGGCCATCTCCCAGATCCTGCCCGGCGTAAAGGTCTATATCAACACCGGTTCCGGTGACAGCATGAATATGCTGCTGCCTCTGGACTCTCTGATGGGAGGGAATTAACCTATGAAAAAAACAGTTTTTATCGCCATTATTGCTCTGGTTCTGGTGGTGGCTGCCTTTGGAAGCATCTATACGGTTCGGGAAGATCAGTACGCCTGTACCTTCCGCTTTTCCGAGATCGTCAATACCACAGGCACCCCCGGTATTCACTTCAAGGTTCCTTTTGTGGATACTGTGAAATATTTCTCCAAGGCTACGCAGCTGTATGATATTCCCCCTTCCGAAGTGACCACTTTGGATAAACAGAATATGACCGTGGACTGCTACATTCTCTGGTCTATTTCCGATGCACAGAAATTCTATCGGACACTGGGTTCTACCTCTGTTGCGGAGGATCGTCTGGATGCAATCACTTACAGCGCCTTGAAAAATGCCATGGGTACACTGAAGCAGTCGGACATTATTAATCAAAACCCCGGCGGCGAGCGTAACGACATTTATGAAGGGATCACCGCTACGGTGGATGCTTTTGCCGCATCCTACGGCATCAAAGTGGAAGATGTGAAAATCAAGCGGTTTGACCTGCCCGACTCCAATTTGAACGCTGTTTACACCCGTATGATCTCTGAGCGGAACCAGATGGCAGAAAAATACACCGCCGACGGTAATTATGAAGCCTCCATCATCCGCAATGATGTGGATAAGCAGGTGAATATCCTGGTTTCCAACGCCAAGGCAAATGCTGCTAAGCTGGAAGCCGAAGGCGAAGCCACTTATATGCAGATGCTGGCAGAGGCCTACGATAGCGAGGACAAACAGGAGTTTTACGAGTTTATCCTTGCGCTGGATGCGCTGAAAGCCAGCTTGACCGGCGACAATAAGACCATCATTCTGGATCAGAATTCGGATCTGGCAAAGATCTTGATGGGTGTAGGCTCCAAGTAAAATGAAAAAAATACCGCCCGACCGGGCGGTATTTTTTTATAATGTTTCACGTGAAACATCATCAGTGATTTGTCAAACTAAGTGCAACACTTTTTGAAGTTCAAGATCCCAAAGGTA